>NZ_CP009692.1:3338520-3658078 GCF_000832605.1 Bacillus mycoides
TATCAGGAACAAAATCCTGATATATTTACTAGCTTAGAAAAAACCATACCACTTCATTACATAAAAAACTTTACTACTACCTATGAAGATATAAAAGTCCCAAATAAAAGATTAAAAGAACTTATTTTAGATGATATAGTACCTCAAAATATTTCGGAAGATGCTATCTTTTGTTTTTATCAAACACTTACTTTTGTACATAAGAATTCCTGTGATTTATTAATCAATCCAGAGACTATACAGGAATTACATTTTCAATTAATACATTACATTACCTCTGACAGTGCCAAATGGCGCGAAAAACCGTTTACTATTCCAGGTATTCCTGAAAACGGAATGCACTTAAATAGTTACCGCATTCTTCCACATGAGCTTATTCCACAAGTAATGGAACAATTATGTGATCAATATAACTCATTAAATTCTAGTAAGGGCCATCATTCACTTTTATTAATAGCTCGTTTTATATTTAATTTTTATTGCATAGTCCCTTTTAATCAGGGTAACGGCAGATTGGCACTTATGTTAATGCAATTGCTATTAATTAAGAGTGGAAATACATTTGTAAAATATGTATGTCTGGATAAATACATTAAGAAAAATGAATCTGAATATTACAATTCGATTTATAAATCTTCGGTAAATTGGTACTGCGAGGAACATAATAGTAGCTTTTGGTTAAAAACGTTTTTAACTATTATATTAGAGGCGTACAAAGATCTTCATAATACAGTTCTAGATTCTATATGTAAGCATACTAAAGTGGAGAGAATTCAGGATTTTATCCTTAAACAAAAACAACCCTTTACTAAGGAGTGTATTCGTAACACATATCCCGACATAGCAGAGAGTACAATCAGTAAGGCTTTGAATTCCTTGCAATTGTTTGGCCATATTAAGCTAGTGACAAAAGGAAGAAATGCTAGTTGGATTAAAGTTTAACTATACTTGTAAAACACTTACAGTTCAAAAAAGAAAATTATAACTTTATCATTTAAATTCATGCCTTTGGACTCTTATTCATTGAATCTCACTTTAATATATTAAGCTATTATTACTAATTTAGTTATTTCTAATTCCTACAAAACACAAAACGCTTTATAGGAATATTTGTCGAAAAAAGTCGCATTTTAATATTTTTTCTTTATTTTCTGGTTGTAAACGTTTCATTTTCGTGTTACCATCTTAATCAAACAATAGATGGTAATAAAAATGAAAATATTTCTTTCCCTTAGAAACATATAAACGTACGGTCATATCAAGAAAATAAGGCCAAAGAAATATTTGATACCTATCCAAATTACCAATAGGAATTTTGCCGCATTAACTTTCTGTTATTTCAGAATAAAACTTCACATTTTGTCCCTAAACAAAATTTGTTAGCGTGCAAAATTCAAATACACTAAAACACCCAAATAAATGAAATGTCCTTTTTTATTGAGCATTGAGGTATGAAAAAATAATTCTTCCTACAAAATTCAGCTGAGTAACATAAAGACATCTAAATTACTACCTTTATCGCCATCTATTGTTGACAACATATTTACCAACTATTAAAAAGAACCTATCAAGGGTTCTTTTTTATTATAATCATTCAAATTTCACTTCTATCTTGATACTTAGATTTCTACACAAATTACATCTACTTTTTTACTCTCAATTATTGAATTTATAATATAGTACTTCAATTTTAGTTATTCTTGATCTCAATCCGTTTAAATTAGTGAATAAAATTCAAACATATAAAAATAATAACTACAACTAATCGTTATATATTAAAGAGGTGTCAATTTTGTCCTTAAATGAAAAGACCCTAGAAACAAAGACAGATAAAACCATTGAAAAAATCCAAACAAGTAACTTAAAAGAACTTAAAAATACATTAGATAACATCTTTGATATTAGTGCAGATTTGATTGAACATCCTTTGCAATTAAAAACAAACACGAATATTTTACTATATTATTTTGAAGGCCTTACAGATGGTGTTGCATTAAAAGGAAATGTTGTTACACCATTATTACAAGAAGTGAATGAAGACAGTCAAATATTTAATTCTAATATTATTGCTACTCATACCAAAATAGTATATACGTGGAATGAAATTAAAGAAGGATTACTTGAGGGACAATGTGTACTGTTTATGGAAGGAGAAAAGAAAGCCCTTCTCATTAATACAAAGGGATGGGCAGAAAGATCAATTCAGGAACCTATTTCAGAAGTTACCATTAAAGGTTCTCATGATGGGTTTATTGAGAATGTCACTAAAAACATAGGTCTGATTCGTCGATATATTCCTTCTACTGAATTGAAAATTAAAAAAATGACAATCGGAGAACGGGCCACTACTTTTGTATATTTACTTTACTTAGGCGATGTAGCTAACGAAGATGTGGTACAGGAAGTGGAGACAAGAATCTGTAAAATTAAAACTGATACAGTATTGAGCGTAGGAGAATTGTCCAACTTTACAAAAGATCAAAATTGGACTCCCTTTCCACAGGCTTATTTAAGTGAACGCCCAGATGCTATTTCTAATCATATTCTTGATGGTAAAGTAGCAGTGTTAATTGATAGATCTCCTGGTGCAATGATCGTTCCAATGAATTTAATTGGATTTTTTCAGACTCCCGATGATTATAATGTACATTGGCTGATTGCATCATCTTTTCGCTTATTACGATTTTTAGGATTTATTATAGCTATATTTTTACCCGCAATATATATTGCAATGGTTTCATTCCACTTTGAAATCATTCCTTTAGATCTATATACTTCTATTGCAACGTCAAGAATTAAAGTCCCTTTCTCGCCTTTACTAGAAGCATTTATTATGGAAATCACATTAGAAATGCTTCGTGAAGCTGGTATTCGTCTACCACAACCAATTGGACAAACCATTGGAATTGTTGGAGGTATTGTAATTGGACAAGCAGCTGTTCAAGCAGGGCTTGTGAGTAATGTTATGGTTATTATCGTGTCTATTACTGCCATTGCATCATTTGTTGTTTCTAATTATGATTTATCAAGTTGTATTCGGCTTATTCGTTTTCCAATGATGTTATTTGCCTACTTTTTTGGAATTGTAGGTATTGTTAGTGGATTAATGCTCTTATTTGCTCATTTTGTTTCACTAACTTCCTATGGTTCACCATATGGATTGCCAATTGCACCATTTCGTCTCCAAGAGTTAAAAGATTCTTTTGTAAGATTTCCAATTTCTATGATCACCACCCGCTCGAGTACAGGACAGCCGAAACAAAGAAAGAAAAAAGAAGGTGGTTCACATGGGGAATCTTAAATTCCAAAACATAACTTCATTCGAATATATTGTTTTCATTCATTCACTGCAACTAGCATCAGGTATGCTAATTATGCCAAGCCCTCTTGCCACTACCGCTGGTACAGACGGCTGGATTTCTATCATTCTGGGATGGATAATTACTTCTATAATTGGCGTAATTATTATATTAATGTTACAAAAAAATCCTAACAAAAATTTCTCTCAGATCTTAAATGCATACTTTGGTAAATGGCTAGGAACAATTTTTCTTCTTTTATATGCCTTTTATCTATTTTTTGCTGGTTTTAATACTTTATTAAAGGCAACTGATATTATAAAAGTGTGGATATTCCCCTCCACTCCTGCTTATCAAATCTCCATATTATTACTATTGCCTTTTATTATTTTAGCCCTGAGTGGGTTAAGGGCTCTTACTAGTTATTCTATGCTTGTTTTCTTCTTCACTACTTGGATGCCACTATTTCTTCTTTTTTCACTAAAGAGTAACTACAATCCTTTACACCTACTACCTATTTTTAAAGATGGCTTATACCCTATTGTAAAGGCAACAAAAGAAACCATTACTCCTTATGCGGGCTTAGAAATTGCATATTTTATTTATCCGTTCTTACAAAAAAAACAAAAAGCCATAAAAGGAATACTAATAGCGAATACTGGAACCATGTTTTTCTATCTATATGTGACTATTCTTTCTTATATATACTTTAGTCCGGAGGGGATAAAAGACGTAATTTGGCCAGTATTTCATCTGTTAAAAGGAGTTCGTTTTTCTTTCATAGAACGATTAGAAATTTTATATATCGCTTACTATTTGATTGTATTTTCCACTACAATATATCCGTATTTATTTTTCAGTTTCGAATCTGTGACCATTTTATTTCAAAAAACCGTTCGCAATTGGGTGCTGGTTGGTTTTATGCTTTTAATAGTCGGCTTATTCGTTTTTCTAAATCCCGATGTGGATCAATATTTATTTATATATTCTCTTATGGATATCTTAAATATCCTTTTCTTTATTCTATTACCAATCTTCTTTTTCGCTTACAGCATTGTTTTTACTTGGTTTACTAGGAGGAAACAGCTTTGATTCGAAAATGGATATGGATTGTAATCTGTTGTGTATGTTTAATTGGTTGTGGTCAGAGAATTCCTCTTGAAAAAGTTTCTTTAATCCTTTTAATCGGCTTAGATAGTACTTCTAATGGAAACATAAAAGTGGGCACAAGCATACCACTCTTTCATCATAAACAGCAAAGCAGTACTGTAGAGCATTGGGTTCAGGCGTCAACCATATATGATGGATTTAGCAAAATGGATACGAAATTAACAGGGTATGTGACATCATCCAAAGCTGAAGTTATTTTAATTGGGGATAAATTAGCACAAGAAGAAAATTGGATACAGGCGCTCGATTCATCTTACCGTGATCCTTACGCTACCATTAATGCTAAAGTAGTGCTTGTTGATGGACCGGCAGAAGATATGTTTAAAGTTAATAGGCCTGATAAGCCATCACTTCCATCTTATATAAATGGTGTAATCGAGTCTTCAATTCAAAATAATCAATCCGTCTCTTCTACAATTCAACAATTAATGAGAGAAAAAAATGAACAGGGAATGACGCAAACTGTTCCCATTATCAAGAAAACAAATAATGAAATTGATACGGTAGGAATTGCATTTTTAAATCATCAAGGAAAGTACTTAACGAAGATTCCTAAAACCGATGTGAAGTTTTTCAACCTTATTAATAAGTCAAAAAATACAGGTCGGATGATACTACACCTTGTTCTTTCTCCAAAAAAATCTGATAAAAAGCCAAATGCGTCTGTTTTCGTACAAAATGCAAAGAGAAAAATTAGTGTTGATTTCCAAAAAGGTAAATTTATTTTTAATATAGATGTAAGTATGGATGTATCCTTAATTGAAAAAACCAACGGAAACTTAACTAAAACTCGTTTACATGGTAATAAGAATATAGGTAGATTGGAACATGAAATCCAGGAAGAGTTCAATAAAAAATTACAAGGCATGTTACAGGATATGCAGAGAAATAAAATTGATCCAATTGGTTTATCATTACACGCTAGAGCTTTTCAATATAAAGAATGGAAAAAGGTAAAAGAAGATTGGTTGCGCGCTTTTTCAAAAGCTAAAATACGTGTGAATACACACGTTAAAATAAAAGATACAGGAACAATTAGAAATTAAACTATCTAGATTATTTTTAGCCAAGAAACCTTCCCCCTCAATTTGTGTGAAGGTGCATAGCACCAATAAGTTAAGTGGAAGATGAATTCACCTTTCTTGTAGGGAAACATGTGTTTCTAGGGTATATATGGTTCTGGTGCAAAGTTTCTCAAGAGATAAACAGAGGCATGAATATATGAGGAAATATTATGAGGCTACTAGTAATTCCTGTAATTCATGATATACCGAAAAGGCGAAGTCTCCAAAGAGACTCCGCCTTTTCAACGTACAATGAACTTCAACAAAATGTTTTAGTTTTAACGAATTCCCCGAAATAATTCTCCTTCCTCAAGCGTGTGAAGGGCGTAGCCCAACGGTAGGTGGGAGAGGAATTTCGGTTTGGCATAGCCAAAAGCTTTTGATAAACTAGCTATATGAAGTTCTTTGATAACTTGATATATGAGGTTGCAGGAAGAAGATAGAGTGCGAAAACCAAGCCATTCGGTTCCTGCGTAAAATATCAACCGTACCAAAAGAGCGTCCAAGCGTTGGACATCTAGGGATGGAACACCCCGAAGTAACGCTCAGGGAGACGAAAGGTTGCTTTCATCGTGGAACTGAGAAGCTCCCACTTCAAGCTTTGCTAAGTGGCGAGTAGTTCACAGCCATCGATTAAACTTCCTGATGTATATTTTCTTTATAATTTCAGTAACTAGAGCATATATTGTTAAAATTCCAAATAACCACGGGAAATAATACAACGGAAGTGGAGTTAAGCCAATTTGGGTACTTAACCTGGTAAATGGAAGGGAAATCCCTATAATCATAACTAAACCTGTAAGTATCAAAACAGGTCTAGCAGCCGTACTTTGTAGAAAAGGAATATGTTGAGTACGAATCATATGCACAATTAATAATTGTGTTAGTAACCCTACTACGAACCAACCCGTTTGAAATAAGGATTGCATTTCAGGAATATTTGCACCAAATATATTCCACATTACGATAAAAATGATTATATCAAAAACGCTACTTACCGGCCCAATAAAAATAATAAAACGAAATAAATCTTTTGTATCCCAACTTCTTGGTTTTACTAAAAATTCATTGTCTACTTTATCCCACGGAATTGAAAGTTGGGATAGATTATATAGTAAGTTTTGACATAATATTTGAATTGGTAGCATTGGAAGAAAAGGAAGAAATGCACTAGCAATTAATAAACTTAATACATTTCCAAAATTTGAACTTGCTGTCATCTTAATATACTTCAGTATATTTCCAAACGTTGTCCGCCCTTCCACAATAGCATCTTCTAATACATGTAAATTCTTTTCTATAAGTATAATATCTGAACACTCTTTAACGATATCATCTGCTGTATGGATAGATACACCAACGTCAGACTGTTTTAAAGCAAACACATCGTTAATTCCATCCCCCATAAATCCAACTGTATGGCCATTCATTTGAAGTGCCTTAATAATACGAAATTTTTGACTAGGATTTAATTTTGCGAACACACTTGTTTTACTTGCAAGTTTTACTAATGCTTTATCAGGAAGACTATCAATTTCATAACCCAGTACTGGTTCTCCTATATACAAGCCCATTTTCCTACATACATTTCTTGTCACGGACTCATTATCACCAGTTAAAATTTTCACTTGTACCCCTTTCTTTTGTAGAGTATGAAGTGCAGCCATAGCCGATTGTTTGGGTGGATTTGAAAAACCAACATATCCAACAAGTATCATATCTGATTCATCATCAATAGAGTAACTCCCCACTTTATCACTCTTTAACTGCTTATATGCAACTGCAACAACACGCATCCCCCGTTCCTGCCAGAGTTCAATTAAGTGTTTATTTTTACGTTGGATTTCATCTGTAATAGGAATTATCTTATTATTTTCTTTTATATAACTACAAATTGATATAACTTCTCTAACAGCACCTTTACATAGCATTATTCGTTCGTTAGCATTTGTTTCTACAACAACTGAAACTCGTCTTCGATTAAAATCAAATGGGCATTCATCTATTTTTGAGTATTGAGATATATCATATTCACTACTATCTCTTACATAACGCATAACCGATAGATCAATTTCATTTTTATATGCTGTATGAAAGTAGCCATTTAAATACGCTAATTTCAAAACCTCATCCGACTTCTCTCCATTAGTATCTGTATGGCATACCAGGTCCATTTTATCTTCTGTCAATGTGCCTGTTTTATCGGTACAGAGAATATCCATAGCTCCAAGATTATGGATAGAAGATAGTTGTTTTACAAGTACCTTCTTTTTACTCATATTAATAGAACCTTTAGCCAAATTAGCGGTCACAATCATTGGAAGCATCTCTGGAGTAAGTCCAATCGCTACAGCTAAAGCGAATAAAAATGCCTCATACCAATTCCCATTTATAAATCCATGTATTATCATAACAATAGGTGTCATGATAATCATAAATTTAATTAATAGCCAGCTAACTTTGCTTACCCCTTTATCGAATCTAGAATCAGATTTCTTGTTCAGTTTAAACTGATTCTTTGCTATTGAACCAAAGTAAGTGTCTGTTCCAGTACCCACAACTATTGCTTTTGCGGTACCACTTATAATATGAGTTCCCATAAAACAGAGATTTTCCAATTCGATCAAATTTTGGATTTTTCTAATTTTACGTTTTTTGTACATATGGAAATACTGATTTGTTTTAACAATGGGTAATGCTTCCCCTGTTAGTGATGATTGATTTACAAGTAAATTTTCCGATGAGATGATTCGTACATCTGCAGGTACAATATTCCCGGCAGATAATTCTATAATATCCCCTGGTACAAGATTCTCAAGAGCAACTTGTACCTTTCCACTTTCTTCTAATACCGCCCTCTTATTTTCCTTATATAAAACATCTCCCCCCCTGAGAGCAGTTACCTTTCCATATACAAGATTTTTTAATTTTTCTATAGACTTCTGAGAACGAATTTCTTGTATGAACCGAATTAACACACTTACAGCCACCATAATCCCTACAATAATAGTACCCTTTATATCATTAGTAAGAAAAGATAACATCCCTAATATGATTAGAAGAGAAATAAACGGACTTCTAAAAGAATTAAATAATGTTATATACCATTTTATTCTTTTTTGATAAATCACTTTATTTTCCCCATATACTTCAAGCCGCTTAGTAGCTTCTTCCTGAGAAAGTCCATGAGACGATGTTTTAAAAAAAGCTAACGTCGACTCAACATCACTTTTTGCAATTTCACTTAGCATTTTATAATTTTTTCCTAGTACTTCCTGATTATAAAAAGATTTTTTTTTATTAGATCGCAACAACTTAACCTCCTACCCATTAAATAAAATCCCCCTGTTTTTTCAAAATATAATTTTAAAGCTATATTTTTATAATCACCCTGAATTTTTAATCAAATTTAGAAGTGCAATCGCACTTAAATAGTATTATTCTCACCGTAAAAAGTAATTTTTATTTATAGGTTTCCTCTTATTAGCAGCAAAAATTTTGAATATAATGTGGTCTGTCGCAAGTATAATAGTGTAGATGCTTTATTTATTATTTTTGAAGTTAGTTTTAACTATATAATGGATTATGAAGGCCCATAAAAATCCTAAAACAGCTCCTATTAATACATCCAGCGGATAATGTACTCCTACCCAGACCCTTGAAAAAGCAATTAAAAAAGCTAACAATAAAAATGCTTTCCCTAAACGTTTTTCATATAAGCATAAAGTTATAGCTATTGCGAAGGCACTTGTAGCATGATCACTAGGAAAAGAGGCATTAGCGCTATGCTCAACAAGTTGTTTTATATTCAACTGAGAAACAAATGGTCGTTCTCTATAAAAAAACAATCCAATAATTCTATTCAACACAAAAGCAAAACAGCATGCTATAATAGCTTGAATTACACAGGTTCTATTTTTATATTTAACCAAAGAATCATAAATAATAGTATGAACATATACTGAGCATATTCAGCAAAAAAGATCATTAAATAATCGATGTATACATTTCCTTTCACATGCTCATTTATATACCGAAATCCATTATAATCTAGATTGTTTATTAAATTTAACATTTCTCCTCCATAAGCAAATATATTATCTTTTTTATTGAAAATTGAGATATTTATTAAAAGTCCCATTACTATTAAATTAGCCATTAAAGAACTTCCGCCATAACCAATAAATGGAAGGTGGGGTGCCTGTAAGAGAGAACATTCCCGTGACACCTCCTAAATTAACAATAGATTGAAGACCTATCATACTCCCGATTCCTATTGATATTAGACCTCCAAATTGACTTTTACACTCTTGAGCAATCTTAAAAGAGCGAAGTACTATAGTTAATAAACCAGTTAATATGATTAGTACCCCTATAATTCCAAGCTCCTCAGATACAATTGACATAATAAAATCAGTATGAGGCTCAGGTAAAAAACCTTCCTGTTGAATACTATTTCCATACCCACGTCCACTAACTACACCAGATCCTATGGCAATAAATGAATTTACAAGTTGGTAACCATCCCCTTTTGCATCAAGAAATGGATTGAACACCGTTGTAATACGTGCCATTTGAACATCAGATAAACCAAACCTAAAAAGAAAGTATAAAGTCGGTACCCAAACAATTGAAGTAACAGTTATCCATTTCATTAAAATAGAAATGTTTATTCCAAAACATATAAACATACTTACCCCTATTCCTGAAATTAATAATGCAGATCCTAGATTGGGTTGTTTGTATATCAAAAAGAACGTAAACATTAAAAACAAAATAACTTTACCACTGCCTTACCAATATGATTTTTGCACCTCTTGACGCTTTGAAAAAAAAACTGCTAGTACAATAATCACACCCAGTTTAATAAATTCTGCAGGCTGTATTCCAAATATCCAAGATTGTGCATTATTAACAACTTTCCCTTTCCATAAAACTAAAAATAGTAATACAATACTTACAATTACAATACACACGGAAACGATGCGTTTTTTCCATATATGTAAAGGTAGTCCTATACAAATTATTAACCCTATTACTCCTAAAAAAGTTTATTTAATTGAGAGCGAAAAAAGAAATCACCACTATAACCATAATTTTTTACTGCAACAATTGAGCTAGCACTATACATCATCAAAATTCCAAATATAATTGTAACGATAAGCGAAAACACCAACGGATAATCCAGTAACTTGAATATTTTTTTCATTTCTATTCTCTCTTTCTCCATGCTTCCAAGAATCTTGTCTACAAACTTTACGGGAACGAAACTAGGTATAAAAACTTAGTATAAATTTTTTATAAGCCTAATAACATTTTTGCAATGGTAAAGTACAGAATTAACCCCGTCCCATCGACTAATGTCGTAATGAACGGACCTGAAATAACAGCTGGATCCAACTTTAACTTATTTAGAATCAAGGGTAATACAGATGAAACAATAGACGACCAAATAACAATGAATAATCCAGTTATAGCTACAACTTGTGCGACTTCTGTACCTACGCCTAAAGTGTACGCACGAATTAATGCCGCCACGGCTAATGTAAGCCCAAGTAAAATACCTACTAATGCTTCTTTTTTCATAACACGAAATATATCTTTAAATTTCACCTCATTTAGAGCTACAGCACGAACCAATGTAGTTACGACCTGTGTACCTGTATTTCCACCAGTTCCAATTAACAATGGAATAAAGAAAGCCAGTGCTACTACATGAGTCAAAGTTTCTTCATAATGTCGAAGTACAGAACCAGTATATGCTTCCGCTACAAACAGAAGTAATAACCAACCTATACGTTTACGGTATATTTGCCAAATAGAGGTTTCGAAATATGGCTTATCTAATGGGGTGCTCCCTCCTAATTTTTGAATATCTTCAGTTGCTTCTTCTTCGAAAACATCCATTGCATCATCAAAGGTTATGATACCTATCATCCGATTATCCATCGTTGTTACAGGTATAGCAGATAAATCATAATCCATTAGCTTTTGTACAGCTTCCTGTTGGTCTAGATCCACTGAAACTGAAATGACATCTGATGCCATTATTGATGATAAAGTCTTATCATCTGAAGCTAGCAATAATTCACGAATAGAAACAATTCCATTAAGCTGACCACGCGTATCAAGAACATAAATATACGAAATTGATTCTACCCCTGCCCCAATTTTTCTAATATGCGACAGCGTATCTTTCACTTTCCAATTTTCCCTGGCGGCAATATAGTCAATTGTCATCAGACTGCCCGCTGTTCCAGATTGAAAAACCAGCAGACTTCTAATTCTTTGTTGAGATTCTTCAGACATAAGTTGTATCAGCTTTTTAGCCTGAAGTGCATGAATTGAAAGAATTACATCAACAAGGTCATCGATAGATTGCCTTGCTAATAGCTCTTCACCTTTATCCAAAGGCAAATTGGTACAAATATTATATTGCTCCTCTGGAGTAAGGTAACTAAGAATTTTCGCACCTTTTTCAGTAGGAAAATATTTCATTAAAGATATCTGATCTTTATGATGAAAATCTTTCATTTCCATTGCAATATCATAGGATTGATTTTTTATAAGCTCTCGCACTAAGTGTATGTCTTGTGTCTTTAATAATTGTTGCAAACATTTTTTCATCGTAATTCCTCCTTAAGGACAATGGCACTTGTTATCATTTTCCCACTTCTGGGAAAACAAATTTCTTAATAAATATGGGATCAATATCATCAATCATTAGTTTTCCCCCCTTTTATAAGAGATTTATTACAAATAAAATTTTGCATATAAAAAACCTCCCCTAGTGATTCAACTAAAGGAGGTTGATTTAAAAAAGACATAGCTAAATAAAGCTCATTCCCCCTAGTTGAGTTTTGGCACTATACAACGTAAAGGATGAATCTTTCATCACTTAGCTATCTTAAGAAGAGCCTTAATCCGACAATTCCTGTTCTACCCATTGGCATCTTTCGATATTTTTGGGCAATAGCCTGTGTTTGTATAGGAGCCTCACCTAACAGGTTATAAATATTTTAAATTTTTTATTCGTTTCGTGTTAAAGCATATCCACTATTTTTGAGCTTGTCAAGTAATAATAAAACTTATTTCTTCATTTTTTGATATCATACCATTCCCAACTCATAGATATAAACAGCTGTATACTGATTTATATTTATACAACGAACTTTACAATTTATGCGCTAAATTTTCTAAACTATAAACTATTAAATTAATTTTTTTTATTATTACACGTGTCCTGACGCTTTATAATTGAAGAATGGTGTAAAAATAAAATATTTAACGTATTATCCGAAAGAATGCTCCTTCCTCAAGCGTGTGAAGGGCGCTAGCCCAACGGTAGGTCGGAGATGAATGATTGCTTTCTTCGTGGAACTGAGAAGCTTCCACTTCAAGCATTGCTAAATGGCGAGTGGTTCACTGTATTTTATTTCAAACAAGATTTATACAAATGAAATGATTTATAGATTTCCTTATATAAATCTCTCGAAATATTTGAAATTTAAATATAAAAAAGTAGAAAGCATTCTTGCTAACAAAAATGCTTTCTGTTTTACACGATTTTTCTAGTATTTATTTATTTTTATTAAAAAAGATATAACTAGGGTCATAAAATAACCATTGATTATCACCAATACTTAACCATCCATTTTGTTCCTTATATACAGAATATGATTCATTTTTATTTAGTTTACGAATTACTTCATAAGTCGTCCCAGGTCCCTTGCGCAGATTTACACCAGAACCAGTTATGGTAACAACACCTATTGAATTATTGTTATCATTATTTAATACATGTAGCATTCTATTCAGAAAGGCAGCAGCTTCTCCACGAGTGGCTGTACCTTTGGGCATAAATTCGTTTTTTTCATTTCCTTTTACAATCCCTAGTCCATAAACACGTTGTACAGCCTGTTTATCATACGCTAAGTTCTGATCAGTAAAAGGCAAGTCTACTAGCTTTCCAATAATATTTTTATACTGTAACGCTCGATCAATCATAATGACCACTTCATCACGCTTAATTGTGTCATTTGGAGCAAAAATATTATCTCCCCTACCACTAATGATTCCAGCTGCTGCTGCACGATTAATCCCATCTATTAATGAGGGGTGTGCCGTATTAAGATCAGTAAATTTTGAAGTGCCCTCAGGCAACTTTAAGGCTCTAGTAATAAATGTTGCAAATTCTGCTCGAGTAACAAGACGATCCGGCCAATATGAACCTTGTCCATCTCCTACCATAATCCCTTGCGATGCTAATTCACGAATATCTTTTTCATACCAACCACCGGTAATATCATCTTTATTGTTAGCGTTATAATAGTTTTTTGTACCAACTAAGAAATCATTCCAAGCATCTCTTTTAATCATTTTTGATGGACAAATTTTCCCGCTCCAATTTTGATGTTTAACCACATGATATTCATATTTCTAATAATTACACGCATTTTAGAGTAGCGTATAAAAAAAGAACTACAATGATAAAGAATAATTTACCTCTTGAATTTCAGAGTTTAACAAAATTTTATGCAGTGAATATGGGGAAATTATATCCGTTATTTGAATTCAAATATTTATCTATAGTAATTATATATTCAAAATAAAATTAACTTATTCAAAACAGGTCTGTTTTCTCACGGACACCAATAAACAGCACGTTCCATCGGTGCCTGTTCCTGTTCATGTCCCTTTTCTTTTTTCTTTGATTCTACTATCTGTAGAATCATAGGAAAGGATGACTTATTTACGATTGAATTTATACCGGGTCTATTTAATTGATATGGTGAACCTCATTATAAAAACTAAAATAAATTACACTTCGCAGCAAAATCAATTCATAATAATTAATCAAGAGACGCTTATACAAATAGCTGCTGATCCCTTCATTCTCTTTTAAATTTCAATATAATAATTTTCGGTATAAAGATATTTCTATATTTAGAGTAAGACAGCACAATAAATTTGAGTATTTATATCATTTTATTTATTTCAAATAGTATTTCAAGTAAAATAAGGGATTTTTTTCATTTTTATTTTTCTGTATTTTCTAATTTCATATGTTATAATGAAAAAACTTAAATTTCGACATTTTTCGTCAAAAAAGGAGAGTGCTCTATGAAACAATCGTTAACTTTTAAAGAAACAATCCCTATTGGACTTATGCTGTTTGCAATATTTTTCGGTGCAGGTAATATGATATTCCCTCCATTATTAGGATATTCATCTGGAACGAATATTTGGATATCGATTTCGGGATTTGTTGTGAGTAGTATTGGACTTCCATTACTAGCCATCGCTGCTATTTCCCTTTTTGGTGGAAATGTTAGTACCCTTGCTAGTAGGATTCACCCCGCCTGTGGTGTTATTATCCCTCTTATCATTTATTTAGCAATTGGCCCTTTTTTCGCCATTCCTCGTACAGGCACTGTTTCATATGAAATGGCAGTTGCCCCCTTTTTAAGTAACACCATGCAAAATCAATGGTATATATTACTCCTATACACATTTGCATATTTCGCTATAACGTATTACCTATCTTTAAATCCCTCTAAATTAGTAGATAGAATTGGAAAATATTTAACCCCGCTGTTACTAATCATGATTAGTATTATTATTGTTAAAGCAATTTCTTCACCAGTTGGATCTATTTCAACACCCTCTGATTCATATCAGGAAGCTCCTTTTTTCAAAGGATTTATTGAAGGGTTTTTAACAATGGATGCCCTTGCTGCTCTCGTATTTGGAATTATCGTAATTAACGCTATAAAAGAAAAAGGTGTTACAAATAAAAAATCCATTGCTAAATCTACTATAGTAGCAGGGCTTATAGCCGCACTTGGATTATCTATCATATATATATCACTTGCTTATATTGGAGCTACTTCTCAAACATTTGGCACATTTGAAAACGGAAGTGTGTTATTAACAAATTTAGTACAACATTTATTTGGGCAATATGGTCTTTCCTTATTAGGAATTACAATGTTATTCGCATGTTTAACTACATCTGTAGGACTCGTTTCAGCATGTGGGAGATTTTTCACAACACTATTTCCAAAGATTTCTTATAACAAAATCATTTTAATTATTTGCTTATTTAGCTTTGGAGTATCAAACCTTGGTTTGTCTATGCTAATTAAACTTTCCCTACCTATCCTAATTGTTATCTATCCTGTAGCAATTGTGCTAATTATCCTCGCTTTTTTTGATCGATTTATAAAAGATAAGCAGGCTGTCTATGTTGGATCAGTTTTAGGAGCATTACTGATTAGTATAGTACAAGGATTAGAAACAGCAGAACTTGCTAGTGACTCGTTGCTTACTTTCATGCAATACGTTCCTCTATATAACGAAGGAATGGGATGGATTTTAATAGCCTTACTTGGCAGTTTGATTGGTTTGATGATTTCAGGAAGAACTAAACAGTGTTCTACTACGTAAAATCATTAAGGCAATTGTAATCATTGGAACAATGTAACTCTAAAGGGGCGTCTGATTCGTGTACAAAAAGAAAATATATAAACGAAAATAGTATCGGGATTGGATTTTTCCTGGTAATAACATTATGTTAGCTTCTTTGAACTCCCCCCACTTAACACTCTTACGAGATGTTTGAAGTGGGGGATTCCTGCGAACACCGATGTATCCACCAGTTATCTTAGCAGGCTCTGCCCGTAGTTCCTACGGTAAGAACTGAAGTGTCTTGTACGTTGACTCATCACGCTTCCTACTTTAGCTTGGTTTTCGCAACTTCGGCAAGCGTGGGACGATGGAACGTTGAAGATTTTACGATTGCAACGATTTTTCTGCAACCAACCTCATTTCTTCAGTTTTCAAAGAGCAATCTGTACAAGTATATGCTAGCAAACATTTTGACTTACGCCATCCGACATTCATCTGCCACCTATCTGCTAGTGCTATCACACCTTCACACAAATTGAGGAGGAAGTCTTCTGGCGGAAAAAGATAAAAAGGAAAAGGACGTATTAGTTATGCACTGTATTCAAACAAATAACCTAGAACAGTTACTAGACCAAGTACAATCATATACAAAAAAAGGTAAACTGGCTACTTATATCCCAGAACTAAGAAATGCAAATCCAGATGATTTAGGGATTGCAATTTATCATAAAGAAACAGATTATATCCATGCCGGGAACTCCCAAACGCTTTTGACCCTTCAAAGTATTTCAAAAGTAATTACGCTTGCACTTGCACTTTTAGAGCGTGGCGAAGAGTATGTATTTTCTAAAGTTGGAGTGGAGCCAACTGGTGACCCATTTAATTCTATTATTAAACTAGAAACAGCTAACCCTTCTAAACCACTCAATCCAATGATTAACGCAGGAGCACTAGCGATTACAAGTATATTAACAGGGGATAGTAATGACGAGAAGATGGAACGGATTCTTTCCTTTGTGCGTGATATTACGGTCAATCCTACAATTAATTACTCTTCAAAAGTAGCCGGCTCTGAATTAGAAACAGCTTACTTAAATCGTTCTCTTTGCTACTATATGAAACAAAATGACATTATCAATGGCGATGTAGAGGCGTTAATGGACTTATACACACGTCAATGTGCAATTGAGGTAAACTGCATTGATTTAGCACGGATTGGTTTGATTTTTGCAATGGATGGATATGATCCATATAGAAAAAAACAAATCGTTCCGGAACATATAACAAAAATTTGTAAAACATTTATGGTCACATGCGGCATGTACAACGAATCTGGTGAATTTGCAATTCGCGTCGGAATACCCGCCAAGAGTGGGGTTGCCGGTGGGATATTCGGATGCGTAAAAGGAGAAATGGGAATTGGTATTTTTGGACCCGCTTTAGATGCTAACGGAAATAGTATAGCTGGTTTTAAAATGCTAGAACTACTTTCCGCACAAGAAGGCTGGAGTATGTTTTAACGAATTCCCCGAAAGAATTCTCCTTCCTCAAGCGTTGGACATCTAGGGGTGGAACACCTCGAAGTAAAGCTCAGGGAGACGAAAGGTTACTTTCGTCGTGGAACTAAGAAGCTCCCTCTTCAAACTTTGCTAAGTGGTGAGTAGTTCACATTCATAAGTTATTATCTAACTGCTGGTGTTCACCATCCAATAAAACCAGTAACTACATCCAAAAAAGTGCTCCTAGATTTATCTAGGAGCACTTTTTTAGGAAATACTCTGCTCTCCATGCTTTACCTCACACCCAAAAATAAGGGAGCAGATTCTACTCTATAGGTTGACTGTGAATTTGTCGATTCATGGTAACCCAAGTGGTTGTAAACAATATCATTAATAGTATTACAATGATATATAATCCGGTTTGAGGTATCATGGTACCAATCATTACGCCCATCAATAAGAGGGTTGGAATTTGAATAGTCTTAAGTTTTTCTTTTGGAATCACTTTAGGGATGATTGGCTTCACATTCCATTATTAATACATTTTCGAACAGTTTTTATTTTCATACATCTAAAGAATCCACGATACCTCTATAAAAGTGAATTCATTACTCAAAAACCTCCCTAAACAACTCATGTACTGCTTTACCTTGATGAAAACGAATTTCCTCTACGTTTTCATGTAATACAATATTTCCGTCTTTTAAAAAGATTACCTCATCAAATGTATTTTCAATTTCTCCTATTAAATATTTTTTTACACCATAACACAAAAAAGACATGAGTCTATACTTCTCAATGACTCATGTCTTTTCTTTTTAAAGTTTATTCTACCGTTTTTATTAAAAGCAAATACTTCTACTTTGTGCTACTATATCGAAACACATACTTTATTTTATAAAAAGTATTATTTTAATTTTGTCAATTCCCAACATTGAGCATCTGTACCATTGTCTGGCCATTGTTGAATATTAGCACCATTGTTTTGTATACTACTCTTCAGATCAAGTAATTGGCCGCTATGCTTAGCTATCAATTTAAGCGTTCCATCCGAATTTTTTTCGATTTTCCATTTTTGATGATCTCCACCAATGTCTTCCCATTGTTCTACATTCGCACCATCACTGTTTGAAGCTCCGGACACAGTAAGCAATTTTCCACTATGAACTGCTTTGATTTTATAATACCCATCTGCCATCTTCTCTAGTTCCCATTTTTGATGATCTCCGCCGTTATAATCCCATTGTTGGACGTTTACACCATTATCCTTTGAGGCGCTAGATATATCTAATACTTTTTGACTTCCTTTATTTTTGATGATATAGACACCACTGTAGTCAATCCCTTCAATACCATCGCAACAAAGTATTTTTGCTTTTTGCAATGTATCTTGTTGCAATTTTTCGTCTAAAATTGTTTTTGTTAGTTTGTGGGTCAACTGTTCATTCTCATTGAGTAATTCTTCTGCACTCTGCTTCCCTTCGTTGAAGGCCCGAATTGCATCTTGTATTTTTAATTTTTCTGCTACGATTACTCCTGCAGCCGCTAACTCAGCTTCTCCAATACCTGTCACGATTTTCTTCTGTGCTTCTTTACAATTGCTTTCGTGAATAGCTGTCACTTCATTCGTCATTTCTACTTTACGATAAATTTGTCCATCAGGAATAAGCTTATATTTATAATCAACTTTTGCTTTGTTTGTCACTTTCTTAGGCACTGGGTTATCAATCAACACTTGGAAGGTGACTCTTGTCGTCGTCCCGGGCTCTACCGTACCAATATTCACGCCACTTTCTATATTGCCTGAGAGAGGGCGCCCATCTATCTGCAAACTGCCTGGAACCAACTTCGTTCCATTTGGAATTTGATCCTCAATTACGACATCGGTCAGTTGTGTATCACCTGTATTAGCAACTTCAATGGTATAGGTTATAATGTTACCTGCCTTGACATAAACTGACATGTCTTGCCGTTTCACTACCTCTACCTCTACTTTTCGAATGACCGTAATGGCTTCATTACTATCTGCTGTACCTGAAGAGACCGGTAAGCCTGGGGCACTTTGGAAATCATACACGACAGTAGCTTTATTCACCGCTCTATTGTCTGGTGGCACTTTTAATACTAAGGTTTGAAAGGTAACTTCCGTCGGGCCTTCGATAGATATGGAACCAATGTCTACTCCTTTTGTCGGATCTCCACCAGGTATAGGAACGCCATCGATCTGTAAGCTGTCTTCAACAAACTTTAATTCTGGTGGAAGAGTGTCTTTTAAAATAGTTTTTTGTGCTTCGGTCATTCCACTGTTTTCAATTAATAGAGTGTAAGTAAGGATTTCACCCACGATAGCTGCTTCTTTATCTACTTCTTTATTAATTTTGATTTCTGGACTATTCACATCAATTTGGACACCCAGACCTGTCACTATATAACCATCTGATTTCGAAGTCAGTTGAACTAATGCCTCCGTTTGTGAATTCTCCATAGCTGTAGAAGCGTCCACATTGGTAATATCCCAATTATAACGAACTGCTGGTCCGGCACTTCCTGGTATGACATTTACATTCCCATAGGTACCACTCGTATCTAGATTCCCTGCATCATCATTAATTTGTGAAGCAAAGAAGTTGTCAATCGGATTATTGGGACCTGAAATGGGCTTTAAAGAAGAGGCATCTTTTCCAAAAAGTAACTGATCTCCTGGAATCTTTGAATCTCCTTCCATTGCGGTTAGCAACAATCTTGCTTTGACATCACCAAGTTCAGGCGTAGAGAAGCCAGAAATTTTCTGGCTTACTGATCCCGTTTTCTCAATCGATGCAGTTCCGACATGAATGTTCATATTTCGAAGAGGCAGTGTAGGATCTTTATAAACCACAGATAAAGTCCATCCCCCCACGTTGTTCCCTTTATATCTTTGTACTGTCGCTGGTACACCACTGACAGTATAATTACCAGCCCCACCTGCATCTATAAAACTAGTAACATTGGCAGAGCGAACATAAAATATTTGGTTCGCCTGAGCTACTTGCTGACTCGTAGTCGGATCTGGCGTAATGAGGGTGCTCCCTTTTGGTGAGATTAACGTTATGGCCCGATCTATTTCACTCGTCACATCCTCGGTACTCGTTTTTGTTGATCCACCCCAAATTAGCTCTGCATATAATACTATGCTTCCCGTTGGTAAGCGAAGCTGTGCAGCAGAAGCATTTTCTTTCCAATCTAGTGTGGTACCTGCAGGATATCCTGGTACCTGCTTAGACAAATCTAATGTGATAAATGCACCAATATCTGTATAACTGATATTTATATTACTTAGACCCAGTGTGTTGCCAGTAAAAGTAACCGCCCCGTTAGTCGTGGTTGAATATCGCTGAATAAACGCCATGATTCTCACCCTTTCTCTATTTATCTATTCCTATCCCTATTTACAACCACAACATAGGTCTTTAACTTGATCTAACTTTTTCTTCAACTCTTTTTCCAGATTAGCAATTTGCTGAACTGCTTCCTTTGCACTCTTGTTAATTGCTAGCAAATCCGTCACTTTAATCCGGCCACCTCGGAATGAATTAATTGCTGCTTGAATCTTTTCGCCTTCCATGTAAAGAATCGTGGCTAGGCCTTTTTCCTCTTGTGCGATGGAATGAATGATTAAGTCACGTGACCATTCACAGGTTGTTCGTCCTGCTGGCACATTGGTTTGTACTTCGTTACTGACCGCATCTACATAACCACCTGAATACTGAGAGCCCATGTAAGCTTTATTCCTAATCACTCCACTAGAATGGGGTTTAATCACTTCAACTTTAAATGTAATGATGATAGGCCCTTCAATGGATAGTCTATCAAGTACAATCGTTTTCGTTGGATCTTCACCAGGTTTTGATTCACCGTCAATTTCCACACTATTCGGGACAAACTGCACCTCTTCTGATAGAAAATCCTTAAAATGACAATTAGTAACATCAATTAGACTATCATTGGAAATGGTAAACGTATATGTTAGAATATCTCCTACCACCGCATCAATTTTGTCTACTTCCTTTTCTATACTCACTTTCGGAAAATTAGACATGTGCCTCTCCCTTTCTTTTCTGTAATTCATACCTTATTAGTGATGAATCAGATTCCCTATTTTTCAAAAGCATCTGAGGAAAAGTAAGACATCCTCTTCTTCTCTACTTACAACCACTACATAAATCCTGAATCGTATTTCTCTTGTTCTGTAGTTCTTGTTTCAATGTAGATAATGTTTGAGAAACACTATTTTCACTCTGAATAATCAAATTCTGTTCATTTTTTGTAATCCTGCCACTATTAAAGGCTTGATTTGCCGTCTTTATTTTTTCTGCTTCTGCATCCAGTAACTCCTGAATGGCCTTCTCTTCCTGTTTAATTGAAAATTCAATGGTACTTTGATTGTTCTCACAGTTAGTAGGAGGACGCACAATCACTTTTGTCTCTGTTATATTACTGGCTGCTTCTCCTTTTTTGATAGGCGATCCAGAAGCACTTTCAAATTCATAATTTAAGGTGGCTTTATTTTTCACTAGCTCATCTGGAGGAATATTGATTACTTTCGCTTGAAATGTCACTTCAATCAGTTCTCCTGTTCCTACCATTCCTAGCTTAATCCCATTATTTACATTCACACTAGGTTGAGGCACACCATCCACAAAAACACTACCTGGAACAAACTTCAACTCTTTTGGAAGGATATCTTTCAAAAGAGTGTTTTGTGCGTCAACCGGATCCATATTTGTTACAAGAACGGTATAAGTCAAAATATCTTTTACTTTTGCCTCATTTTTGTTTACTTTTTTATTTATTTCCATCTTCAGACTATCCTCCATTAATCTATTCGCCTCAGTTTTCATATTTACATACCCCCGACTTTGAGACATATTTCATCACCCTTTCCATCATCGAATCAAATTATATATGGATGTTATGAGCAAAAATCACAAATTTCTTGGGTAACAGCGAGTTTATCTTTAAGCACTGATTCTAGTACGATTAGGCTGTCTAACATATCCTCCACACTTTCATTGACAGCGATGAGATCTTGGACTCCTATTTTCTTATCTCCAAACGCACGAGCAGCTACTTCAATTTTTTCTGCTTCTGCCCGCATAATCCTAGCAATGCTTTGTTCCGCCTCAGCAATCGTTTGGATAATCTGATTTTTCCCTTCTTCACAGGTAGGTGGCTCAATCACTTCAATCCCAGGTTTGTTACTAATACTCGTCGCTGTCGAAATAGGTAAATCTGGTCTACTCTGAAAATCAAAGATCATCGATGCTTGATTATGCACCACTTTATCATCAGGCTCTTTCATGATTTTCGCTTGATACGTGATGAGGACTGTTTCTCCTACATCCAAAGTACCAATGTTCACACCCTTAGCAATATCTTGTCCTGGCCATGCCGCACCTCTGATTCGTAAACTATCTGGTAAATATTCAAGTTCTGGATCTAAGTAGTCCTGAAAAATCACATTAGTCGCATCTACATAGCCATCATTTTTTACTTCCAAAGTGTAAGTTACTATTTCACCTACTACAGCTTGTTTTTTATCCCCCGACTTATTCATTTTTACGATTGGGCTATTGGCGTCAATCTGTACTCCATATCCACTCACCAAATAGGTATCTTGCGCCGTCGCAATACGGGCGATTGCCTCGGTTTGACTATGATGCAACGTGTGAGAAATATCTACATTCGTGATATCCCAACCCGATCGTACGCCAAATCCGTCTGATCCAAGAGGCTTATTGAGCGTTCCAGCAGTTCCACTAGTATCTAAATTTCCTAGATCATCGTTAATCTGCGACGCAAAAAAATTATTTCCAGGATTATTCGGCCCAGATATCACCGAAAGCGACGAACGATTGGGACCAAATTCAAAGCGATCGCCAGGAAGATTAGAGTTTCCTTCCAGTGCCGTAAGCATGACACGTCCCTGGATATCCCCACCTTCTGGGGTTTTAAAATTATAAATCAACTCATCCACTGGAGGATTAGACATAGAAATCACTTGAGACCCAACATAAATATTCATATTTCGAATTTTAAGTAATGGATGTTTATAAGCGACAGCCAACGTCCATCCCACTGTATTGGTAGAAGCTAGAAAAAAAGTACAATCTCTTACCGTTCCGGGAATACCACCTACTATATAAGTTCCAGCTCCACCTTTTTGTACAAATTCAGTTACATTCGCAGAGCGAACATAGAAAACTTGACCGCCAAAGACGGACTCTTCTCGTGCAGTGAAGGCATCTGGTGCGATGGATACAGTAGCAGCTGGGGTGGTAAAAGTAATCGAAGTATTGATAGCTGAACGAACATCAGTATATTGATCTTTAGTCGATCCACCCCAGATCAACTCGGCATACAATATTTCACTGTCTGCAGGGATTCTCAGCATAGCCAAAGAGGAATTTTCTTGCCAGTCCATTGTACTTCCAGCTGGATAGCCTGACACTTGTTTAGAACTATCTGTTGTCAAAAAAGCCCCGATATCTGTACTTCCATCTGCATAACCTAATGTATTTCCTGTGAATGTAATCGCACCATTGGTTGTTTGGGTGAAACGATGAATAAATGGCATATTCTTCCCCCTTTTCAATCTAAATAAAGCTATAAATTCTTGTGCTTCTTTCTCATTAATCTACTAACAACAAATCTGCTTAGCAATTTCTAATTTATCTTTTAATAATTTCTCCAACTGTGTAGCTTTTTGGACTACTTTTTCGACACTCTGATTAATCCTAGCAAGTTCTTGGGCAGAGATTCTTTCTTCTTCAAATGCCTTTACCGCTTCTTGTACCTTTACACTTTCTGCTTGAAGGATTTTCATCAAACCGAGCTCTTGTTGTGCTACTGATTCAAAAATCTGATTTTGTGCTTTTTGACAATCGGTCTCCAACCACGCCGTAATTAGGTTACTTGTTACTATTTCCTCACGCACATTGCTACCTGGTTTCAGCTGAAATTGATAAATTGCCTCTGCTTGGTTATCTACTTTCACTGGCAACGGACTTTGTAACGCTACTTGAAATGTAATCACAGCTGTTTGGTCAGGAATTAATGTACCAAGAGGAATTCCTGTTGTTAAATCATCAAGCACCGGTGCACCATTTACTTTTAAACTCCCTGGAACGAGTACCGTTCCTGTAGGTATGACATCTTTAATAGAAAGTGCATTTACTGAAGTATCTCCATTATTGGTAATATCGAGCGTGTAGGTGATAA
Organism: Bacillus mycoides; assembly: GCF_000832605.1. Taxonomy (GTDB): domain Bacteria; phylum Bacillota; class Bacilli; order Bacillales; family Bacillaceae_G; genus Bacillus_A; species Bacillus_A mycoides. The sequence goes on from NZ_CP009692.1 coordinate 3,363,223, forward strand.
TACCTCCCCTTTTATCGTAAACCGAACGATCTTCACTTTTCACGAGATCGACTTGTACATGCTTAATGATAGTATTTACTTCATTTGAGCTACTAGATCCTGATGTGAGAGGTAAACCCGCTGCACTTTGGAACTCGTAATCCAGCTCACCCGTATTAGTCACCTTTCCATCTGTAGGGACTGCAATCACTTTCACTTTAAATATGATCTCGACTGGTCCTTCTATGCTTACAGATCCGATATTGACTCCTTTAGCTGGATTTTCTCCGGGTTTGGCTTGCCCATCGATAGTTAAGCTGTTCTGCACAAATTCTAACTCATCTGGAAGAATATCTTTAAAAATGGAATTCTGTGCTTCTACTAGTCCACTATTTTCTACTAAAATTGTGTAAGTTAACTCGTCTCCGACTATTGCTATATCTTTATCCACTTGTTTGTCTATCTTAAGTTCCGGACTATTCACATCAATTTGAATCCCTAATCCAGAAAGGATGAATCCATCCATATCTGTTTTGAACCGAGCAATCGCTTCAGTTTGTGAGATTTCCATGGCGTTTGAAATATCCACATTCGTAATATCCCAGCCATAGCGCTGTGTAGACTGTTTTTGCCCTGGGGTTACATTACTATTTCCCGCTGTCCCACTAGTATCTAAATTTCCACCATCATCATTAATCTGTGAAGCGAAAAAGTTATCCACTAAGTTATTCGGTCCAGAAATGGCTTGTAATTGGCCTGGGGATGGACCAAATAAAAATTGGTCCTTAGAAATGAAACTATCGCCTTCGATAGCATTCAATAAAGCTCTTGCCTGAAACGGTTTGGATTCAGGTGTCCCAAAACCTTTAATTTTTTGATCCACTACATTCCCTCTTTCAACAGATGCCACACCAACATATAAGTTCATATTTCGTGAAGGTAAAGAAGGATTTTTATATATAACAGCAAGCGTCCATCCTGCTGCATTACTTTTACTTGGCCGTTGGATTGTGGCTGGTACCCCACTTACAGTATAAGAACCTGCCCCACTCGCCTTTATTAGTTTAGTAACATCAGCTGTACGAATATAAAATGTGTGATTTTCATGCACTACTACTTGGGCCGTTGTAGCATCAGGAGATATTGTTTGTATTGAACCTTGTGGGTTAGTTAAGGAAATGGGAACGTTAATATCTCCTGTAACATCCACTGCATTAAATTTTGAGGTACCTCCCCAAATCAACTCTGCATACAGCACTTCACTAGCTACAGGAAATTTCAGAAATGCTTGAGAAGCATTCAATTTCCAATTCAATGTACTACCTATTGGATAACTTGGGACTTGTTGGGTAAGATCCAACGTAATGAATGCTCCAATGTCATTATAGCTAGGATTATTCGAACCAAATCCTAGCGTATTACCTGTAAACGTCATCGCACCATTTGTAGTCGTTGTATAACGCTGAACTATTGACATTCTCTTCGTCCTTTCTATAACAACTAGAATAATAACTATTATTTTATTTTTTAATAAAACTTAAGGGGGGATTTTAATTCATATATTTGCCTCCTATGTAAATATTTGATAACACAAATTATATTTCACTCACTGAAAAACTATATCTATAATTAAATGTTCTTTCTATTTATCATTATTTATCTGATTTTTCAGGTAAATTTATTTCAAATCCAGTTCTGCTGTGAAAATCATTTAATAGGAATACCACCACATCTCTATTAGGCTAATAATAAAAAAATGATATCATTCAAATTTTTCAGTTAACAATTATAAAGATTTTGATATTTGGACAGATTGTAACTCCTAGCATTTATCGTTTGAAGGTTGAAACAAAACATACTGATGATAAAATAGGAATATTTTACACTGATCCAATCGAATTGAAGAATAGGGATTGGTAGAACAATACAGACAAAAAAGCAACTAATTGAAATTGGTCGCTTTTTTGTCTTCTATTTACTTGGCCTCTTATAGGGAACAGCCGAGATACGTGTAAAAATAGGTCATAGACTTACTTTTATGTTTCTGGTGCAAAAACTATATGACTTATGTAACTAATCTCTGAAACTTGGACATACTGATACTAGTACTCTAAAAAAGGACGTGATTAGTATGGAAAAGCAAAACCTATTCAAGTGGAAACAGATTATTCAGTATTTTCTTTAGGGGATTGAACAGGCATGCACGATTGCCCAAACTGTTCAATTGAACAAAACATTGGAGGAATGGCCTGGTGAAACCCCGGGCGGTGTGCTACGCAATATTGCATCTCACAACTCCTACCATTTAGGAGAAATTGTGCTGATTCGCAGATTATTTAGCGCTTGGCCACCGCCAGCATTTCGGAAAAAAACCATGCTAAGAGCATGCAAGGTTTTATACAGTTTTTCGGCTAATCCAGTAACAAACAAGAACCCTAAAACCGCGCCAGGATAGGAATGTATAAAAAAATGCATAGATCCGTAGAACAAAAAAAGGAGGTTCCCTTGTGAAAGTAGGGATCCACCTTTTTCTTTCTACCCATAATAGGACTTTATGTTAACTTCTATGAATACAATATACATCCATCTCATAAGAAAAACCGCTAGGAAAACATCTTGACGGTCCTTTTGTGTATAAATCCCATGAGGAGTGATAGATATGATCCGGCACTCGTAACCATGTATAGATCGGTATGTTTTCGTTTTCCAAGCAGGTCAAACATATATAATTCACTGTCTGTTTAGACTTGCGTAATGGCTAAATTCCTTATTGATTATTTTATCGTGAGCTGGCGCTACTTGTGGACCTACCGAGTTGATGCACGTTACCAGAATATGCTTCCCGTCTAGAGATCCGACGGCTCTCGATTCATATCCGAAAGTACCTCCGGCATGCCCCCAGTAAGATTGCCCGTCCGCTGTTTTAAATTCATAAATCCCTAGTCCGACTTTACCAAAAGGTCCATCTACTGTTGTGTGCATCTGGTCCATCATCTCTTGAGTCAGAAGCTTCCCGCCCAACAACGCACTGAAGAAGGTAGTCAAATCATTAACTGTTGAGACTATATCTCCCGCCGCATTTGCCCATGATTGATTCATTTCTGTTAAATCATACAAATGACCCGATCTATCCATATTATATCCTGTGGCATGCTTACCCGGAATTTCGTGACTATTTCCCATCACAAATGTCCCTTTCATTCCAAGCGGTATGATAAACCGTTTCCTGATCTGCTCCGCATACGTTTCTCCTGTTACCTTTTGAATAATTTGACCGGCTAGTACAGTATTCATATTGGAATAATTCCAGCCCTTCCCTGGTGCAAATACAGGTGGCTTTGAAAGTCCAAGGTCGATAAGCTCATCGACGGAATAGTAACGGTATGGATTTTGAGGCAAAGTAATATCTCGGAAATCCAAATCTGTATAGCTAGCAAGCCCACTTGTATGATTCAATAACTGACGGATCGTAATTTTGTTGCCATCATACCCTTCACCTTTTATGACACCTGGCAGCCATTTTTCAACCGAATCATCCAGATTCAATTTTTTCTCGTCAGCCAACTGTAATACAACGGACGCTGTGAAAGTCTTTGAAATACTTCCAATCCGGAATGAAAAATTGGACTCCACCGTGTGTGGTACTTCATAACTGGCTGTACCTGTAGCGTAAGACCAGCGTTTCCCGTTCTGTAACCCGCCAGCTATGACACTTGGGACTCCTTTGATGGTTACCACCTCATCAATGACGCGTTTGACTTCATCCCGATGCTTGCTTTTCTTTTCCTTCTCTGTCTCCACTTGTACCGCGCCTTCAGTCTGTACCGGGTTTACAGACCCATAAGCAGAAAATACCAGTGTACTCGCCGATATAGCTGTTAATGCAAGTACAGCTCCTTTTTGAATCTTGAGTAATTTCATAACGTATCGCTCCTATTATTTTGGAATGTTGTGTTGCTTTACATCCTCACCTTATCCCCAAAATTGTTAAATCGGATAGTGATGAAACCGCCAAACTTTTGTTGACACTCGGGATTGGACTTGTCACATATACCATATGACAAACTGTCAAATATCTCATGTGACGTGCTTGTTACAGTAAATTCTAACTGTTTACCCTCTTTTTCGCTTGACGGATCAGAAGTTTATGGTGCATGATAGGTTTGATTTATTCAGAATTTATTTTAAAAAATACAAGTAGGTGTGCATAATCCGTGTTCTCTATAATAAAAAAATGGTTCTGGTATGATTGGATATTTGTGGCCATACGAACGCTTTGGATGGTCATTATCATAAGCGCTAGTTTTATCAAACCGTCATTAATCGATGCGTCTTTTTGGGTCTTATTTTCTTTTGCTTTCGTCGTTTATCTCGTTCCATTAATCGCCTGGTGTAGAAATGCAGATTGGTATCTTGCAGTCGACGTCATGGCAGCGGGGGGTTTTCATCTTTATTTAGCCTATACAGCACCGGAGTTACTTTGGTCTTTCGTTTTACTTGTGATGAATATCGGCTTGGCCAGCAATCGAAGAACCTATGTATGGACAGGTATCCTCTGTGGAATCATATTGCCGGCATTGAACGGTTGGATCGCTGGTCGTCTCCCGTATGAATTTATCGTTAGCAACGGTTTTGGATTCGCCATCGGCTTCACGTTTAATATATTAATTCAGTCCCATAAGCAAGCCCTAATTATTCATGAGCAAAAGCTATTGCTGGAGCAGCATATTGAGCGGATTGAGGAACTTACGCTGATGGAGGAGCGCAGCCGGCTGTCACATGAGCTGCATGACACGATTGGCCATACGCTTACCTCACTCATCGTCGGCGTCGAATCGCTGCGATCGTCCGTACCGAATTCACAGATAGAGAGGATCGATTCGCTTGTCGGAATCGCCCAACACGGTCTGGTTGATATCCGAAAACATCTGCATCAGCTCTCTCATACTCCATTGAACCATTCGTTAAGTGAATCTCTACGGCAATTTACCGAAGATTTTATGAAGTCAACAGGTATAATGGTCAAATTCCGTGTGATCGGTAGCGAGACTCTCGTAATGCAAAAAATAAACTTTTGTCTATATCGTTGCCTTCAAGAGTCTCTGAACAACGCGGTTCGGCGAGCTTGATATCCGTTCAGTTGTATTTCGAGAGTCAGCAGCTCAGGTTACAGATCGAAGATAACGGCATCGGAATGGAAGAAATCCAATTTGGATTTGAACTTAATGGGATGAAGGAACGACTTAAGCTATTTCACGGCACGGTGTCCGTGCATTCCGAGCCAGAACAAGGAACTTTCGTCATATGTAATATTCCGTTGCAGACAGAGCCTGCACATGATACAATCCGCCTGCTGCTCGTTAACGACCAGGTGATCATTACCGACAGTTTGAAGCAAATTTTGGATCAGCATACTGATTTTAACGTAGTTGGTACAGCCAGGGACGGTGGCGAAGCATTAGAACATTGTGAGCGGTCCCAACCGGATATCGTGCTAATGGATATTAGTATGCAGGGAATGAGCGGGATTGAAACTTTACTTGAGATGAAACAACGATGGCCTGATATGAAGGTTGTGTTCATGACAACGTTTGAGGATTCCTTGCAGGCAGCAACTGCATTGGAGCACGGGGCGGAGGGCTACATGCTGAAGTCGATTCATCCGCGAGAGATGAAGGAAGCCTTGAAACTAATTTATAACGGAGGAATCTGGATCGATCAATCGGTCGCTACGCGAATTTTCGAAGAGATGAAAAGTCAACGCGAGCAATTGGAGAAGATCGGTTCAAGTCAGGAAAACTTCCCGTACGGGCTTACGAAACGTGAAATGGAGATTCTGGAGCATCTGTCAGGTGGACTGCGTTATAAGTCGATCGCCGCCAAATTATTTTTATCGGAGGGAACGATCCGCAATTATTGCTCGACTCTCTACTCGAAGCTCAGCGTCAACAACCGCGAAGAAGCAATAAAAAGGGCCCGAAAGGAAAATATTGTGTAGATGGTACTCAAGATATAATCATTTTTCCGTATTCGGGGCACGGCAACGATTACTATTTTTTGGGCCACTCATTATTTTAAGTAACAGAATTAGAGTTCCGTTAACTTTTGGAATGAATTTAACAAAATTTGTTTACAGAACACCTGTAAATATTGCTGGAAAATAAGTGGACGGAATACATTTAAAGAAAATCTTCTTGAAAACTTCAAATTTAATTACCTTAAAGTCATTGTTTTATCATACCTTTCAAAGTTTTTTACAAGTGGTCCGAAAAAGAACGAATCGTTGTTATCCCCCATGCCCATCAACCCCCAAAAAAACAAATACTCTAAAACGAGAAAATTGGCATCTCCAGGTGAAAATATACATTTTTTGTTTTGGGGCAACAAGTTTCATTAGCTTGATGGGCATATTGGTGGAACCCCGAAATGGACATTTGAATAGATAATGCCTTCCTTAAAATAACCTTAATTAAAACATGGTTTTGATAATATATGGAAAATAAATGGTACAATTTTCTGGTATAACCTAAATAAAATTTATTTTAGAAAAGGGGTAGAAGGGAAATGTTCCAGAAGTTCAAGTTTTATTTAATGAGCATTTTAATTAGTTCAATGTTAGGTGGAATTATTATAGGTGCTAATTTCTTGGTCCATAACATATATAATTTAGTTGCAGGTAAAGAATATCATTTTAATATGTGGTCTTCTATTATTATATTTAGTGTTGTATTTATTTCGGGTTTCTCGTACGCGTTGAAGAAGGGGCCAGATATATTTGTTAATGATTAAACCAATAGCAATTATTGTAGGCGCTGCCGTGATCTGGGTGGCGTCTTGTTTGTTGTTAAGGAAAGATAACAAAACTAAATTTCCTTAAAATGAAAAAAAACGCTATTCTTTCTGTAGAATCATAGGAAAGGATGGCGTTTTTTTATGTCTGTTTCTGTGTCTGACGAATTACAACTATTTGCTCAAGAGATTCAAAGTTTTTTATCTCCAAATGCCTTACGGGATCTTGCTAGAGATGTTGGTTTTGTACAACGAACCAGTAAGTACCAAGCAAAAGATTTAGTAGCTTTATGTGTATGGGTGAGCCAAAATGTAGCTATGACTTCTTTAACTCAGTTATCTAGCCGTTTAGAAGCATCAACAGAAGTACTCATCAGTCCTGAGGGACTGAATCAACGGTTTAATAAGTCGGCCGTCCTACTCTTACAACAGCTACTAGCCGAACTACTAAGCAAAAAATTGGCCGCATCTATGCCGATTTCTTCTCCATACACTTCTGTTTTCAAGCGTATTCGTATTTTAGATTCAACTGCATTTCAACTCCCGGATGTATTTTCATCGGTTTATCCAGGTGCAGGAGGATGTAGCCATACTGCTGGGATAAAAATTCAACTTGAGTATGATTTGTTAAGCGGACAGTTCCTACATATTCATACAGGTCCAGGTAAACAACATGATCGTACTTACGGCTCTCTGTGTGCCCCAACTGTGACGGCAAATGATTTATGTATCCGAGATTTAGGTTATTTTCATTTAAAAGACCTTCAATATATACAAGATAAAGAGGCCTACTATATCTCTCGTATCAAGTCGAATACACGTATGTATCAAAAAAATCCTAACCCTGATTATTTTCAAGATGGAAGAATTAAGAAAGGTACAGAGTATATACAGTTAGATATGGAGATGTTACTGAACTCTCTTCAACCAGGACAAACATGTGAAATAGCTGATGCTTATGTAGGAATGATTGATAAAGTGCCAGCTCGTGTAATTGTTCATCGATTAACAAAACAACAGCAACAAAAACGATTACAAGATCAAGCTGTAAGAGAAAAAAAGAAAGGAATGAAGTATTCTTCTCGTAGTAAACGACTCAGTGGTATCAATGTATATATGACAAACACCCCTACAGATATTGTCCCGATGGGACAGGTACATGACTGGTATTCTTTGCGTTGGCAAATCGAAATTTTATTTAAAACGTGGAAGTCATTCTTTCAAATTCATCATTGTAAAAAGATAAAACCAGAACGATTGGAGTGCCATTTATATGGTCAGTTGATTGCCATTCTACTCTGTTCTTCTATCATGTTTCAAATGCGCCAATTGCTCCTCATGAAGAAAAAACGAGAGCTTAGTGAGTATAAAGCCATATATATGATTAAAGACTATTTTCTTCTTCTATTCCAAACTATACAAAAAAACACCCAAGAGCTATCAAAGGTGTTACTTCGTCTGTTCAATCTCCTACAGCAAAACGGGCGGAAATCTCATCGATATGAGAAAAAAACGGTCTTTGATATATTAGGTGTCGTTTACAATTCCATGTCTGATAATCAAGCCGCTTAATTCAAAAAAGTGAAACCCATTAGGGTTTATTTCGTATGCAAATCTTTCAATCACCTACACTTGCCCCTTAGAAAAAAGAAACAATCTCGCCTAAAATTGACTTTGCATAAGCTTAGCTTGATAGCGATGTGGTGATACCCCTAAAAGTAAATTATATAACAGATATAAGATATATATAAGAAATAGAGTCCCTTATTATTAGGACTCTATTTTTATGATTGCTCATGTATTCTTTCATGAGATTCACACTTCCATTAGCAATTGTTTAAGTTTTTAGGAAGCCTGTTTTTTATAAGAACGAATTTTTTTATAGCGACCATGTTTTACAACATGACGAACGTCTAATTCTTTATAACCCTTATTTTGGATAGTTTCTGAAACATCTACGATAATTGTGTTAGTTAAAATATTTACTACATAACCATTTAATTTTAAAGAAGGATTCTTGCGATTTGAAAATTGTACATAGTCACCAATTTTTATTGTTGGAACTGAAATCCTAATTCATCAACTTTACGATTTATACCAGTAGTTTTCATTTTTATTCTTCCTTAAATAATCCAATCAATGCTTTTTTGCTGTGGTTTAAAATTCAACTTAACAGTGGATTATACATTACGGAATAGATAATTACCTTAAAATCACAATCTCGGCGACTATCAATATACAACCCCCTTTTTTATATAAATCCCAAATAAAACAAAACCACTCACGAGGCACAGCGAGTGGTTTTGCTCTTTACGTAAAGAAATTAATTATATCTCGCAACTTATACATCAATGAAAAGCAATGATAGCTTAACAAACTTCAAAATTGAATTTACTAGTGTTTTTTCACGAGAACGGGAAATCTTATAATTAAGTTCTTATATTTTCCAATAACTATTTCCCCTCATCTCTTCGGTCTCGAATCTTTTGTAAATAATCAAATATACAACTACATATCATTATAAACAACACTGCTCAAATAATCCAAACCCATAATTTCTTTAATCAGATAGAAAGCTAGGGGAAGTACATTTAAATTTTATGCAATTGTAAGTAATTGCAGTAATTCATTGTACGTTGAAAAAGCAACGCTTACAAAAGAACCTTTAATAGTCTAAAATAATTTTTATCGAACATTAATTTCACCATTCGTTTGAATTACATATTTATACCAATGAAACGAATCTTTTTTGTATCGTTTCATGGATCCATTACCTTCATTATCACGATCCACATAAATCATCCCATAGCGTTTTTTCATTTCGCCTGTAGTAAATGAGACAATATCTATAATTCCCCAAGGTGTATAACCAATTAAATCGACACCATCGTAGGTTACTGCTTTTTCTAATGCTTCAATATGTGATTTTAAATATTCTATTCTTTTCTGGTCATGGATTGCCCCATCTTTTTCTAGAATATCCGCATCTCCAAATCCATTCTCTACGATAAATAATGGAATTTGATATCTGTCATACAATCGATTTAATGCATATCTTAATCCAGTTGGATCAATTGCCCATCCCCAATCAGTAGATTTAATATATGGATTTTCCACACTTTTAGCTAAACCACCGTTTACAATATCTTTTGCACTACTAATTTCCACATCATTTTTTACTGTCGTGGACATATAATAACTAAATCCTAGGTAATCTACTGTACCATTTTTTAATGTCTCTTCATCACCTTCTTCGAAATTAATAACGTACCCTTCCCTTTCAAATTCTTTCAACGCATATTTAGGATAGTAACCACGAATTTGAACATCAGGGAAGAAGTATTTTAGTCTTAGTGATTCTTCGGCTAGCATAACATCTTCCGGGTTTGATGAATAAGGGTAAATAGGTATATACGAAATCATTGCCCCAATTTGGAAATCAGAATTAATTTCTTTTCCTTTTGCTACAGCTAATGCACTTGCAATTAATTCATGATGTCCTACTTGATACATTACTTCTTTAGCATTTTCTCCTTCTTTTACAACCACTCCTGAGTTTGTCCATAAAAATAGAGGGTTATTTACATCCATTTGGTTATTGATTTCATTAAAAGTCATCCAGTATTTCACTTTATTTTTATATCGTTTAAAACAAACTTCAGCAAATTTTACAAAGAAGTCTATTACTTTTCGGTTTCTAAATCCACCATATTCTTTGGCTAGATGCAATGGCATTTCAAAATGAGATAATGTGATGATAGGCTCAATACCATATTTAAGTAATTCATCAAATACATTATCATAGAATTGTAGTCCTTCTTCGTTAGGCTCTGTTTCATCACCATTTGGAAAGATTCTGCTCCATCCGATAGAAGTTCTTAAACACTTTAATCCCATTTCACCAAATAAAGCGATATCTTCTTTATATCTATGATAAAAATCAATTGCTTCATGGTTAGGATAAAACGTATTAGGTTCAACTGTATCTGTTATTTGTCTTGGCACTCCATGTTCACCTGCAGTTAGTACATCAACTACACTAGGTCCTTTATTCCCTTGATTCCATCCACCTTCGAATTGGTGGGCAGCTAAAGCACCACCCCATAAGAATTTCTTTGGCATTGTTTTCATTGTTTATTCCTCCTTATTTTACTACTGTAAATAATTTCTGATATAGTTTGGTTTCAGAAATATCTTCTACAATAATTTCTTTATAAGTATTCGAATTTGTTATGATAATAGGTGTAATTGTTTTTAACCCATGTGTTTGAATTAATTCTTTATCAAATTCAATTAATAAATCCCCTTTTTTGATTTTTCTACCATCTTCTACATGTATAGTGAAAGGCTTTCCAGCTAATTTAACTGTATCTAAACCAATATGTACAAGCAATTCAATATCAGATTCTGAGCGTAACCCAATCGCATGTTTGGTAGGTGCAATCATGACAACTGCTCCATCAAATGGGGCATATAATTTATGATCTGACGGATCTACAGCTAAACCTGTCCCCATAGCACCTGAGCTAAATACTTCATCAGGTACTTTTGAAAGTGTGATAACATTACCACTAAATGGAGCACCGATTGTTTCTTCATTATTCTGTTGGATATTTGTCTCGCGTTCTTGTTTTGCTGTTAAGTTTTCACCTTCTATTTTTTCTGCTGTATCTTCACCGAATCCAAATATTTGAACTAAAATGATAGGTAAAATAATCGCAACCCCAGAACCTAATAAAATTCCCCAGATAGACATTGGGTAGTCAGCATTTATACCATTTACAATCGTTAATGGACCTGGTAACCCCGCATAGGCAAAGTAGTATGGATTAAAAAAGCTAGCTGTAATTGCACCTATAGCGCCTGAAATACATCCGAATATAAATGGCTTTTTAAATCTTAAATTCACGCCATAAATAGATGGTTCTGTAATACCAAAAAGTCCAGTAATACCCGCTGAAACTCCAACTTTGCGCACTTCTTGACTTTTCCCTTTTAAAACAACACCCAGTACGGCACCAACTTGTGCAACCACTGCAATTGTTTGATAGGCTTGGAATGAATCTCTACCATACAAATCAAAATTTGCTAACACCATAGGAGTAGTCCCCCAATGAATACCGAAAATAACTATTACTTGCCAGAACCCTCCTATAATAGCTCCAGCTAATGCGGGTACATTTTCCGCTAAGAAATTATAACCATTTGCAATTCCTGTTGCTCCCATTGTTGTAAGAGGTCCAATCAGCAACAATGTAAGCGGAACCATTATTACCATACATAAAAGCGGTACAAATAACGGCCTAATTACCTCATTGATTCGCTTATTTAAAAATCTTTCAAGATAGGACAAAGTCCACACTAAAAATAGTGGTGGTAACACTGAAGATGTATACACTGTTTCAGTTAAGGAAATACCTAAAAAAGTAATACAATTTGCGCCGCCATTTCTGTCCATAAGGGACTTACTAATGCAGCACAACACGCCACTGCTATGTACATGTTTGTTTTAAAGTGCTTTGATGCTGTAATTGCGATAAAAATCGGTAAAAAAGTAAATGGCGCCCAAGAAATAAAGTTTAGAACTTGATAAGTTCCAGTTTCTACAAAGTTATCAGAGAGTAATTTTATTAATATTAGTAAACCTTGTAAAATGCCAGCTGCGGCTAAAATATAAACAAATGGGGCAAAAACCGCTGAAATGGTTGCGATTATACGGTTTAACACTATTCTTTTTTCTGCTTTTGTTTCACTAGGAATATCGGTGTTTATTAAACCTGCAAATTCTTCATAGACTTCTCCTACATGTTACCCAATAATAACTTGAAATTGCCCACCATTTTCTACAGCCGCAATAATCCCGGGTAAACTTGCAACTTTTTCTTTGGCTTTTGGATTAGATCTCTTAAGTACCAACCTAAGCCTTGTAGCACATCGTGTAGCATTAATAACATTCGTTTCTCCGCCGACAGCTTCTAAAATATCCTTTGCAAGTTTAGGATAATCTCTAATTTTTTTTGACAATCTAACTCCCTATCTTTTTTTATTTGTGGATTTTTGATACAAAAAGAATCCTTATCATAAGGGAGTACGGCAACAAAACGCGAATTTCGTATATTATCAAGACCTAAATTAATAAATGCTTAAAATTAAAAGGCCTACACATATTAGATATTACTAATATGTGTAGGCCAGCATTGTTTTGTCTATGTTCTCTTTATAGTAACTAGTCCCTCTTGATTTTTTTCGTGATCCCATTCCACTTAAATTTCGAATGTTACTTCTTCAAAGAACAAAGGGAATCTTCTACGAATGGATTTCTACATAGGAAGATTGTAAGCTTCATTGATATTCACCCAAACAGCTTTTCCTTCTGGTTAATCTTTTAGTAAATCCCCCTTAAAGTCTTTTGTAAAATAGTTAAATATCATATATCGGTCTTTGACGATCGGATTAACATATTCATAAAGTCCTTTATAAACAAGGTTGCTAACTTCAAGATCAGTTTCCTCTTTAACTTCTCTAATGGCACTATCAACAATACTTTCCGGAAATTCCAAAACTCATTACTAAAAACACAGTATCATACGGAACATTAAACACCGTTTATGGATTGTAGTGCTAGTCCATTTATTATTTCCAAACCCATTTAGAATGATCAATAAATGGGGGCAGATTATGTTGATATTTCGTATAAATAATATCATTACATTAATTTTCTTTCGGAAGTACAATTCTTTTATACAATTGAACTGTAATAAAATAGTAAATCGAGTAAATCACTACGAAAATAATAATTGGTACCCAAATACGATTGTACGGATCAGGCAAAAGAACTCTGAACATGTTCATACCAACTAATACGTGAACAATACCCACAATTGCTGGGACTAAGAATACAAAGAATAACTCCTTATAAATTGATTGTGCTAATAACTCTCGGCGAACACCGATTTTACGAAGCATTTGATAACGTGTACTATCTTTGGATGCACCGGATAGAATTTTAAACATTAAGCAGCTTGCCATCATTGCTAAAAATGCAACTCCAACGAAAAAACCCATAAACATTAGTCCGCTGGCAAAATCATGACTCACAATATACGCTTGATACTTACTATCCAATTCTTCCGCTTTCACATTTTTATATTTTGATATCTGTAATTCATCAAGTTTTTTCCATTCTTTTATGTATGATCCAAAATCATCTGTTTTCCCCATAAACACAGTACTTTCTTTACCCTTCAACCCATCGTATATGTTTTGATCTACAATTTTCATTTCATAATCAGGATATAAATAATTTGGCTGGATCGTTCTGAAAGCCTGGATCCATTGTTTTGTGTCGGTCTCTCCTTTAACCCATTTTATTGAAAATGCACCAATGGGTAATCCCTCTGAAACTTTTTCTGTTTTCATACCTTGCAAGAAAGGGCGATTTTTTTCTAAATCTTCTTTAAGATAATAAACATACCTATCATCAACTTTGTAATGATATTCAAGTTTTTCTTGAAATAAGATACCACCCAAAATTTTCTTTTCTTCCGCTGTTGGATTATGAATGACTGAATCGTAAATTCGCATTTGATCTGTCATTTTTAGGATGTTGTTTTTAAATGCCATACCACAAGCAATTCCACCAGCACCAAGAGCTACTAAGATTGCTACTGTTGCAAGCACATTTGTTAGGCCATTAATGCGGAAATTTAATTGTGCAAAAGTAAAAGCATTGAGGCCTTTTTCACTACGTTTTTTATTACTCTTTAACTTGTTAATCATAACTGGGAGAAGTGATCCAAATAACATGTAAGTACCAACGGTTGCTGTGATTAATCCAACGGCCATTAATCCCAGACCAATTAGCGGGTTTGCATATTTCATATAGATTAGTGATGCATAACCAATACCCAATAAAATCACACCAAGGATTGCAACTACAACTGTCATTTTTCCTTTTATGGCGACACGTTCTGTTTGTGTATCTGCATGTACAAGTTGTAATACAGAAAAACGCGCTAGCTTAATACTACTTATACTTGCTGATAGTACAAATAATGCAAAGAAAAAGATGCAAGTAACCGTCATAGATGGCATGTAAAATGCTTGATAACCACTAATAGGAAGTCCTAATTGTTTCATTAGTAACTGACCGATACCTTCTGCGAGCCCTACACCAACTGTAATTCCAATCACAAGAGATGCGGCACCTAATATAATTGTTTCGATAAACATAAGTAAGGTAACTTTATTCTTTTTTGCTCCTAACATCATATACATACCAAATTCTTTTTGGCGAAGAGATGATAAGAAAGAGTTTGCATATAAAATATAAAAAAATGTGATAAACGCTAACAAAAAGGACCCAATTTTAAATACAGACACAATATCCCTAATAGAAGAGTTAGATTCAAGGAACGCCTTATTGAGTGCTAATGTTTGAAACATATAAAAAGTTGAAATAGAGACAATAAGACCAACAAGTAAGACAATGTAATCTTGCAACTTACTTTTTAGGCCTGACATGGAAAGCTTAAATAACATGATTGAACTTCCTTCCTTACGCTTTTTGTGTACCTAAGTTTGCAAGCACGTCTAAAATTTCTTTATAGAACTCTTCACGTGTACCACCGCAATAAATTTCTTTATATAGCTCACCATCTTGAATGAATAAAATACGCTGACAGTAACTTGCACTATATGGATCATGAGTAACCATCATAATAGATACCCCTTGCTCTTTATTTAAGTTTGTCATCGCATCCAGTAAACTCGTTGCATTTTTAGAATCAAGAGCTCCAGTTGGCTCGTCCCCTAAAATAATTGCTGGTTCATGAACTAACGCACGTGCTGCTGCTGAACGTTGCTTCTGTCCACCAGATACTTCAGATGGATACTTTTGAAGTATTGCTGAAATGCCTAACATATCAGCTACCTTTTCTACTTTTGATCCGATATTTCGTGATGAAACACCTTGAAGGGAAAGTGGAAGAGCGATGTTTTCGTAAATAGATAAATTCTCCAATAAGTTAAGGTCTTGGAAAATGAATCCTAACATTTGTGAACGGAAATCGGAAAGCTCACCTTGTTTCATTTTCGTAATATCTATTCCTGCAATTTCAACAACGCCGCCCGTTGCTTTATCTAACGTTGAAATTACATTTAATAATGTCGTTTTACCAGAACCAGAAGGTCCCATAATTCCGACAAACTCACCCTCTTGAATTGAGAATGAAACACCTTTTAACGCGTGTGAGTGATTCTCACCTTTTTTACCGTACACTTTTTGGACGTTTTTCACATCTACAACTGGTTTTGTCATATATATCCTCCTACGTTTGTTTTTTCATTTCTTTAAAATAAGCTGCTATTCTTATTTGCTTTTAATAAAATTTTCATGTTGCATCCACCTTAAAGCTAAAATGAAAACTTTCTTCTTTATCTACTTCACTCACCTCATCGCTTTCAATATATACATGATAAACTATGAAAATTAGAAAACACCCCGTAAAAACCTTAAGAATTCTTAAGATTTTATAAAAAAAAAGCTTATGGAACCTTTCATTCCATAAGCCATTCTATATGATCGGATGTTCAACAATAAAGGACATCCAGCCGTCTTTATACTCTGCATGTATATTACCATGATGAAGTTCAACAATTCTTTTTGAGATAGCAAGTCCTAGACCATTTCCCTGGTCATCTTTTCTTGCCTTATCTCCCCTGAAAAACCTTTCAAACAATTTATTTGGATCGCTAACAGGTGGCTTCTCGACTTTATTTGATACTTTTAAAATTGCTTTGTTACCTATTAGTTCAAGACTTATTGATAATTCGGATGGTTTCATGCTGTACTTTATCGCATTCATAAACAGGTTTTCATAAACACTTACCATTTTTTCTACATCCATGAAAATAGGTATTGTTTCTTCCGTTATTGATTTTTGAACGATTAAACCTTCCTTTTCAAATATAGGTATGTATTCTCCAACTATTTGCTCCAACAAACCTGATAAATCAACTTCATTAAGGTTTAACTTAGCATCGAGGTCTGATAAACGGGTATATTCAAACAGTTCATCAATTAGATATTTCAGTCTCTGTGATTTTAAATAAGTGGTTTCGAGGTATTCCTGTAATTGTGTTTTACTGTCGTATTGCCCTCTTTTTAATAAATCTACATATCCGATAATAGATGTCAACGGTGTGCGTAAGTCATGAGATACGTTGGTAATGAGTTCATTTTTTGTACGTTCTAATCGTCTTTCCTGTTCAAATGTATTCTCCAATTCCTTGGACATATAATTAATATTTTGAGCAAGTTGGGTCAATTCGTCCCTACTTTCTATTCTGATTGTTAAACCAAGTTTTCCATTAGCAATATGGTGAACGCTCTCGGTAATAAGTTTCAAATATAATAATTTTTTCCGCACCATTAACAAAAATACTGCAATAAAGATAAAGATTATGATTGAAAACAAAATTAGCGTATAAATATAACCTGTAACTAGAGTAACTTCGGGCAGATAATTTTTTACGGATAGATGATAAAGCAATTTACTGAAGAGAAATATCGCACCAAGTGAAACAAAAAAACTAATTGCTACCGCAATAAGAAGTTTTGCAACTAACTTATTTCTAAGTTTAAACATCCTCATATTTTATATCCTACTCCCCATACTGTTTTAATGTAGATGGGATGTTTGGAATCTTCTTCTATTTTATCTCTAATTCTTGTAATGTGTACCATTACATTATTATCCGATTTGTAAAAATTCTCCTTCCAAACAGCTTCATATATTTTTTCAATGCTTAAGACCATCCCTTTGTTACGAGCAAGAAGTTCAAGTATATCGAATTCTTTAGGAGTAAGCCTGGTTTCCTTTCCCCTTACCCATACTTGACGTGCATCTGTATTCAAGGTCAAATTACCAATTTCAATAATATTTTTATTCTTGTTCGTTTCAGTATTATATTTTGTATATCTTCTTAATTGAGATTTTACTCTAGCAATTAATTCTAATGGGTTAAACGGTTTTGACAAATAATCATCGGCACCAGAAGTAAGCCCCTGAATTTTATCCATATCTTCGGATTTTGCAGAAAGCATGATAATGGGAATAGTTCGTTCTTCCCTAATCTTCATACATGCTTTAATTCCATCCATGTTAGGCATCATAATATCCAAAATAATGAGATCAAACTCTTTTTCTTCCAACTGTTTTAAGGCCTCAATAGCATCTTCAACCTTTTGAGTTTGCAAACCTTCATTTTCCAAATAAATAGAAATAAGATTTCTGATTTCTTTATCATCATCAACAATAAGAATTTTAGCTTCCATATTTTTCTCCCTTATTTTTTGGTGTTGAACAGCTAAAAACAAAAGCAGGTGGTACGTTTCTAGGCTCCCATTTCTCATCTATTGTATCAAAAAACTGATTAAGGAACTTCTTTTTAAATTTTGTATATTGAAAAGTAATAAATACCCCATCTTTCTTTAAAATTTTTGTGGTAGTTAATAAAATTTCATCTGAAACATTTTGGGGCAAACTAGCAAAAGGAAGACCAGAAACAATATAGTCTGCATAAGGAATAGAGAAGTTTTTTAGATACTCGTCGATATTTTCCGCAGACCCCCATACAATGAATAAATTTTTCTCTTTTTTAAATTTTTCTTTCAACATTAAATAAAACTCTCTATTATTTTCCACTAGCATAAGAGTGGTATTCGAATTTCGTTTTTTAAGTAATTTCTCAGTGAATACACCCGTACCTGGCCCATATTCAATAATATATTTAGCGTTCTCAAAATTAATGTTTTCCATCATTTTTTCTGCGAGAAACTTTGAACTTGGAAGTACTGCACCAACGTTTCTTGGATTAGTTATACATTGAGATAAAAAAGACAAATGCTTCATATTTAGTCACTCCAATAGATTAACTTTACAACCATAGTTTAAAATCCAAACATGAAGAAACTGGAGTGAAAATCCTTAAGAATCCTTAAGATTTAAAAAAACTGTTAAAATTTCTCGGCTTCAACAGAAAAAATGCAGGAGTTTACACTCCTACGTTTTTTTACTCATATCGTAAACATTCAATTGGATCAAGTTTTGCAGCTTTGTTAGCTGGTAGTAAACCAAATGCAATACCGATTAGCATTGAAATGCCTACTGCAAGAAGTCCAAGTTCTGTTGAGACAACGAGAGGCCATCCGGCAAAGATTGAGACGATCCAAGCGAAGAAAATACCGAGCATGAATCCGATGAAACCACCTAGTCCAGTCAAAATACAAGATTCAATTAAGAATTGTGTTAATACTTTACCGCGTGTTGCACCAAGTGCTTTACGAATACCGATCTCACGTGTACGTTCTGTTACGGATACAAGCATAATATTCATTACACCGATACCACCAACAAGTAAGGAGATAGCAGCGATACCACCGAATACCATTTTCATCATACCGATTGATTCGTCTAATTGCTTCGTAAATTCACCCATATCTTGAGCTTTAAATTTATGCTCAAATTTAGGAGCTTTCATCTCGTTCAAAATAGAAACAGCTTGTTTTTCTACACTTTTACGTTCTGTTGGTGAAGTTAGTGTTAATTTTACAGAGTCATACTCAGTTACTCCTGAAATGACAGGAGCATTTTCAAGTGATGTATAACCTGCTGACATAGCCATTCCGGAATCATTTTTTGCTTCATAAACACCGACTACTTTATACGGTTTTCCTTTTATGTCTGTATATAGATTTGGTTCCCAACCATTAAATAATTTGTTGAAAGTTTCTTCATTTAAAATAACTGCAGAGATTGCTTGTTTTAGTTCACTATCGTTTAATTCCCGACCGTGAACTAATTTTATTTTCGCATCTGTCATAAAGGCGACTGTTCCACCTTTTAGATTAAGAGAGACATCTTTTGAACCAGAAGATGCTTTTACTTTCATACTCACATCTGGATCAACATCTTTAACGCCTGGCACAGTTTGAAGACGTTTGAGCATATCAGTTGTGATTTTGGCACTATCTGTTCCATAATCGGGGTTGTTATAGTAAATGGTTACTTCCGTATCTTTTCCTTGCCCTAATTCTTTTTTAAACTTTGCGTTTGTACCATCACCCATTGAAATGATGGTAATGATGGCGCTAATACTGATAATAATTCCTAGCATCGTTAAGATAGAACGCATTTTATGAGCAAAGATAGAGGAAAGGGCCATGCGTATATTTTCACTCGTGTTCAAAATTAACCTCTCCAATCTTGGACGATATTTCCGTCACGAATTACAATTTGGCGGGCAGCCGCTTCACCGATTTCACGATCGTGGGTAATCATAATGATTGTTGAGCCTTGCTTGTTTAATTTATAAAAGAGGTCCATAATTTGTGTACTTGTTTTCGTATCAAGTGCACCTGTCGGTTCATCGGCTAAAATAAATTTCGGGTTATTTACGATTGCACGAGCAACCGCAACACGCTGTTTTTGTCCACCTGATAATTCATTTGGCAGGTGAGTAGCACGATCAGCTAAACTTACTTTTGTTAAAGCAGCTAATGAGCGCTCACGTCTTTCTTTTTTATCGACTCCAGCGTAAATAAGAGGTAATTCAATATTTTGTAGTGCTGTAAGTCTTGGTAGTAACATGAAGTTTTGGAATACGAATCCGATTTCTTTATTACGAACATGTGCAAGTTCTGTTTCAGACATGTTTGAAATATTTTGACCAGCTAGTTCGTACGTACCTGTCGTTGGTTTATCTAAGCAACCGATAATGTTCATTAATGTTGATTTACCAGAACCAGACGGTCCCATAATAGAAGTGAATTCTCCTTGGTTCAGAGTTACGTCAATTCCGTGTAATATTTGAACGGCTTCTGCACCATTTTGGAAGGATTTCGTGATGCCTTTTAAATTAATCATTCAACGACAACCTCCATACCATCTTTTAAGTCTTTTTCAGGTTTAGAGATAATTTGTTCTCCTTTTTTCACTCCAGAAACTTTTGCTTCGCTATCTGTCTCGAATTCAACAGTAATCGCTTGTTCTTTCGCTTTACTGTCTTTTACAACGAAGACAACATTTTTGTCACCTTTTTTCACGATGCTGCTTTTCGGAACAATCGTACCAGTTGCTTCGCCAGATTTACTCGTTACGTATACATGGAAGCCGTTTTGTAATTCTTCACTATTATCTAATGTGACAGTGAATTGATAATTAGAAACAGTTTTATTTTCGTCCATACTCTTTAATGGTGTAGAACCGATTTCTGTTACTTTTCCTATCCAATTCTTACCAGTGACAGTTTTTGATGAGACAGTTACTTCTTGCCCAACTTTCATGCTAGCAAGTTCATGTTCAGAAAGTTGACCTTTTACTTTAAATGGACCAGCGTGACGAAGTGTAATGCCACTCATACCTGTTTTTTCATCAGCAGTTTTTACGATATCATCAATTACACCATCAGCAGGACTCGTTACAGAAAGTGTGTTTACTTTCTCTTTTGCTTCTGTAATCATTTCATCAGATTTTTCAACTTCAAATTTTTTCATTTCAAGTTGTGATTCTAATTGTTGCACTTCGATTTCCGATGCTTTTAATGCTTCCTGAGGAAGACCAGCATTTTTATCTTTTTGTAATTTTTGTTTCGCTGCATCAAATTGTTTTTGATACAATGTTACTTCTTTTTGTGCGATTTTCTTTTGCATTTCTGCTTCCGTTACACCTTGTTTAGCAGTAGGGGCATTATATTTAAACAGAAGCTGACCTTTTTTCACTTCATCGCCTTTTTTAACAGCTGATTCATACGTACCTTTTGTTGGATCGAATGAAATTGTTTCAATTCCATTTGGAATAACTTCACCGCCAAATTTTTGTGCATTTTCAATTTGTTTTTCTATAACTTTATAACCGCTATATTCCATTGCTACTTCCGAACCGCCGCCAGCAAATGCAAAATATGATCCAGCAGCAATTCCAATTGCTACTACACTAGTAATTAACACTTTATTTTTCTTCTTCATCTATTTATCACCTTTTCAATGAGATTGTCACTATGTATCCACCTGAAAGCTACAAAGAAAATTTTCTTTTTTAATTTCTTCACTCTCCTCATCGCTTTCAATACATACATGATAAACTATGAAAATTAGGAAACACCCCGTAAAATTCTTAAGAATTCTTAAGTTTTATAAAAAAAGCTTATGGAACCTATAATTCCATAAGCCATTCTATTTAATTGGATGTTCAACAATAAAGGACATCCAGTCGTCTTTATATTCTGCATGTATATTACCATTATGAAGCTCAACGATTCTTTTTGAGATAGCAAGCCCCAGACCATTTCCCTGGTCATCTTTTCTTGCCTTGTCCCCCCTGAAAAACCTTTCAAACAATTTATTTGGATCGCTAACAGGCGGTTTCTCGACTGTATTTGACACTTTCAAAATTGCTTTGTTATCCATTAATTCAAGACATACGGATAATTCGGATGGTTTTATGCTGTACTTTATCGCATTCATAAAGAGATTTTCATATACACGTACCATTTTTTCTACATCTATGAAGATAGGTATTGTTTCTTGTGTGATTGATTTTTGAACGATTAAGCTTTCCTTTTCAAATATAGGAATGTATTCTCCAACTATTTGCTCCAACAAACTTGATAAATCAACTTCATTAAGATTTAACTTAGCATCTATGCCTGATAAACGAGTATATTCAAACAACTCATCAATTAAATATTTCAGTCTCTGTGACTTTGAATACGTGGTTTCAAGGTATTCCTGTAATTGTGTTTTACTGTTGTATTGCCCTCTTTTTAATAAATCTATATAGCCAATAATAGATGTTAACGGTGTGCGTAAATCATGAGATACATTGGTTATAAGTTCATTTTTTGTACGTTCTAATCGTCTTTCCTGTTCAAATGTATTTTCCAATTTCTTGGACATATAGTTGATATTTTGAGCAAGTTGGGTTAATTCGTCCTTCCCGTTAATCCCAATAGTCAAACCCAGTTTTCCATTGGCAATATCATTCACATTATCAGAAATGAGCTTCAAATATACTATTTTCTTTCGAACCAATATCAAAAAAATTACTATAAAGTTAAAGATTGCGAACGTGAATAAGAACAACATTGCGAATCTGAATTCAAACATGCCAAAATCTTCGTGTTTTATAAATAATGGATCTATGACGTATACCAAAATGAGGATTGTTAAACCAAATGAAACAAAAAAACTAACTGCAACAGCACCAAGAAGTTTTATAATGATCCTATTTCTAAAACTAACATTCTTCATATTTTATACCCAATTCCCCAAACAGTTTTAATATAAATGGGATGTTTAGAATCCTCTTCAATTTTGTCTCTTATTTTTGTAATATGCACCATGACGGTATTATCTGATTTATAAAAAACCTCTTTCCAAACTGCTTCATATATTTTTGCAACACTCAGGACAATCCCTTTGTTACGGGCAAGTAGTTCGAGAATATCAAACTCTTTTGGAGTTAGCCTTGTTTCCTTTCCCCTTACCCATACTTGACGTGTATCTGTATTCACGGTTAAATCACCAATTTCTAGGATGCTTTTATTATGATTTATTGACGTATTGTATTTTTTAAACCTTCTTAATTGGGATTTTACCCTAGCGATTAATTCCAATGGATTAAACGGTTTTGTTAAATAATCGTCTGCACCAGAGGCTAGACCCTGAATTTTGTCTATATCCTCAGATTTTGCAGATAGCATAATGATAGGCATATTGCGGTCTTCCCTAATCTTCATACACGCTTCAATACCATCCATATTAGGCATCATAATATCTAAAATAATAAGATCAAACTCCTTTTCTTCTAACAGTTGTAAAGCTTCAATAGCATCTTCAGCCTTTTGAGTTTTCAGACCTTCATTTTCCAAATAAACAGAGATAAGATTTCTAATCTCTTTATCATCATCAACAATAAGAATTTTTGACTCCATATTATTCCTCCACATTTTTTCTAATATTGAACAATTAAAGACATTTGCAGGTGAGACATGTCTATCGTCTCTTTATTGTTAACTTGCAAACGGAAAACAAGAAATAACATAATGAATATAGTGATATCAATCCCCTAATATATTGTTCAATATATACTGCTAAGCCATATTACAATTCATAAGATTCCTTCTTCTTATAATTAATTTCCCTTTTAATACACGTGTGCTTGGCCCATATTTGACAATGTAATTTACTTTCTTCAAATCAATTCCTTCAATCATTTTATCTCCAATAAACCTTAAACTTGGAAGGGCTGCACCAACTGATTTTTGGCTCATTATATACAGAAATAAGAAAGTGAATTGTATTCATACTTAATCACCCCACTGGTAAGAATTCATACTCATACTCTAGAATCCAACCCTTAAGAAAAAGGGGCAAAAGTTCTTAAGAATTCTTAATCTTTCTACAGCAGTTTGTCTTAAAAATATATAGTCACTCTTGAAATGTCTACTATTAGCTTCTCATTGTAATAATATTTATTAATAACACCTAAAAAATAAAGTAAAGTATTAGATTCAACTTCCAATAATCCAAGAGGGAGTCCATAGTAATTTATAGAAGATTCTGGGGTAGGCATTACATTAAATAATATCGTAAAGAAATTCGTAAATTTAGTAAGATATATACGCTAGCCCAAAAGGAAACTGGTGCAAATTTTCTTAGCAGATAAAAAGTTGGTATGATTGCAGATGGATTTTATGCGATCGTTAGTAATTGATGTAATTCATCGTACACTAAAAAAACGAAATTTCGTTGTTGCAAAAGGATTATGAATATCTAATCCAATTAGAAGAATACAATAATCAATTATCCGAAGTTAACTTCATACAAAACTAATAACAAGCATTAAAAAACTTTGCCTACTCTTTAAAATGGAAACATAATCTATTTATCAAGTAGTCAATAATGAATAGAAATTTTGGGGCGCTTTACAAAGAGACTCCGCCTTTTCAGCGTACAATGAATCTCAACAATTACTAGCTACTTCCTAAACATTGTTTCTCATTTATCAACCTGTTTATGCTGGTTATAAAATTTGCAACAGAATCAACAATTTCTTTATATTACTTATTAACCATTAGTTGCTGGATCTTCTCCTGTATTCCCATCATAACTTGGTTGCGTTGGCGTTCCACGACCATCCCCATTGTTTGGCGGCGCTGTATTTCCTTGACCACTACCGTTGTTTGGCGATGTTGTATTTCCTTCGCCTCTACCATTGTTTGGCGGCGCTGTATTTCCTTGACCACTACCGTTGTTTGGCGATGTTGTATTTCCTTCGCCTCTACCATTGTTTGGCGGCGTTGTATTTCCTTCGCCTCTACCATTGTTTGGCGGCGTTGTATTTCCTTCGCCTCTACCATTGTTTGGCGGCGTTGTATTTCCTTCGCCTCTACCATTGTTTGGCGGCGTTGTATTTCCTTGACCACTACCATTGTTTGACGATGTTGTATTTCCTTCGCCTCTACTATTGTTTAGCTCACTTTGCTTTTGCTCTTCT
Source organism: Bacillus mycoides (assembly GCF_000832605.1). Classification (GTDB taxonomy): domain Bacteria; phylum Bacillota; class Bacilli; order Bacillales; family Bacillaceae_G; genus Bacillus_A; species Bacillus_A mycoides. Next base: position 3,388,551 of record NZ_CP009692.1, read on the forward strand.
GGTTTCTTTTGCTTTTCTTGTTGCTTATTTTGATTATTATTACTTGGCTGTTCAGTCATATTTGGGGAAGAATCACGTTTCTCACCTTTAATACGTAATTCGCTACCTTCTTGAACTACACTGTTCGGCATTTTAAATTGCGACTTATCTGTAGCAAACTTACTCATCATTTCTTTAAAAATTAACTGAGCAATTTTCGTATTTTTACTACTAATATAATCGTCTTTACTATCTTTAATATATCCAGTCCATACTGCCATCGTATATTGTGGTGTATAACCAGCAAACCAACTATCACGAGTTGCACTTTCTGGTAGATTATATTGTGCTATTTGTTCTAAAGAATAGTTTGTTGTCCCTGTTTTACCCGCTACATCTAAAGAACCTATATTAGCTGCTGTACCCAACCCAGAAGAAACAAAAGTACGAAGCATATCAGTAATCATATATGCTGTAGAATCCTTCATAACTCGTTTGGGCTTTTGCTCAAAGCTTTTTGATTTACCATCTGAATAAACGACTTTCTTAACAAAATGTGGCTTCGTATACTTACCATCATTACCAAATGCCGCATAGGCACCTGCAATTTCAGTTGGTGACGCTTCATTTGTACCTATCGCTGTTGATTCGGTCGGTGCTACATTAAATGTAATACCTAGCTTTTCAGAGAAAGCTTTTGATTTATTCATTCCTACTTCTTTTGCAGTTTTAATTGCCGGGATATTTCGGGACGTTTTCAATGCATCACGCATTGTAATTGGTCCTAAATGCTTTCTATCTGCATTTCTAACTTCTTGTCCTGTTGAATACTTAAATGGAGAGTCGTCAATTTGATGGTAAGTAGCCCATTTTAAATATTCAATTGCAGGAGCGTAATCAAAAATTGGTTTCATCGTTGAACCTGCTGAACGATTTAATTCAATCGCTATATTATGTCCTTTAAATACAGCTTTATTTTCACCACGCCCGCTACCAATTGCACGAATTTCTCCTGTTTTCGTATCCATAAATGTGAAAGCCCCTTGGAATTTCTCATTTGGATAATTTATAATGTTTTCATTTAAAAGCTTGTCCGCAAAATCTTGTGCCTTTTGGTCTAATGTAGTATAAATTTCTAAGCCGTCAGATCCAATATTAGCATCTGGCAACTCTTTTTCAACCTCTTTCACAACCGCATCCATAAACGCAGGATATGGCATTTCTTTTTGTTCAGTTGCTTTCTTAAGTCCTTCTGTTACTGGAACTTTTGATGCTTCTTCCATTTCTTTTTTTGTAATATAACCATGTCGATTCATTAATTCAAGTACAACATTTCTTCTTTCTGTTGCTTTTTTGATATTTTTTTCTTTTGTTGGATCATAGTTATTAGGTGCTTTCATTAAACCAGCAAGCATCGCAACTTCTGGTAGTGTTAAATCTTTCAATTCCTTACCATAGTAATTTTGTACTGCTGTTGCGATTCCGTATGAACGGTTGCCTAAGTAAACTTTATTTAAATACATTTCTAAAATTTCATGTTTTGAATACTGTTGTTCTAGCTTATACGCTAAAAATATTTCTTGCGCCTTTCGCTTTGACGTTTTTTCCATCGATAAGAAGTAATTTTTAATAACTTGCTGAGTAATCGTACTTCCACCTTGAGAGCCGTAATCACCTTTTAGGCTGACTAAAACTGCACGTGCAGTACCTTTAAAGTCTACGCCACTGTGCTCGTAAAAACGTGCATCTTCTGTCGCTAAAAACGCATTTTCTACTAATTTAGGAATTTGATCATACATAATATTCGTTCGTTTTTCTTTCCCATATTCATATATCAATTTTCCATCTTTATCATAAATTTTTGAGGATAACGGATTAACAAGTTTTGCTTTCTCAAGTTTTGGTGCATCCTTGATCATAACGAAAAAAGTAGCAACCCCTGCGACTAACCCTACAATACCAAGTAGTAAGCAACTGATTAAAAATTTGCGAAGAAACAATGTTTTACCTTGTTGTTTTTGTTTTTTAGAAGTTGGTTGTTTTTTCATTTTAACTTGTCGTCGCTCCTCTCGAGAACGATAATTTTCTGACATGTTACTTTCTCCTGCCTTTCAATTCTCCCGTTGATTTACTTAAAACTATTGAGGTCACCTTTAGAAATATACTTATATTAAAAAAGTATGGTAATCGAGATTAGTAAATATTTTTCTAATCAGCAGATTATAAAACTTAGATTAACTCTTGAACAAAATAGTTTCATATCTATTCTTTATAATAATGCTGCCCTTTAAAGTAAGGGAATTGTGAGCTGTTCCTCACCTCTTTGTACTATATCTAATGTTTGTAATAGTGAGTTCTTGAATTACTCGTCTAATTTAATGGTTCTTGTTAGCATAATCATAATGAAAAGAATGTGAAAAACGATTCTTTTGATGTAAAAAAGAATCGACTTCTAATTTTATCCTATAGATGGTATGGAATATAGGGAATCAGAAAGCAAAGGTAAAATCAATACCCTCACTTGAGAGCATCTATTGTAACCTTGGCAGTCTGCGCGATTAGCTCAGTATCATATATAGCATCTTGACTGGACAGAATTGCAATGATAATCGGTTCTCTGGTTCTCTATTCGGTGGCTAAACGATGGCAATATATCATTAGGTGTTCCGTAGCTTCCGGCTCCAGATTTATCATCGACTTCCCAATCTTTTGGTACACCCGCATGGATGAGTTCGTCTCCTGTAGCGTTTCCACGCATCCAATCCGTAGGGATTTTACGTTTATCAGTTTGGAGTGCATCTCTGACCGTGAAAGCCTTAAGATTGGTAGCAAGTGTTTTTGCTGTACTTGTATCACAAATGTCTCCCGGAATAGCTTCGTTCAAATCCTTTAGGTCCGTCTAATTTCTTGAATAAAGTGTTCCCCGCAGTGTTATCACTGTAACGAATAGCAGCCTCCGCAATTTTCCCAAGAGTCATACCGCTATCCACATGTTTCTCTGTAATTGGTAAATACTCTACTAAATCATCTTTTGTATAAGTGATAACTTCGTCTAATTTGTCAATTGGATATTGTAGTAACAATACCCCTGTAACCAGAGCCTTAAAGGTAGATGCGTAAACAAACCGTTCATTAGGTGATCGATAAGTAACTGCCCAGTTTGTACTGGTTTCGATTTCATAGACACCCAGTCGAGCGTCAAACTTTTTCTCGAGTTGTGCGAATTCTCAATGAGCCGCATGATTTGTATGTTTAGTTTTCTCTACTTTTTCTTTTGCTTCCACCTACAATGGTTCACCTGTAAAAAGTTTTACACTTGCAAGACTTAAACTTAGTATTCCAACACACATCCCTATTTTTAACATCCTTGTACTTTTCAAGATAATCAGTCCTTTCGTATTTTGCAGTACTTAAAATAGATGTCAAACCAGATTCAGTGTATCAAGTTTGGGCACTAAGTTTTTAGGATTACACTTAATAGACAATCTAAGTAATAAATTTGTTCCACATTTACAAATAAATTAAATTTAAGATAAAATAAAATCTTTGGTTTGTATAGTAACGGAACAGAAATGGTAATAGGGGTACGGCAATATCGCCATTAAGCTAAGATTTTAAAGTACCCCCTAAACGAAAATTTTCTTTCTCTAAAGGTAGTTACTTTGAGAAGTCAGATCACTTTTTTCGTTTTGGGGGCTAATTAGTTTTTTAACTTGATACGTTATGGTGGAACCCAATATGTAATTATAGTTATAGATAATTGTAATTCTTAAATACAGTTATCATGCTGATATTCTTCACAAATATTTAGATGTTGATAGTAGGATACTAAGGTATGTTATTTTGAAAGTATAAGATACGGATATTGTCTTATGATTTCTACTAATTTTTATCCAATTTCCTTCTGTTTTCCCAACTCTATTAATATTTATGTTTATAGTTAAAGAAATAGGGGATTTCCCTTCTAGAAGCGCTTCAAAAACTACTGTTCCTTCTGGCTTATCATGATTAGCCAGAGCGGTTTCAAAAGCCTTTTCTGTTGCATCAGTTAAGTAAAACATACCTTTATCCTTTACACCTGGATTGCCAATACAATCCTTTTGATAGCTGTCTAGATTATTGTTACTAAGAAATATGAATTTCGTACATTATCAAGAATTTTTTTCTAAAAAATCCTTAAGAGAAAAAACATTTACAAGTTAAAATATAACTAATATGAAAATGCCTTTATTTAATTCCTTGTTTTTGAACTACCCCCACTTAACGACTTTGCGGCCTTTTTGAAGTGGGAGATTTCTGTGAACATCGGTGTATCCACCAGTTATCTTAGTAGGATCCGCCCGTAGTTCCTATGGTGGGAACTGAAGTGTCTTTTACGTTGCCTCACCACGTTTCCTACTTTAGCTTGATTTTCGCAATTTCGGCAAGCGCGGGACGATAGGACGTTGAAAATTTTACGATTGCAACGAATTTTCTGCAACCAACCTCATATCTTCAGTTTTCAAAGATCAATCTGTACAAGTATATGGTTAAAAACATTTTGGCTTACGCCAACCGACATGCATCCCCCACTTAAAATTGACGTTTTACACCTTCACATTTTTAAGAAAGGAGTCTTTTGTCAGAAATCGATAAAATCGCTCCAATTCCTATTCATATAAATTAGTAAAAAATATTTTCCTATACCTTGGAATTAAATGTATCATAAGGCAGTCCTGCTTTTTTCCATGCAAGAAATCCTCCCTTTAAATTAACTACTTTCTTTATATCAGCTTTTTGTAAAATGCTAGCTGCTATAGCGGAACGTAACCCCGTTCGACATTGTAAAACTATTGGACAATTTTTCGGTACATCATCTAGCCGTTCAAGTAGATTACCTAAAGTGATATGTATTGCATCATGAAGATGTCCTTCATCCCACTCTTTTTTACTACGCACATCGATAACCTTTACACTTCCATCTTTTATTAACGGATATAATTCATTTGATGTTTTTTCCTTATAAATCTCTAAACTATGGAATCTTTGAATTACCTTTGAAGGTGCAAAAGCAATAATATTATCTAAGCCAATGGACTCAAAGTCTCTAATAACTTCCTCCACTTTAACATTTTCCGCATCTAAAATTATTAAAGTTTCTTTTTTATAATCTAATATCCCCCCACACCAAGTTGTGAAAGAATTGTTATAAGGTATGTTAATTGACTTCTCGATGTGGCCAGCAGCAAAACACTCTACATCCCTTATATCAACTATTTGCTGAACACCCCTCATCACTTCTTGAAGTTCTTCTATTATATAAATAGCAGTACTCTCTCTCTTCTTACGAGTTGGTGGACCATACTTATTTAAATGCTTCATTAATGGAAAATACTTTGGAGGCTCTGGCTGTCCCGTCAATAAATTCGATATAAAATTATCTTCATCATTACATTGAAACGCCCAATTAAACATCTTTTCATAACCTAATGTGGAAGTTGGAATTGCTCCTAATGCTTTTCCACATGCACTTCCTGCACCATGTGATGGCCATATTTGCAAATAATCGGGGAGTATTTTTATTTTTTGTATAGAATCAAATAATTGTTTCGCTCCTATTTTTGCGGTATCTTTAATACCAACAGCAATTTCTAATAAATCGGGTCTACCTATATCTCCTACAAATATAAAATCACCTGTGAATATTCCTATCGGTTTATCATTCATATAATTATTTTGACTTGTATCGGTTACTAAAAAGGAAATACTTTCAGGCGTATGCCCTGGGGTATGAATGACATTGAATTTTATATGACCAACCTTAAACTCTGTTCCCTCTCTAACCAAATTGTATCGGCCCTCGTTAAGATTTTGATATTTCCAATCACTATCTCCTTCATCTGATACATATAAATTTGCATTAAAAAGAAGGGAAAGTTCTCTAGACCCAGATAGAAAATCTGCATGAATATGAGTCTCAGCCGCAGCAATTACTTCCATTCCCTCTTTCTTAGCAAATTCTATATATTGTTCTATATAGCGGCTGGGATCAATAACAATTGCTACGCCTTCCTTCTGACAACCAACTAAATAGGAAGCATGAGCTAATTTTTCATCATAAAAATATTTTAAAAGCATAGCTATTCCCTCCAAATGCTTATTTCAAATTACTTCTCGGTTGTTACAACAACTCTCTATCTTTCCTTATAGAATCCCTTTCAACATTAAATTCCAATACATATAGGGCAACATATACCTTTTAAGTAAAAACATACTATACCGTTCTTTCGCTTGATTAAACGGAAACGTTTCTTGAGGCTCATGTTCATAGTTAAATTCAGCGAGTATAAGACTTTTATATCCTGTAACAATCGGACAGGATGTATACCCATCATAATTAGCCTGCAAGTCTCTTCCATTAAGTACGTCCAAAATATTTTGTTTTAAGACAGGTATTTGTTTTCGAATTGCCGCTCCAGTTTTAGATGTAGGTAAATTGGTACAATCTCCAAGTCCAAAAATATTCTTATATTTTACATGCTGCAAAGTATAAGGACTTATATCTACCCACCCCTGATGATCACTTATCTCACTTTCTTTAATAAAGTTAGGTGGCCCCATTGGTGGAACAACATGTATCATACTATATGGTACTGTTTCTCGTTTCAGTGTTTGCGTATCTTCAAAAATTGCTTCTCTCTTTTCAGCGATAATTTCTACTAAGTTTTTATTATAGTTCGTTATAATTTGCTTTCTTTCTAGTACTTGTTCTAATGTTTCAGCATAACGCGGTACCTGAAATATGTTAGCGTTCGCAGAATAAAACATTACTTCACTTCTGTTTTTCAAACCGCTATTACAAAAATACTCTTCTGCTAAATACATAATTTTTTGTGGGGCGCCACCACATTTAATAGGAGTATTGGGGTGGGTAAAAATCGCATTTCCTCCTTTGAATTTTTCAATTTCTCTCCAAGTAGAATCAACATATTTATAAGAATAATTGCTACAAACCCCATTAGTCCCAATAGACTCCTTTAAGCCTTTAATACCACCCCAATTTATTTGTATACCGGCTGCTACAATAAGAATCTCATATTCAAGTAGCATTCCATCATCTAAAAGTATCTTATTTTGATCTGGAAACAACTTAACAACACTTTTAGGAATCCACGTTGCTCCTTTTGGAATAAGTGATTCTTGATCACGCATCGTACATTCCTTTGAAACAATTCCTCCCCCAACTAAACTCCATAGTGGTTGGAAGTAATGTTTTTTAGATGAATCGATAATAGCTATACTTTCTTTCAATAGGGATACATTTCGTAACAAATGTGCAGTAGAAGATAGTCCTGCAGTCCCAGCGCCAATCACAATAATTTTATAATTATCTCTGGTCTTCATTATCCTCTTCCTATCTGAATTTAATTTTTAAGTTAACTAATTATTAGCCTTATTTCATCGTAGTAACAATATTATAAGATAAAAATACTATTATTTTATCTTATTAAAACGAATATTCCGTTAACTTTATCCGTCGACATTACTATATGCGTAAATCCCTTATGTTACTTCTTTAATTTGTTTCAAACTCTACAAACTTTACATTTCTCAATATTAGCCTGTATCCTATCTCACTTTAATGACATTACACTTCTATAGATAATGAAATGCAAGTTTCTTTGGTATGGTTTGTCCATCCTCCTTTTCAGGAGATAGACAAAAACAATCTTATTCCAATAGCTATATTACCTATTCTTTTTTGAATCTTTGTTATAAATATCTATACATGCATTTGAGAACGTCTTTGTTGTTTTTCCAGTCCCTCAATAATGTGAGAATTGCTATTACCATATTTCCCGTAGCCTTTGATTTATAGGGAGCTGAAAATAGTACATACCAACCCGACTGGAATATTGAACACCTCATAACAGGAGATACTTTCTACTTAACTCAACGTTTTGGTAGAGCGCATTTTGGTGCCAAAATGAAGATTTTCAAGGTTCACCCTGACGGCACTTTACAACGCTTTATTACAATTGAACCAGAATTTATTACTACGCCTAAAGGGTTAGAAATTTGGAGAACACCAATTACAAATGTATATACTAAAGGGACATATATTGCAGTAATTAAGTATAACGGAGAATTTACCTACTCAAATCATTTTCAAATTAATTAACTCTTTCCTACTCAGTAGCTAGAATTGATTAATTAGGTAGCTATGAAGAATTAAGATCTTAACCAGCTTCAATTTGATTTTAACTTTTTTAATATAAACACATTTTACTTTTAATAGAAGTAAGTTAACTATTATATCCACCTACTCTTCGTATGCAATATTGCATACGAAGGGCCTTAAATATTTTGGTATACTATGCATGTGGATTTTTCATCCAAAATTCCACTCAAACGCATATTTATGTATATGCCGACCCTAATTGCTAAAAGTGAGAAGAATGTTATTCATTCTTCTCACTTTTTTTATTTAAAATGTGTGCTTGTACTTAGGTCTTTAGATATTTTACATTTTGAATCTTAATACTAATCCACGTATGTGAATTTCCTTATAAAAATAAACTCCAAAATAGAATTAATCTTCCAAATTCCACCTATGGAGTCAGTTGTTTTCTAAAAAACATTCCAGCGTTTTTATCAATTGATTTTAGAATAGTCAAATAATAATACCGTATACAAGCTCTGCATAAATTATTCATTTTCTTTTATATAATACCTACCTTTTTACTTCTAATAAATCATTAAACATTGGATTATATTTCACTTTTATATAAATAAAAGCCAAATAGCCGTTCATAATGAACGACTATTTGGCATCTTACTAATAATTTGAAGTTTATTCATATTAATCTATTTTGCTTAATCCCGTAGAAGTAACTTGATAGGTTCTTTTTTTACCTATATATTCCTGTTTACTATTCTCAAGGTTAATAAGTGTAGCCCGTGTCTTTTCCTTTACTGCTTCCCCTTCTATATGGGTAAACTCGATATAATCTCCCACTTTGACTGGCACAGTTTGTCTTTCAGCAGTTTGCTGTCTATTTCCCACTATTTCCTTATTGTACACAACACTACCGGATGAATTCTGTACTTTGATACTTGCATACGTATTATTAAAATAAGAATGTGGTACGCCTGCTTCTAAATTCACCTGTATTTTCTCTGTTACCCTATTATAATTTACTTTTGCAATTTCTCTATCACTATATCCTTTTAAAGACCAACCAAATTGATTTCCGTCTAAAACCGTTGTTTCTGGCATTTTTTCTACTTTCTTCAGACCTTCTTTTGTAACTTCGTACATTGCTTTTTTTCCAAAGCTTTCTTGTTTACTATTATCTACATTTGTGAAAGTAGCTCTATGCACACCTTCTAGATGTGTTAACTCAATATAATCCCCTACTTTAACTGGAACTTTTTGCGATTCAGCATTTTGTTGTTTGTTTCCATAGATGTCTTTATTGTATACTACTTTTCCTGATGCATTTTGTACTTTAATACTCGCATATGTTTCATTAAAATAATGATGCGGTACGCCTGCTTTTAAGTCAATATGCACTTCTTCTGTCGACTTATTGAAATTGATTTTAGCAAATTCGAAATCACTAATCCCTTTTAATGACCATGCAAACTTGTTTCCTTCTAAAATATTATTTACATTAGGTATATCTGGTTTAATTGGATTAGAATCCGTCCCCTTCCAAATCTCTGCTGTTAAAGTTGGATACCCTAATACAGCCACTTTTTGAATGGTATCGTTATTTGGACGTAATCCCCACTTCTCAAAGAAAGGTATCAAATTTTGTTTGGCTACTTTTGATGCCGAAATCATAAATAATTGTTTTTTATTTTCATCAGTTTGTGGAAGTTCACTTGAAGACATTTCTCTATACAATTGATGCAATTGAGGATAGAAGTCCTCTCCATATGCTAACTGTAGTTGCCAAAGCATAACAAGCTTAACAAAAACATCACTAACTTCGTCATAATTTTTATTAGGTTGTTCTAAGTATTGAAATGCCTTAGTATAAGCGCCCTCCTGTTGCAATCTAAAAGATTGATTAGATGTAAATGCTTTTTCTACAGAAAGGCTGTAAATATTATTTTGTACTTCTGTCATATTATAAAACTTCCAAGGTGATTGCTGTCTCAAATGCCCTGCCTCATGCCAAGGACCCCAGCCATCTTTTATAAATTTATTAATATCTAACACGTATTGGATTGCATCTCCTACATATGCGGTTCGATAAGAAGTTGCATACATATAATAATCGGGAGAATGATTTTCTTCTACGTAATGAATATAATGTTTATCTACTTGTTCCTCGGATAAACCAGCTACTTTGTCTTGAATTCGAGTAGCTTCATCCATCTTTTTTAAGAGTTGTACAGGATCTGTATTAGAACCTAACAAATATTTCTTAACACGTGCAGGGCTGGCCGTAATTAATACACGTTCTCCTTTTAACTCCACTGCATGTGCATTGGGATATTGGTCCAGCATGTTTATTAAATCTTGTTTCGTATGCTTTCCTAGTTCAAAAAAAGGAGTAGTCGTTCCACCTGTTGTGACTGTTGTTCGAATGGTACCACCTTGTTGTTTATTATAAAAATAAATCATCCCCCCATTTGGAGATTGGATTGTGTTTATACCAGGTTTTAATGTAAATGATTTTATTTTAGAATCTTCTCTCCAAGAAGCATCATACGAATACGTTCCAATATATGCTTGAATATTTTGATTTCCTTCTACATTAATCGTTATTTGTTCATTTGGCTTTGCATATAAACCAGTGGGTTCATATGGACTAAATGCTATACTTTTTCTTTCCTGTTGTTTCAGTACCTCAACATCCCCTTTTCCTGGGACTGTATATATTCTGTTTTCTGATTTAACTGACTTTTCCTCTTGCAGTGATGTCGATATTTTTTTTTGCTGCTTTGTTTCCTCTGCAAAGACATCTGATGAAGAAACCATTCCAGTCGTAAGCATAGTTACTGTAGCGGTAGCTGCAAGTATTTTTCTAGTTTTATATTTTGAGTTATTTCCCATATTATCTCCCTCATTTTCCCTTAGTACATTTAAGGATTATTATTTTATTTATTACGTTTTTACACCAAAAATTTTTTACGCTATTTATGTTGTATCTAATACTCTATTTTTTCTCATAATAGTCTCCTTTTCTTTATTTCTAATTGTTTATAAATGTTATTTGATGACACATAAAATAACAACTTTACGATAAACTCATCAATAACAACCTATTATGTTTTGATTTAGTATTCTTAACTTCCATCTAATTGTATAAAAGTATTCTATTAGGAAAATAAGAATATAAAGCTCACTAATCATAGATTAGGTTTTATGAAAAAATTCATAAAAATCATTCACCTTAAAAATTCAAACTTGTATAACTACTTTCTACATATGTTTTTTACAGTTTTAATCGTAAATTTTGTACAACCTAACGTTAGGATTTCATCACACACACTTGAGGATAGAAATTTTTTCGATAGAGTAATCGTATCTCGTTTTTTATTTATTTTTGATAGAATATAAGGACCTTACTTCCCCCTCATTTTAAACACTATGTTTTTCATAAGTAAACCTGAAAATCACATTGATTAAATTTAATTTTTCAGATATTTATTATTCGAATTTAAAAATATTATATTTAAAAAAGTTAAATACAAATTTCATTTCATAAAGTGAAATAATTATACTATGATAATTAAACATAAAAATTCTTTGATTCCCTTAAATCTATATGAATCCCTTACTTAAAAATGATTTCAATATAATTTAATAGTGATTAACACATATGTGTCTTTTATATGGATATGTAAAATTACATATCCATATAGGAGTATCTAGCTTAACTACTCCAAAATATTATTATCGTATACATAATAATCATATTGCTACGAACACCACAGGAGAAAATTTCCCTCATGCACTTTAGGGGATAAATTGTCCATGAAATAATAATTTTCGCTTATATACTTACTATTCATTATAGGAATACAAAAAAGCGATTCTTTTCACAGTAAAAAGAATCGCTTTCTAGGTTCCTATTTTCAATTACATTACATAAAGAATTGAGAAATTATCATTTAAGAGCCTTAACTATAACTTCAGCTGCATCTGCAATTAATTTATTATCATAGGTAGCTTCTTTCTCATCTTTACTAGATAAGATTGCAATGATAATAGGTGCCCTGTTCGGTGGCCAAACGATAGCAATATCATTTCGTGTCCCATAACTTCCAGCTCCTGATTTATCTCCAACTACCCAGTCAGTTGGTACGCCTGCACGAATAAGTTTGTCTCCTGTAGCATTTCCTTTCATCCACTCTGTAAGAATTTTACGTTTATCAGCTGGAAGTGCATTTCCGACCGTAAAAGCCTTAAGATTGGTAGCAATGGCTTTCGCTGTACTAGTGTCACGAATGTCTCCTGGAGTAGCTTCGTTTAACTCTGGCTCAAAGCGATCAGCCATAGTAACCCGATCACCCATCTGTCTAAGTGCTTTTTCATATCCTTTAGGTCCGCCTATTTTATTAAATAAAATGTTCCCGGCGGTATTATCACTGGAACGAACAGCCGCCTCTGCAATTTCCCCAAGTTTCATGCCTGTATCTACATGTTTCTCTGTAACGGGTGAATATTCCACCAAGTCGTCTTTCGTATAAGTGATAACTTCATTTAATTTCTCAGTTGAGTTTTGCTGTAGCAATACTCCTGCCGCTAATGCCTTGTAGGTTGATGCAAAGGCAAATCTTTCGTTAGGTCGATAAGCAATTGTTCGATTTGTACCAGTATCAATAGCATATACACCTAATCGAGCATCAAATTTTTTCTCAAGTTGAGAGAATTCTTTATACGTCGCATGATTTTTATGTTTAACTGGTCCGGTCTTTTCTTTCGCTTCAACTTGCAATGCCCCTCCTGTAAAAGCTTCTAGGCTTGTAAGACTTAAACCTAATATACCAACACATAAACCTATTTTTAACATCCTCTTGTTTTTCAAAATCATCATTCCTTTCAAATTTTCAATACTGAAAACAAGTAGTAAATTCAATACACTGTATCCTATTTGAAAACCTGTTTTTATACGTACACATAATAGACCATCTAAGAAACAAGTTTGTTCCATAAATTTAAAACCTTTTTAACTAGTAGCCAAGATATTAACAAAAGTAAGAGATAGCAACTATGATAGCCGCTATCTCTTATTTCAAATCTTCCTTTTTCTTTAACTTATAAAGGCTTTTATATAAACAGGGTCTCTTCCCCTGAGAAAAGTGCACAAATTTTACTATCTTTGATTCGAACTATCTGTACTAGCAGCTTCACCATGTATACGTTGCTTTTTTAAATCAAAGTATACATCTAAAATTTCCTTTCCAATTATAGAATTAATTCCATTTTTATCATCATGAAGCCATGGGACTACTACAGAAAATGCTACTTCTGGATTATCATATGGAGCATATCCAACTAATGTTAAGTTGTAACATTCCATACGTTCTCCTTTTGCATTTCTACCAATTGGATCATCTCCACCATATACAGTTTGAGCTGTCCCTGTCTTTCCTGCTGGTTTATATGGCGCATTTTTGAAATACTTCACGCCAGTTCCATCACCTTCTTGGAATACCCATCTAAAACCTTCTTTTATCCGATCAATATGTTCTTTCTTCATATCAACTCGATTTAATACGACAGGCTCTATAGAGCGTATAACTTTACCGACCTCTTCTTCTTTTATTGATTGCTCTCGTATTTCTTGTACAATTTGGGGTTGCATTCTATATCCACCATTTGCAATAGTTGAAATATATTGTGCCAATTGCAATGGCGTATACGTATCATACTGACCGATAGAAAAATCTAGTAAAAACCCAGGTTGACTATCTACTTTTCTCGTTTGCCCAATTATTTCATTCGGTAAATCAATACCTGTTGGTACCCCTAAACCAAATTGTTTAAAATAATAACGCATTTTATCAAATGCTTCTTGTTTAATATCCAATGAACCATTCGGTACGTAATTAACTCCCGCAATTTTTAAAGCTGTCTGGAACATGTATACATTCGAAGATACTTGTAAAGCTCGTAAATCATTAATATTACCAAATCCGGATACATTCCATGATTTCTTGGCTTGTGTACCTTTAAATTTCATCGGTGCATCATAAAATTGATCTCCTGGCTGTATTGCCCCTGTCTCATATCCAGTTAATAACGTTGCGCCTTTTACAGCTGACCCTAGCTCATACGAAGTTGTCATGTTACCTAATGCCAAATCCTCAATCTCTATTTTCCCTTCTTTTTCTACAATCTTTTTGCCTGCCATAGATAAAATCTGTCCGTTATTTGGATTTGTCATGACGACAAACGCTCGGTCCAACAGTGGCTCTGAACTCTTAAAAGCTCTCAAATTTTTCTCTATACTTTCTTCCACTTTCTTTTGTAATTCCATATCAATCGTTAATGTTAAACTATTACCACTTTTTCCTTTAGAGATTATTTCTGTGTTTATAATGTTTCCTGATTTATCAGTAATGTTTTTCACTTCTTCTTTTGTGCCGTGTAATACATCTTCATATCGTTGTTCAATATAACTTTTTCCTACACGATCATTACGGTTATATCCACGTACCAAATAAGAATCTAAGTTTTCTTTCGGTAATCCTTCTTCACTACTTGTAATATTACCTAACACGGAACGAAATAAATTACCATTTACATAATTACGTTCCCAATCAACTGTTGTATCTACTCCTGGAAACTCCGCAAGTTTTTCACTTATCCGCGCATATTCTTGATCTGTCACATCTTTTTTTATAATTTGTGGTGTCAGTTGATAACCTGAACTCATTTTACTTTTAATAGCTAACACCTTTAAATCTTGTGCTGTTAATTCTGCCAATTCTACTTCTGTAACGCGACTTCGTCTTAAGTCTTGAATTTTTTTGTCTAGTTCTTTTCCCTCTATTCCCTTTTCTTTAAAATTTCCTATGTCTTTTTTAGTAATCTTTGATTCCGCACGTTTCGTATTCAATTGCATCCAAAAATCTTTTTTATCGATATCGGTTAATTTATTTATATCTTGCTCAGGCATTTCAAGTACCTTCGCCAAGTCTTTTGCTGTTTTTAAAATATCTTCACTCGTAATCCCCTTCACCCTTGTATACGTAATTGTGCGAAGAGATTTATTATTAACGACCGTTTTCCCTTCTCGATCTAGAATCTGTCCACGTGGAACTGGTATACTAGTTGTTTCATTTTGACTATTTTCCACTTGGTTCTTATAAGCCTCTCCCTCAACGATTTGTACTTTTCCTAGCTGCATAATAATAGCTGAGAATAGTACAAATATGCAAAGGAACATTATATTCAATCGAATAGATATATATGTCTTCTGTTTCTTTACTTTTTGTTCTTTCATAAATCCTCCATATAATTCTTCAGGAAATCCTCACTAATACTTAGTAAATAAATATACTAAAAGCGTTTCCTATATATTAGAAACCACTATTCAGTTATAATAGTGTCTTATCTTTTTTGTTAAATCCTTGTAGGCATCCATTCCTTTTGGTTTAGCCGTGTAATTGATAAATCTCCCTTCCTGTTTTTTTCTCTATTTTTTTGTCGCCTGCATTAGAAATGCTAAACTGTATAATGACTCATATTAAACTTACACATAGACTTACTATTAACATGTACTTTTTTTCATACTGATTGTTCCTTTCTTCATGCTGTAATACTTAATAGACAATCTAAATCATAAAGTTGTTCCACATTTACAAAAAAAATAATTAACTATAAGATGGAATAGGCTACATAAGGGAGGGTTATATGTTACATACGAAAAGATGGAGATTTTTTGCGGTTCTTTCTATTGTAAGTGTGATTTTACTAATTTTATTAAAAATCAACTTCATTTCAATTACTATCGCAACTTCTTCAGCTGAAAGAGGAAAAATTCTTGATCAAAATGGTGTACTACTAGCTACAAATAAGAAAGTTAAGTCTCTATATTGCACTTCTAATGATGAAAAACTATCGAATAAAGATACATCAAACACATTAGCTTTTTTCAATCAATTTTCAAACGAGTTTCAACATGACATTTCTACAGAGGACATAAAATCTCAATTACAACAATCCTGTAATAAGCAGACTATGAATGAAATATCCTTATACTCTGATATAAGTGAAAATGAAATTTCATTCATAAACAAGAATAAACCTAAAAATGTAGTGATCAAAGACGAATTCATTCGATATTATCCAAAGAACGAAATTGCTTCACAAGTAATTGGGTATGTAGAAAATGACCTTAATTCTAAAAATGTACCTGTTGGTAAAAGTGGGATTGAGTTTCAATATGAAAATGATTTAAAAGGAAAACCCGGAAAAACTCTGATTTTTAAAATGAATAATAAAAAGTTCTTATGGAACATTCAAAAAGTACAAAAAGGAAAAGATGTCCGGCTAGCTTTAGACTCTAAATTGCAGCAAAAAACAGAGGAAGCACTAAGATCTCAAATTAAGAAAGTACCTGATGCTAATGCTGGTTATGCAGTAGTAACCGATGTAAAAACTGGCGCAATATTAACTATGGCCAATTCGGCAGTTTTTGATCCAAATATATTAAATACACATGTATCATCTAAAAAAGAAAACATTAAATCCCTTTCGCAAAATAAAGCAATTCAAAAATTAAAATATGGTGAATCTTATGTAAATATGGCCTCTACTATAAAGCCACTTACTATTTTAATCGGATTAAACGAAAAGCTTTTTCAACCTGAGGATACATATTTGGATAATGGTAGTTTTCAGTATGATAATCAAAATAACATCACCAATGCTCCTGGAACACCAACAGGTGAAATTACACCGAGTCAAGCTATCATTAATTCATCAAATACATTTATGACAGCAAAAGTAGCTCTCCCCTTATTCAACCGAAATAATGGGAATATAGAAAAAGTAGCAAATATATGGACAGATTATTTAAAGCAATTTGGCCTCCGCTCTAAAACTGGTATTGATTTACCCTTTGAAGAAGACGGAGAATATGAATTTCATCCATCTAATAAGTTTGAAAATGGAATCTCTGCTTTATTAAATGCATCTTGGGGAGGAAATGAAGTACACACCCCTCTACAACTTGCTCAATATGCAGCAACTTTGGCAAGTAAAGGTGATAAATATAAACCTCAAATCGTAAGTGCTATTATTGGTCAAGACGATAAGGAAACAAAAAAGTTTAAACCACTCTTAGAAAGTTCAAATCGTTATCCTATGAAATTTTGGAGTGTCGTGCAAGGTGGGATGAGTCAAAATATAGAGGAGATTAAAAACTTGCCCTTTCATGTCGCGGGTAAAACAGGGATAACTGGCTCTCCGAACGAGCAAGAAAGAATGATAAATCATTCTCTTTTCATTGCATATGCTCCTACCGAAGATCCAAAAATTGCTATTTCTGTCGTTATTCCTGGTAGTAATTCGGAAAAAAATATTGCTGCTCTCGTTACATCAGAAATTTTAGAGTGCTGGAATTCACTTCAAAAAGAGGATAAAGATAAAGAGGAAGGTTCATTAAAGTGAACCTTCCTCTTTTACCATATAGAATCTATATTCGTTATTTCCCATATACCTTCATCATTCTTTTCAAATATGAAAGAATATTTAATATCAGTTAAAACATACTCTTTTTGTACATATCCAGTATAACCGTTAATTGTCGATACTTTTATAAATCCATCATTCTGTACTTTTTCTGGAATCAAAGCTTTTACCATTTCATTAGATACTTCATATAAAACTTGTGATTCTCGTTTTGGTTCAGCTAAAATTTTCGTTTTATTTCCAGTAACAGTTGCATATATAAAATGCGATTGCTTTGGTTGGTTACTTTCTGTCAATCCACTTGGTACTTTGTATGCTTTCTTTGTATCATTTGCAAATTCTCCCCCCATTGTAAGAGCGACTTGCAACTCATGAAAAATATCCTCATCAAACTTCAATTCATCCTTCTGATAACTTTTCCCTTTAAATAGAACTTCATCATTTAACGCTCTATACAGGTCATTTTCATTTTTTGAATTTGTACTTCGATATAACTCATTCATAAATTGTTTTAATGATGGATCTTGAGCAGACTCATCTTTTGTTTTAGGCTTAATTTGAGTACTACTTTGTACCGGTGATTTATTATCATCAAGCCAAGGTTGTTGAACAATAAAAAATAACATTGTACAAACCAAAACTACTACAATAGGCAATGCTTTTTTACGAAATGGTCTCTTGTATGGTACAGAGTCTACTTCACTATTTTGGTATATCGATTGCTTTATTTTATAAATAAATGCTTCTTCATCTTTACGACGCTCCATTGGTCCATTTTTTAATTTGCTATACCAGTCAGGATTTTTTTTACTGTTCATCACTTCTACCCTCCCCTATTAATTTTGAAACTTTACTTCTTGCTCTGCTTAACCTAGATTTGACTGTTCCAATGGATACACCTAATGTTTCAGCCATTTCTTCATAAGATAATTCATATTTCGCGTCCAATATTAGTATTTCGCGGTGTTTTTTAGGTAGTTTTAATACAACATCCCACACATCATTCATTTCCTCTTGATTAAAAAATTCTTGTTCTGCCGATGGAGATTGCTTATCGTCACTAAAAAATCCCACTAAAGATATCCTTTTAAAATAAGAGGATTTCAAATAGTTTATTGCCGTATTTCTTGTAATTTTTAATATCCACGTTTTAATAGATGACTCCTTTCGAAACGAATTCCAATGTTTAAAAACCTTAATAAATACATCTTGTGTGATGTCATCTGATAAGTGTGGATCTTTCGTAATAATAAATGAATAATTCCATACATCTTGCCAATAGTCTTTTATAACATAGTCAAGCTCATCATGATTACATTTTCCAATAAACTTCTGTTCCATTTCCACACCTCAAACTTATTTGAATAAACATAAAGCTGCCCTCACTTTTAATATGGTTTCAATATATAGACATGATACAAGTTTCATTTGTTCCATTGTTTATCTTTTTTTTCGACAGATGATATTTCTAAAAAAATGTAATAAAAAAGACCAGGATAAATTCTTAAAATCATCCTGGTTTTTCTGTATTAAATATATTTTCATTATTTTTTTATAATAGAAACCGCATCTAATACATCCACTTGACTCCCCATAGTTTTAGTGAGTTTTTCCCATTCAGTTTCTGCTTGTACAGCCGTAACATCATCTGTGTTATATGGTCTATCTTCACCATACGATTTATTGAAATGAAGGATTTCCATTGATGTTTCATTTACAGGGATTTGATTGAAAGTAGTATTGTCAACAATTACAATCAGCTCCTCATAATCTGAATTACGATAGTGACCAAACCAAGTATCGCTAGCATACTGGACTTCTATTTTCTTTTCATTAATTGTTAATTCCTTAATTTTTTTATTTTTCTTACTAGCCAATAATACAGCTTTACCTTTTGGAGCTGAAGGTAATGACTTTATTGGATCTGAACTCCATACTTCATTATCATTATCTGATTCTCTCAACACACCTATCTCAACCATTTTCTCTGCAGTTTTTCGTTCCATAATTAATAGTTGTTTACCGCCAGTTTCTGCTTTTTTCACTTTATATAAAGTGTTGGTCTTAATTTCACTTTTATGTTGACTTACTATTTCTTTTAATGATTGTTCTTCCCCAATCAATAAAGCGGCATTCCTTGGTTCTTCTTTCTTTCCAAAAGAACAAGCCCCTAACATAGAAATTGATACAACTCCTGCCATACACACTTTCATTACTTTTTTCATTTCTTTTTCTCCTCTTTGCTTGTTTTATCAATACGTTACATGATTTTTTTATATAACCGTTGTAAATAACGCCAACGGACAGTGAAAAAGTACACACTTTGAATGGATATAAAGGCTAGTATAATTAAAATGGACATCTTTAAAACAGAGAAGTCAATTAGCTGTTGCAAGGCTATAAAAGCGACACCACTATGAATAATCGCTATAATTAAAGGCAAGAAGAACATTAACGTAAGCTGACGCGTTACGATTTTCTTTAGCTCTCTTCTACTTAGACCGACCTTCGCAATCATTTCATATTGTTGTTGTTCCCTTTCTAAATCTGCATATAGTCGGAAATATAAAAGACTGGCTGCGAACGTAAAGAATACGATCCCTACTAATACACTGACAATAAGTAAAATACCGTTCTCTTGTTTCGAAAAAATCCATTCAGAATACAATGCTTTAAAATAATGATGTGCTTGCACCGAATTATTATTACCCATTGTTGCTTCTAATTTTTTTGTAACCACTCTTGATTTCTCCCAATTTTCCACTAAAAATCCATATTGACTTTTCATTACGTAAGAATCATCTTCTGTCTTTCTATTTGGGATTTTATCGTACAAAGAATCCGAAACAACAATAATAGCTCCAATTGTATTTGGGAGAACTATATATGGGACCGCCTTCTTGACCTGAAGAGACATCTCCAAGTTTTCCTGTACTACATCTATTTTCTCAGGTATATCCTTTCCTCTTGCATACTTTTCTTTTTGCGAAACTATTGATGGTACTATGATTGTTTGTTGATCATTGTCTAACTTTTCCATTTCATATCCGAAGATTTTTGCAAACTTGTTATACTCTGATACTTTGATTAGCACTAAATTATTTTCCGTGAATTTTGGATTCGTAACCGCTACCTGATAAGAAAAATTTGAACGAGTGAGTTGTTTTTTTATTTCTGTAATGTGCTCTCCTTCTTGGGGATTCTCGCCTAACGAGGTATAGGTAAATGCAAATGGATTGATCATCTCCGTTAATCCCTTATTTCCCATTGCTAAACATGTACCAATTCCTGTGAAAGCCACCGCGGAAACAATCGCTAGCATAAAGAACATAGTTGCATTATCCTTCATACGATAAGCCAATTCAGATATAGTAAGTAGGTTCGTTTTATTAAAAAATACAGTGTCTTTTTTCTTTAAGACACGTATTACATACACGCTCAACTGTGAAAATAGAAAATATGTCCCTATCACTACAAAAACTACTCCTCCAAGTAAGTAAGGCATAATGAAGTTTCTTTCTAGTACGAAATAGAACACACATCCATACCCTAACCCAATTAATAATACGGAAAGGAATGCTAATGCTTTTGATGCCTTTGGCTCTGGTTTTGGCTTTTCCTCTGATTTCATCAAATCAATTAACTTGTTTGCTTTTACCATTTTAGAAGTAAACAACGAAATGACTAGAAACAGAATCAAAAATGCGCCAATTGTCGTAAAGACAGCTTTTATAGGAACGTAAAAAGGAAGACCCTTATCAATCGCTAATATATTTTCACTTGCCAATAAATTGAGCTTTGAAAATATCAAACCAATTAAGATACCAAATGTAATTGAAGCGACTCCAATTAACATATTTTCTAAAAAAATTAATTTATTTAACTGCGCCGGTGTCATACCATGCATGATTAAAATTCCAAATTCTTTTTTTCTTGTTTTTAAAAAAGAACTCACCGAATATAAAAGAAAGAAGAATGAAAATACAAAAATGAGATATTGAGAGATTTGCATCCCCATTGTTCCTAAAAGGCTCATTGTTTTACTTGTGGAGGCTAGTTCTCCTTGTAAATCAGGATGAAAAAGTAAGAGTGAATATGTGAAAAAAACCATAACTGAAAATGAGCTACTTAGAAAGTGTGCAGCATAAGTCCGCTTACTTCGAATGATATTATTAAAAGCGAATCTTTGAAAAGTCATGCTTACGACCTCCTAGTAATGCAAGTACATCTATAATTTTTTGATAAAACATTTGTTGGTTTTCTCCGTTATAAATTTCGTTATATAATTTTCCATCTTTAATAAATACAACGCGATCACAAAAACTTGCAGCCACTGGATCGTGCGTAACAAGCATCATTGTTGCATCTTGTTCTTTATTTAATCGTTTTAATAACTCCATTACATCATTAGCCGCTTTTGAATCTAAGTTTCCTGTCGGCTCATCTGCAAGTAATAATTTAGGTTTATGAATTAGAGCACGTGCAATTGCTGTTCTTTGTGCTTGTCCGCCCGATATTTCATATGTTCGTTTATTTAATATATCTTGGATGCCTAATTTTTCTGCAATACCTTCTACACGCTGATTCATATCCTCAACTTTAGTACCATCTAACGTCAGAGGAAGAACAATATTTTCTTTTACAGTTAATGTTGTAAGAAGATTGAATGCTTGAAACACAAAACCTAATTCACGTCTTCGAAATAATGCCAGTTCATTTTGAGATAATTGATATGGATTTTCTCCATTAATCAATATTTCTCCTGATGTGGGAGAATCAATAGTAGAAACCATGTTCAACAAAGTAGTTTTTCCACTTCCTGATGGTCCCATTATTCCTACAAACTCCCCTTTTTTCACACTCAAATTAATTTCGGCGAGCGCTTCATAAGATACCTTTCCTGTATAGATTTTACTCAGTTCACAGACCTTTAATATTTCCATATCGTTTTGCTCCTTTTTATCTTTTAATAACCTAAGTTTATCTAAGCGTCCCTTCTTCTCATATCGATTAACCTTTCATATATCTAACAGGTCTGTAATATTTCTGAAAATTCAAACTAAATACCGTTCTAACGATTTGCATAAGGGAAAATAATACAGATTGTTGTTCCTTTTCCTACTTCCGACTTTATTTCAATATCATGTTCCAATCTTTTTATAATATTTTTCACAAGATATAATCCCATCCCAGTAGA
The DNA here is from genome assembly GCF_000832605.1 of Bacillus mycoides. Lineage (GTDB taxonomy): Bacteria > Bacillota > Bacilli > Bacillales > Bacillaceae_G > Bacillus_A > Bacillus_A mycoides. The sequence continues at coordinate 3,411,371 of NZ_CP009692.1, forward strand.
TTCCTTAAATTTCCGACCGTTTATTCCCGTATAAAATGGGCGGAATACTCTTGGGAGGTCTTCTTTTGGAATTCCCACACCATGATCGTGTATTTCAAGGATTACTGAGCGCTCTTCTTCTAATGTAGTAATAGTAACGTTTTTTCTACTTCCTGCTGAATACTTAATGGCATTGGATATCACTTGATGAATAACAAACCGAAGCCACTTTCTATCGGTTTCTACCATAATAGTTTGTTTTACTTTTACTTCTGGATAAACATAGCTACGGATAAACAGACGTTTATTTTCACGGATTACTTCTTGAACGATTTCTTGTAACGAAACTCTTTCCACATAAAAATCTTGCTCAAACGTTTGTAATCGCGCCATATATAAGACCATTTCTAATCCGTACTGCATTTGATCTACTTCTTCCACAATACTTTCAAAAACCTCCCCATTCTCTTCTTGTGTGATCAGTTCAATAACTGATAGAGGCGTTTTCATCTGATGCACCCATTGATTAATAAATGTAAGGTGCTCTTTTTGTTTATATTCCCAAGTCTTTAACTGTTGATGATATTGACTGTATTGTGTCTTTAACACACGCTGAAGTGCTACTGATAATGGAGTGGAATCGAGTTCTTCTAAGGAGTCCTCTAATGTTTCAGAAGGGTTGGATAATTTGTTATAAAATCTACGATGGCTAAAGTAGCGATAAAGTAAAAACGCAATTAAAAAGCATCCTCCTAAAAACACACTATATAACGCAGTAGATAAGTGGTTATATCCATCCAGCCAATAAACAGTTAGAACGACAAATAGCTGAATGATTGAGAAACAGATGAAAGGGATATGTTCACGTAAAAATAAATTCATTATTATACCTCATCATTCTTCCAAGTTATTTTCAAACGATATCCAGCACCACGAACTGTTTCTAATGCATTTTTTATTCCGATTTCCTCTAATTTTTTTCGGACACGTGTAACATTTACACTTAACGTATTATCATCTACATACGTATAGTCATCCCAAAGTTTTTCTAAGATTTTCTCTCGACTAACAATACTAGGAGATTGTCGTAAGAGAGTTTCTAGTAAAACAGTTTCTTTTTTTGACAGTATACACATGCTATCATTTAGCTTTAATTCCATTTTTTCTGGATAAAGTATTAAACCGGATTGCTGAACAACTCTTTCTTCCGCTTTCGGTGCGTATTCTCCGTAAATTCTTCGAAGATGACTTCGGATTTTTGCCATTACAACTTCATAATGAAACGGTTTAGTGATATAATCGTCTGCACCATGTTCAAGTGCCATAACTTGCTCCATCTCTCCACTACGTGCTGATATAAATATAATGGGACAAGTAGAGACCGTTCTAATTTGTCGGCACCAGTAGAAACCATCAAAACTCGGTAAATTTACATCTAATAAAACTAAATCAGGTTGAATTTTTTCAAAGTTAGCCAAAATATTTTCAAAATCCTCTGTAATATTCCCTTCATACCCGTACTTATTAATATGGGATTGAAGTAGTTTAGAAATTTTTTGGTCATCTTCTACAATCATAATTTTATACATATATTAAGCTCCTTTTATTTATCTTTTCCGACAAAAGACTCCCTTCTCAGTGTCCGTAGGAATCTCCCTCTTCAAACATGCCGCAAGGTCGTTAAGTGGGACTAGTTAAAGTATATGTTTATTATCTGTAAGAATATAAAATATACTTTTATCTTTTAGTATAAAGAAATTCCCCTCTTACTTATATTGAATAACCTTACTTCAAACTAACAGCTTTGTAATATTTCTGAAAATAAAGTTAAGTATAATAGCTCTTATTTTTTAAATTTCAATTATCTAATTTAACATTTTAAAATTTGTTGTTTTATAATTTTCAAATAAAAAATAATCGTATTTAATTGTGTAAAAAACACGTAATTAAATACGATTATTAAAATCATAAAATCTGCGTTTAGACATAAATTAACCGATTCCTAATATAATCTTGAATCGGTAAGGTTTGTATATTTACTAAAGGAGTAAATTTCACCTTCTAATTAAGTATTATTTCTGAAAAACATGTTTTATTTTTTCACCTGGAACGTTGCTCCCGCCTCTTCCTTTTACATCTTCAATCATCATGGTAACAATCATGTTTGGCGCGCTTGCATCGAAAGCTGCAAACCAACCAAGTTCTTTACCCTCTGCTTCTTTCGATTCTTTCAGTTCTGCTGTACCTGTCTTACCAGCGAGAGTTACACCATCAACTTTAGCAGTTCTCCCAGCACCATCAGGATCATTAATAACCTTTATTAACGCACTTTTTAATATCTCTTGATTCTTGGTAGAAATCACATTTTCTTTCCAATTTCCCGCTGCTTTTGTTTTTTTTATAAGATGCGGTGACGGAATGTTACCCTCATTGACAATCGGTGCATAAGTCAATGCTAAATGAAGAGGTGTCATTAATACTTGTCCTTGTCCGTACCCCGTGTCTGCTAGTTGAATATCATTTTTTATCCCATCTTTTGCAATGATTGAAATAGGGAATTCGTATTCAATTGATAATTTTTCATGAAATCCGTATTTCTTAAATTCATTTACATACTGATCTTTTCCTATTTTCAAAGCTTGTTGAGCAAAATAAATATTATCAGAGTACTTCATTGCCTTATCAAAATCAACTGGACTAGCATCCTTCACACGTGTTACATAATAATTTCCCCAAGATGAATCTTTTGTCCACTTTAATCCTTGAATTTTAAATTCTTCCTTAGGATTTATTGTGTTTGTTTCCAAACCAATTGCACCTGTTATCGTTTTAAATACGGAACCTGGTACAAATGCTTGTGTGAAGCGATTCATCATTGGCAGTTTCGAGTCATTATTCCATGCTTCCCTTTGAGCTTTTGATGCTCCTCTAACTATTGTATTTGGATTATAAGCAGGGCTACTTACAAGTGCGATTGTTTCACCCGTTTTAGGATTGACCGCTGCACTAGATCCTGCTTCATTTTTCATCTCATTAAAGATTTTTTCTTGAATTGCAGCATCAATAGTTAACGTAACATTTTCCCCTTTTTTTGCTTCTTGTTTTGCTACGTTTTTAATCTCTTTCCCGTTCTCATCTTCCATAAATACGCGTCCACCCTTTTCACCACGCAATTTATTCTCTAATACTTTCTCTAAACCTGTCTTACCCACTAAATCATCTGCTTGATAACCTTTTTTTTGAAGCGATTTTAACTCCTCTGCATTTACCTTTCCTATATATCCCGTTAAGTGTGCCGCTGCTTCTCCTAATGGATACGTACGAATATTTACTGGGCGAGATGAAACTCCTTCTAATTCAATATAATCATTCTGTCTGGTTCCCTCTTTTAAAATACCAATTGGTACAAGGGAATCTGGTTTTATCCATTTCGCTGCGAGCTTTTGATTGATCTCTTCTATAGACATATCAAGTAATTGTGCTACTATTTCTTTCGTTTGCGCTGCCGTTTCACCTAGTTTCTCTGGAATAATTCCAACTTCAGTCGCTTTACCATTCGTTGCAAGCCCTTTTCCATTTCGATCATATATTTCTCCGCGTTTTCCTTGCTCTGTTTGCATACGTACTTTGTAATCTTTTTTCATACCTGGGAAAATGAAGTCTGGTGTCCAATCTATTTTCCAAGATTCCTTATCTTTATCTTTCACGAGTTTTGCTTCATGGATGAATGAAACTGTTCCTCCATCCGTATCCATATTAACTTCAAAAAGAAAAAGTTCTTTATCTTTAGTATTCTCTCCTTTCGTTTTAATTTTTAAATTCTTAACTCCAATACCCTCATAAATTTTTTGATATTTCTCTGTGAACTCCTTTTTAGAAATCGTTTTTTTTGCATGTTCTGATAAATAATCATACATATTTGTAAATTTTTTATCATTCCATAAATTGATATATTCTTCAAATGCTTGTTTTGGCGGCTCATCTTTATTGCATCCTACCAACATAACTCCAAAACAAAAGAAAAGCAGCATCCATATTTTTTTCAATTCAATCTTCTCCCTTAATTAAAAATGATTATTCCTTTCTAAATATGTTAAATAAAAAATGTTTTAACGCTTAATAGACAGTGTAAGTAATGAAATAGTTCCACATTTACAAAAAAATTAAATTTATGGTTAAGCTGCATTCAAAAAGGGAAGATTTTAAGATTCTTACAAACGACGAATATATTTAGCGAACGTTATCATTATTAGTGTTGTTTTAACAATTCATTTAAAATACCTTTTAGTTCATTTTCGCCAATTTCATCTTTTTTCTTTATAGATTATTGATACAAAAAAAGAATCCTTATACTAAGGATTCTGCAACAGAAAATAACAAAAATATAAACAATAAAAAGAATTACTTAAAGTATAATTTATAGGCACTCTATATCCTTCTTTTTCGCACCAAAAACCCCTGTACAGCACGCGACAGGAGTTTAGGTCATTCTACAGCTTATTTAAAAGAGTCATGTACAGGCAAACTACTAAAAATCAATTCAGCAACTTTTACATATCCTTTTGAGTTTGGATGAATTAAATCCGTAGACCAAAGCGTATTGTCATTAACTAAATGATGATTCCAAAAGTCAACATGATGAAGCTTATACTCTCTACTCAGTGAAAGTATAACTTCATTTGCCTCTAATAATTGTTCTTTTAATACTTGTTTTTTTTCAGAAGGAAATGGAAGCCGAACTGTAAAATCTGGAAGGTTTGCTATAATAATATCAGCACCTGCTTTACTTAATGTATCTATCATAAATTCCATATCGTTCTTATATGCTTGATGATTCCAACGTCCTTTTAAAACATCGTTTGCACCTGCAATTAGACTAACCAAATCTGGATTAAAAGTTAATGCCTGTTCCAATTGCTGTGAGCGAATTTCTTTAGTTACTAACCCACGTTTTGCAAAATTAGCATATTTTAAATCATCTACACACAGTTGAACAAAATGATCTACCCAGCTTTTTAATGCTATTCCCTCAACTTCATCCCCTATCCCCTCTGTAAAACTATCACCAATCGCTACAAATCGCTTCCACATATATAGTCCCCCTTTTTTGTTATTCATATCTACACTATACAATAGCCCACAGCGTAATTGTTCTTCTTAAATGTTTTTCAATTTCAATTAAATTCCATAGGAGATTTTTCAAATGAGCAAGACAACTCGATTAAACTATTTCACATGAACAAAAACATGAAAATCTACGTTATCTTCTCGCAGAAATAGGTTGAGACCAACTATCTTTCCCATTATCATTTAAGTGTACTTGAAAAACATATATAGGTTGAGAAAAGCCTTTTGTATCAGCGTAGTAATCTATATTATAATCTGTAATGACTAATGTATCACCTGCTTTGAAAGATATTATAGGATCAAAGTCTCCTTGTTTTAGTTTTTGAAATACTTCTTTGGGAGACAGAATTTCGACATCTCGAATATGTGATTTTTTTGTAACTGGCTCATTGTCATTAGGCATTTTTGTAATTTCCTCTTTGTAAACAGGCATTTTATTACCTTCGTCTTTTAACTCTATTGATGTTTTTATAGTGACATCAGTCATGTCTGTTTTTGTAATGGGATCTAAAGGCATATTCCCAAATTCCTTCATTTGATACGAAATCATTATTCCAAGTGCAACAAAACTTACTGTAATCGGAAGAAATAAATATTTGGTCATTTGTGTATCTGTTTCTTTTTTCTTCAACAATATAAGAACTATATTTAACATAGAATATCCTAGCATCATTCCTAAAGTATTATGAAGTAAATCGGCTAGTTCCATACTTCCACGTTGCATTATAAATTCAAGGATTTCAAGCAATAAACTTGCTATAATTGAGCTGATTAACATCCATTTTGTTTTTTGAAAAACATTACTAAATAAAGGTAATAAAATTCCTAACGGAAAAAGCATACCTATATTCACAATGATATGGAAAAAAGAAGAAAATGAAAAGGTATTCCATGCTTTTCTATAAACACTAAGTACATCAAAGTCAATTGTTCTTGCAAAAGTTATATCATCTGGACGACCAAATGAAGTAGCTGATAATACAAGGGAATAATATCCTATTATCAATATAAACAATATAACTTGTTGTACGGTAAATTCCCCCCCTCCTTTACATACCTTTTTGTATACTACAAAGTAGCTAAAAACAAAAATGAGTAGTAACAAGAATGTGAGTTGTATTGTAGGAATTGCAAAGGTAACAAGTAGTTCGGAAATAAAATTCATTTTACACCTCTGTTTTTACGAATAAAATATTCAATAGTTTTATATAACATTTTAGATATAGATAGCGATGTGTTGTTACCCCTAATAATTATTAATACAGAATTAAACCTGTATACATTGAGCATTTCTTCCTCTTGAAACTAGCTTTATTTGACCAAGCAGCTACAAGGAAACTAGCTTTTTACTAATTGTACTTTCGGCTATGTCTGGAAAAACGTTACGAAGATTCTCTTTAGTAAGAGGATTTTTGGAGTTAAGTATAAAATTAAAAATTTGTTCAATTTTAGTATATTTATATAGAATCCGTAATTGACCGATTCCTAATATACTTAGGAATCGGTCATATTCGTATATTTACTAAAGAAATAAAATTCCTTCAAGCATTACACTTTTTTTCGAAAATTTGTTGTTCTTTGTTTTGCCCAGTTGATACATTTCTTTTCAATTAAATGATACGAAACTATAGAAAAAAGTATTGTCATTGAAATACACAAAGCAAGAAGGAAAAAGATAGGTATCTTTGTATACAAAAGTTTAAATAGTACCATCATGATTGGAAAATGACACAAATAGATACTGTATGAAATTTCTCCTAAGTATACAAATACACTCTTATTTAAAAATGCTTTCACTTTTAGGTTACTCATGGCCATTATTATAAATATACTAACACCGATTACGACACCCCAATCTTTTAATAAGAAAGTAGTATCATTACGGGAAAAACCATAAATTAAAATGGAATATAAATATAGAATAATCCCTAATGCAATAAGAAATCCTTTATTAAATTTTTTCATATTCCTATATAAGTAGATAAGCTTTTCCTGATGCTTAAAAAGTAACATTCCAACCATAAACATCGATGTGAAATGCAGTGTATCGGCATAACCATTATAAAATCCCTCTGCTTTCCCTATATGCAACATATTAAGGAAAACACTAATTAAAGAAAAGCTCAAAGCAAATAGTATCGTTTTCTTCCAACTCAGTTTATAAAAAAGAAGGAATAACAACGGAAACACAATAGATATACGCATTTCTTGAGCCAATGACCAGATAACTGGATTATAATTTTCCGTAAAAAAGTTATTAAGAAGCACAAAATGGTTTATAATATCTATTTTTGTTATAGACCCTTGCCACCTATCATAGAACCAATCCCGTAGTCCAGCCACTTCATACGGCGAGAACAAAATAAATAAAGCAAAGGTAATGATTATCCAAAAATAATAAGGAATATAGATTCGTACAAATCGCTTAATTAAATATCCCCAATAATTTGTTTTTGAATGATAAAGTGCCATAGATAACACAAAACCACTGAGTACATAAAAAACGATTACAGCTTCCCCGCCAGCCCATAAAAACCTAAGCGGAGAAAATTTAATAGAATTAGGCAACGATGGTAGCATTAAACAAAAATGTCCAAATACCACTGTCAGTGCCGCTAACCCTCGTATGGAATCTAATTCTTTTATTCTCTTACTCATAAAATGTTCTCCTTATAAATTGTAGATTTTGCTGTTAATAAAGGCCACTATACTATTGTAGTGGGAGAATTATACATATTGTTTCTTTAAATTCCTAATATAAGCAGTACAAAGTCAATCTATGTATCTGTTTTAGGAAACTTTCGTATTTAGGCGTAAGTTATATAATAATAGAAAGAAAAAAGAAATTTCATTCTATAAAATCGTATTGTCGTTTAGAAAACATTTTAAAACTGTTTTCTAACCCCTCGTTATAGTCTGTCTGCTTATTTGTCCATTGAACACCCTTATTCCCAGGCCACCCTGAGGTATTAGCAACATGTTTTAATAGCTCTGGTCCTTTTAAATTTTGCTGTAAACCACGGTTATATGCATTTTTCATATTAGATATTGCAATTCGAGTATTGGTTTCTGCATTTTTCAAATCTTCGTTCGTTAAATCTTTAGGTGCTAGTCCACCTCGATGAAGCTGAAACAGTCCAAATGATGTGCCCTGATCTCCAATTGCGTTTCGATCAAACTTACTTTCATGGAATGCAATAGATAAAGGAATCCATGGCGGTATACCATGCTCTATTGATATTTGTTGAATCGTGTCTCTTACTTTAACTCGGTTAGTATGATGGTCATATGCGTATTTTGTAAGATATAGCCCTCCTGTTAAAACTAAAATAAATACTCCACTTTTTATTAATGTCCCTCTCATCGACGTCACCTCAATTGTCAGTATCAAAGATTGTCACTAGTAATCCTATCTTTTGGGGATATTAACTCGTAATCATGTATCATCTTGTTATTGTTTGTTTCATTAATTACCGATTTTCAGGTGAAATTATTAGGGGGTTCCCTCCATATAACATTCGCTTTTATCACTTTCGGTACAATTTACTTTTGTATGGGAGAGCGTTTTCTCTGTATGGTACCGTACTTTTTTCTCGAATACCTTGCTTTTTTATTCGATTGAAATTAAAGAATAACTATATACATAGGGATAAACACTATAAAAAGATACTTAAATTTCTTTAAAAAATTCATTTTTCGGCCTCCATTTCTTTATATAATTAATTTAAAACAAAATATTTAATAAGAAGAAAAGATTTTATTAAATTTTTATAAAATTTAATAACAGGAATAAGTACCAGATATTTATTTTTATTGTCACTTGATGGAATAATGAATGTGTTTTCATCAAGTAACTTTATTAAACTAGCCTTGCACCAGAACCCTTTGAATCGAATAATTCATAATAAACGCCATCCTTTCTGTATATTTCTACAAAAAGAATAGCGTTTTTTGATTATATGGATACAAATTTATCTTAGCTTGATTGCAATACCGAAAGTTCCGAAGAACCAGATTTGAGAATTAATGCAATCTTCCATTCCAAGCCATCCACATAAGAATCTATAATACTTTGAAACCTTTTATTTCAGGCTAATATTTAGTTTTATCCTACAAAGTTAGCCTTTTACTATATCAACCGCACTATTCCACATACCGCTAAAGAAAGATCCTATTTCGCGCATAAAACGTGTAAACCAATTTGCTTGTTCTACTTCAGATTTTGTTACAAGGTCTACTTGTAATGATTTACCTGATAAGAACCCAGGATCTGTAATATCTTTAGGCGATATAATCATTTGACTAATTGTTACACCTTTTTTAATAGGCGCTTCTTGTTCTTTATTCGATACTTTAAATTCTTTTTTATAAACGTCTTTGTTGCCCTTTGGCATTGGAAGTGAAACAGCTTGCTTCGTTTGAACAACTATATCTTTGTCCTTTGCATTTGCTACTCGCACTGTTTCATGACCTTTTACTACTGAATCTTTTCCATAGACCTTCTTCACTTCAAAATTCGCAAATCCATAATCATATAATTTCTTTGTTTCATCAAAACGTGCTGTATGAGAGTTTGCTTTTATAACTACAGAGATTAGACGCATACCGTTTTTTTCTACTGTACCAGTAAAACAATCTCCGGCTTCTGGAGTAGTTCCTGTTTTTAACCCATCTACACCTTCGTATTGCTTAATTAAGCCTTTTAACATCCAGTTAAAGTTCGTCATATCAATCGGATACTTGCCACCCTTTTGGAATGTTTTTTTAGGGATTTTTGCTGTATCTAATATTTTCGGGAAATCTTGAATAAGACGTTGTGCTAAAATCGCACAATCTCTTGCGGACATTTTATTTTTCTCGTCTGGAGTTGTCCCTTCTGGGTGATGTCCTTTTAAATCATGGTTTGTTAAACCTGTAGAGTTTACAAATTTATAATTTTTCATTCCAAACTCTTTTGATTTATCGTTCATCATTTTCACGAAATTGACTTCTTTTCCAGCAATCTCTTCAGCTAAAGCAATTGTTGCACCGTTTGCAGAGTAGATTACCATTGCCTCATATAACTCTTTGACCGTATAAGAGCCACCATTTTCTAATGGAACGTTTGATAATGAGCGATCTTGCGAAATCTTATATGCATATTCAGAAATTTTAACTTTTTGATCCCATTTAAGTTTTCCTTTATCCACCGCTTCATGAACTAAGTATTCACTCATCATTTTTGTCATACTAGCAATTGCTAATGATTCATCTGCATTTTTTTGATATAAAATTTTCCCGGAATTTGCTTCTACTAAAATTGCTGATCCTGCTTCTACGTCTATAGCAGGAACTGTTTCCGCTGATGCTCTTCCAAATGTAACGGCCATGCTACAAAATAGTGTAAGCACTGTTACTATTGTAATAAATCTCTTGCAAAACATACTTTTCACTTCTGTTACCTCCAATATCTTTGTACTCAAAAAAACGTTATTTTAACATAATCCTCCAAAAAATAGACAGCGTTATCAAATTCTATATACATATAAGACATTAGAACCACTTTCATATAGACCATCCCATCCCACCCTTTTAGGCACACTGACACTTAGTGTTCCCACACATATCCCTCTTTTTAATACCTTTGTATTTTTCGAAATGATCTGTACTTTCATATCTTTTAGGATTACACTTAATAGACAATCTAAGTAATACATTTGTTCCACATTTATAAAAAAATAAAACCAGTGTGCCCCGGTTGAATACCAAAACACACTGGTTGCTAAATTTACTATCGTCTCTTACATTATTCATATCAATGAACTTCCCCTTTATTCGATTAATCACTTTATAATAATAAATCAAATTAACTTATCAGTATCATGTCTACTATGAATGGCCTACTTGAATTATTAACTTAAGAAGTTTCTTAAGTTTAAAAAAAAGCTTATGGAACCTTTCATTCCATAAGCCATTCTATTTAATTGGATGTTCAACAATAAAGGACATCCAGCCTACTTTATATTCTGCATGTATATTACCATTATGAAGTTCAACAATTCTTTTTGAGATAGCGAGTCCCAGCCCATTTCCTTGATCATCTTTTCTTGCCTTATCACCCCTGAAAAACCTTTCAAATAATTTATTAGGATCGCTAACAGGCGGCTTCTCGACTTTATTTGATACTTTCAAAATTGCTTTGTTACCTATTAGTTCAAGACATATTGATAATTCGGATGGTTTCATGCTGTACTTTATCGCATTCATAAACAGATTTTCATAAACACGTACCATTTTTTCTACATCCATGAAAATAGGTATTGTTTCTTCCGTTATTGATTTTTGAACGATTAAACCTTCCTTTTCAAATATAGGTATGTATTCTCCAACTATTTGCTCCAACAAGCCTGATAAATCAACTTCGTTAATGTTTAACTTAGCATCGATGTCTGATAAACGGGTGTACTCAAATAGTTCATCAATTAGATATTTCAATCTCTGTGATTTTAAATAAGTGGTTTCGAGATACTCCTGTAATTGTGCTTTACTGTCGTATTGCCCTCTTTTTAATAAATCTACATAGCCGATAATAGATGTCAACGGTGTGCGTAAGTCATGAGATACGTTGGTTATGAGTTCATTTTTTGTACGTTCCAATTGTCTTTCCTGTTCAAATGTATTCTCCAATTCCTTGGACATATAATTAATATTTTGAGCAAGATGAGTCAATTCATCCTTTCCCTCAATCCCAATTGTCAAACCCAGTTTTCCATTGGCAATATCATTCACATTATCAGAAATGAGCTTCAAATATACTATTTTCTTTCGAACCAATATTAAAAAAATGATAATAAAAGTAAAGATCGCTAACGCAAATATAAGAAATGTAAGTATATTATTTTCAAATGTACTAAGATCATCAAGATAGTGATTTAGATTTAATGGTATTATAATATATATAAAAGTGAGGATTGTTAAACCAAACCAAACGAAACAAAAAAACTAACTGCAACAGCACCAAGAAGTTTTATTATTATCTTATTTCTAAAACTAACCTTCTTCATATTTTGTACCCAATTCCCCAAACAGTTTTAATATAAATTGGATGTTTAGAATCCTCTTCAATTTTGTCTCTTATTTTTGTAATATGCACCATGACGGTATTATCCGATTTATAAAAAGCATCTTTCCAAACTGCTTCATATATTTTTGCAACACTCAGAACAATCCCTTTGTTACGAGCAAGTAGTTCGAGTATATCAAACTCTTTTGGAGTTAGCCTTACTTCCGTGCCTCTTATCCATACTTGACGTGTATCTGTATTTACGGTCAAATCACCAATTTCTAGGACACTTTTATCATTATCTGTATTTGTATTATATTTTTTAAACCTTCTTAATTGGGATTTTACTCTAGCGATTAACTCCAACGGATTAAACGGTTTTGATAAATAATCATCGGCACCAGAGGCTAAACCCTGAATTTTGTCTATATCCTCTGATTTTGCAGAAAGCATGATAATAGGCATATTTCGTTCTTCCCTAATCTTCATACACGCTTCAATGCCATCCATATTAGGCATCATAACATCCAAAATAATAAGATCGAATCGCTTTTCTTCTAACAGTTCTAACGCTTCAATAGCATCTTCTGCCTTTTGAGTTTTCAGACCTTCATTTTCCAAATATACAGAGATAAGATTTCTAATCTCTTTATCATCATCAACAATAAGAATTTTTGACTCCATATGATTCCTCCACATTTTTCTCATATTGAACAACTAAAAGCATAAGCAGACGGTACATTTCTATCCTCTTTTTTGTGAACCTGCAATTGAATGACCAAAAGTAACATAATCGATATAAAAGATAACGTCTTAAATATTGTTCAAAATTTTCTTTAGATCCATTTACAATTAATAATTTTTCTTCTTCATTAAATTTAGCTTTTAATAAAAAAAATTATTTTGAGATTCCTTCTTTTAATTAATTTTTTTGATTACACCGGTAGTGTATATAACTTATAAAATGAAAAAAGAATCCTCTTCAATACGCTCTTTAAAGAAAATTCTTTTTCAAATCGTATTTTCTTTACTCGTTACTTATTTTCACCAGTTTTTCTCCTTGTTCTAAAAGTGTTTCATAGTCATTGTTCTCTTTAATTTCTTTGATTTTATTTTCAATTGTGGGCGTATTATTTATATTAAAGTACGTATTTAATACTTCATATGGTGTCTTTCCTTGTTTGATTGCACTATCTTCAATAGCTTCTTTCCATGGAATATTTACTTTGTCCATGCTTAATTCAAGGGCTGAACCAGTCTCATATCTCATATTCCGCTCTAAAAACCTTGGAGATTCTGCCTGTCCATTAGCAATGAAGTTGAACGCCTCCATAAAAGTAACATGATATGGCTTCTGTTTCTTTGCAAGTACCATAAGATTTCCACCAGTTAATTTACTATAACGATACTCTAAGTATCGTGCTGAACCTTCTATTGCTTCAGTTTTTGTTTCTCCAATTAATTGAGGCCATTTTTTATAGCGATAGTTACGTACAATTGTCCAATCATATAATGCCTGATTAATACTTTCTGGGTTCGTATCAATCATTGCTTTATCTAATAGCTTAAATTCTAATCCCATTAGCGCGTAATTTTCTTTATTAATCGGATATTCGTGAATAGACTCTCCACCATTTGCATCATATGTCCAATCTTTTTGTTTATAAGCATGAAAACCTTCATGTAATAAGAAAGATGAAAAATCAAAATATAAATCTGGATTACTAAACATTTTAGGATGATATTTTAAATAAAATACATCCATATCGTTAATATTTATTGTCCCAAAGTTCCAAGGAATCCAGGTAGAAATAGTTCTAAAATCAAAACGAGTTAAGCGATAGACTTTAGATAGATGCAGAGAATTTGAGACTTTTATTTCCTTTGCAAAAATACTATTTTCTAATCCCGTTACATTAACTGCATAAGCTTCTTGTCTAAAGAATCCCCCGTCTTTATTACTACGTATCAGAACCAATGGCATTTTTTCGAAGCGATAATCTTCATTCCAAAGTTTATCACTCGATTCTTCGAAGCTCTTATAAATAGTAGATAATTCTTTTAACATGTTTTGATCCGTGTTATCTAAAGACTTAAACTCTGTATGATATGTTTTATTTAAAATTATGCTTCCCAACATAATTCCTATAAATATTACTAATAAGATTAAAATTACCTTTAAAAATTTTTTCAACACACACTCCTTTTCTAAAACGATAATCCTTATGATGAATAAAGTTTACAAGTTTTATGTTTATTTACACTCTTTTGGTGCAAACCCAATTTTAAATAATAGCTATAATAGATACAATGAATACAAGATATTTTTTTGAAAATTGTTCTATCCTGTCAAAATTCCGATAATAGTTAACAATTAATATTGGATGATTATTCAATTTTATTGTAAGGGGATAGTGCAAGAGTTCCTACAAATAAGGTTAAAGTAGTACTCAATGTAGGAACGATGCTATTTTCCCTCTTCTTTTCCCTTCATTATTAAGATATAGAAAGAATAGTATTTTTCTCTTTTAATTGCTCATACATATCTTCTTGTAAGTTATACATGAAATGCGCCCCCTACTTGTATTTACTTTTTTTCTAACACTTTCTGCCGCTCATTGCTGCATATTTGTATCTCAAATCCACTTTCTATTTTGCTTACATGATATTTTTTCACTTCATCATAACGGGGGCCAATTATGATGATACTTAGTATACATAACATTATTACATTAACCTTCTTTCGGAAGTACAATTCTTTTATACAATTGAACTGTAATCCAGTAGTAAATCGAGTAAATCACTATGAAAATAACAATTGGTAACCAAATACGAAAATACGGATCGATTAAAAGAGGGCCAAACATATTCATACCAACTAATATGTGAACAATCCCGATAATTGCTGGGACTAAGAATACGAAGGATAACTCCTTATAAATCGATTGTGTTAATAATTCCTGGCGAACACCAATTTTACGAAGCATTTGGTAACGTATACTATCTTTAGATGCACCAGATAGAATTTTAAACATTAAGCAACTTGCCATCATTGCTAAAAACGCAATTCCAACGAAGAACCCCATAAACATTAGTCCGCTGGAAAAACCTTGATTTGCAATATATTGTTGATACTTACTATACAGCTCTTCAGATTTCACATTTTTATACTTAACTACCTGTAATTCATCAAGTTTTTTCCATTCTTTTAAATATGCTTCAAAATCATCTGTTTTCCCAATAAACACAGTACTTTCTTTACCTTTCATACTATCGTATATGTTTTGATCTACAATTTTTATTTTATGATTAGGATATATATAATTTGGCTGAATTGTTTCGAAAGCGTCGCTCCATTGTTTTGATTTTGCATCCTCTTTACCCCATTGTCTTGACAATGCAAATGCATCCATGGGAATCTCTTCTGAAACTTTCATTATCTTCTCATTTTTTCTATCTTTTACTAAAGGATGATTGTTCTCTAGCTCTTCTTTTATATAATAAACATACTTATCATCTACTTTGTAACGATATTCAAGTTTCTCCTGAAATAAAATACTACTCAAAATGTTCTTTTCTTCTGCTGTTGGATTATGAACTACCGAATCGTAAATTGTTCCTTTATCAGTCTGCTTTAAAACGTCATTTTTAAATGCCATACCACACGCAATTCCACCTGCTCCAAGGGCTACTAAGATTGCTACCGTCGCAAGCACATTTGTTAAGCCATTAATGCGGAAGTTTAATTGAGCAAAGGTAAAAGCATTAAGCCCTTTTTCACTACGCTTTTTATTACTTTTTATTTTTTTATCATAACTGGGAGAAGTGATCCAAACAACATGTAAGTACTAACAGTTGCTGCGATTAATCCAAGAGCCATTAATGTAGGAACGGTTCCTAGATTTTTTGCCTGTGGTATATAGAGCAATGATGCATAACCAATACCTAACAAAATCAGACCAAGTAATGCAACTACAACTGTCATTTTTCCTTTTACCGCGCCACGCTCTGTTTGTGCACCTGCATGTACAAGTCGTAATATAGAAATACGTGACAATTTAATACTATTCATACTTGCTGATAGTACAAATAATGCAAAGAAGAAGATGCAAGTAACGACCATTGATGGAATGTACAAAGCTTGGTAACCTTCTCCAGTCAACTCCAATTGTTTCATTAATAACTGTCCGATACCTTCTAGTCCTACACCACTTGTAATCCCAATCACAAGTGACGCCGCACCTAATATAATTGTTTCAAGGAACATCAGTAATGTAACTTTATACTTTTTTGCTCCTAACATCATATACATACCAAACTCTTTTTGGCGAAGAGATAATAAGAAAGAGTTTGCATACATAATGTAAAAAAATGTTACAATCGCTAATAAAGAGGAACCTATTTGGAATATTAATACAATAGGACCAATGTTTGCATTAGATTCAAGGAACACTTTATTTAGTGATAGCGTTTGAAACATATAGAAAGTAGAAATAGATACAATAAGACCAATAAGTAATACAATATAATCTTGCAATTTACTTTTCAACCCTGACATGGAAAGTTTAAATAACATGCCCAAACCTCCTTTCTTACGCTTTTTGTGTGCCTAAATCTGCAAGCACCTCTAAAATTTCTTTATAAAACTCTTCACGTTTACCACCACGGTAAATTTCTTTATATAACTCACCATCTTGAATGAATAAAATACGCTGACAGTAACTTGCACTGTATGGATCATGCGTAACCATCATAATCGATACGCCTTGTTCTTTATTTAAATTTGTCATCGCATTAAGTAAACTAGTTGCATTTTTAGAATCAAGAGCTCCTGTTGGCTCGTCCCCTAAAATAATTGCAGGCTCATGCACTAACGCACGTGCTGCTGCTGAACGCTGTTTCTGTCCACCAGATACTTCAGATGGGTACTTTTGAAGTATTGTTACAATCCCTAACATATCAGCTACCTTTTCTACTTTCGGCCCAATTTTTCGTGATGGGACACCTTGAAGGGATAATGGAAGTGCAATGTTTTCGTAAATAGATAAATTCTCTAATAAATTAAAGTCTTGGAAAATGAATCCTAACTTTTGCGAACGGAAATCAGAAAGCTCACCTTGCTTCATTTTCGTAATATCCGTTCCTGCAATTTCAATAACGTCACCTGTCGCTTTATCAAGAGTTGAAATTACATTTAATAATGTCGTTTTGCCAGAACCAGATGGCCCCATAATCCCAACAAACTCCCCCTCTTGAATCGAGAATGAAACACCTTTTAATGCGTGTGATTGATTCTCACCTTTTTTACCGTACACTTTTTGAATGTTTTTACGTCTACGACTTGTTTTATCATATAATATCCTCCTACGTCTCTATGATTGATAAGCTACCGTTTGGGTTGTTTCTTTTTCTTTTTCGTTTCCACTTGCAATGCCTCATCTGTAAAAGTATTAAACTTGTACCCCACCAATATATATCCTTTTATTTTTCAAAATAATAAGTCCTTTCATATTTTTGCAATACATAAAAATAGATATCAAACGGGATATATTGTATTCAATTTGGACATCCATTTTTAGGAATACACGTAATAGACCATCTAAGTAATAAATTTGTTCCCCGTTAAGATAAGAAAGCACTAGGTATTTTGTTAAGAAAACAAAATGAATTGCATAAAAAAATCCATTTTCGCTATCTCAAAAAAAGAATCATTGCTGCAGATTTTATAAACTGTATAATGGCCGGCTCATGCACAAGTACACATGTTGCTGCCCACTAGATACTTCAGGTGGATGCTTTTAGAGTATCGCTGAAACTTCTAACATATAAACTACCTTTTCTACCTCCGGGCGAGTAATTCGCGATGGAACACCTTGAAGGGAAAATGAAGAAACAATTTTGTGCAATCATTTGAATTATAAATAAAACATATTAAGAACTACTGGTTATATTTCTTAATTTTTCTTAAGATAATTTATAAAAACTAAACCATAATGGGGAGATTATTTCATAATTGTTTCTAGTACAAATAATAAAAAAACTACATCCTATATTGAATGTAGTTTTTCTAGCTGATTTATTTATTTTTTACTTCATTTTTATAAAAATCAAATAATGGTTCAATGGCTGGACTAGATAAAAGAGGAATTGCCTTCTTAATCAATTCTCTATCCCAATCAAACCAACGCATTTCCATTAGCATATTAATTTCTGTATCAGTGAACCGTTTTTTTATTTCCTTAGCAGGATTACCGCCCACTATTGTATATGGCGGAACATCTTTACATACGACAGATCCTGCCGCAACAATTGCACCTTCACCGATTGTAACGCCAGGCATTATTATAGCATTCATACCAATCCAGGCATCACTTTTAATGACTGTATCACCCTTTGGTTCATAAGATTGTCCGATTTGCTCAGCGAATGGATACACTGTAATCCATTCTGAGTGATGATTATGATTACCACCCATTAAAATGATAACGCCACTTGCAATACAAACATAATTTCCAATAATAAGTTTATCAAGATGCCAACCCATCTGTTCAATTGGATTGAAAAGTGCTTGGGACTTAGCATCGCCCCATAAATACCTTACACAACCATCTTCAAAATTTTGATTTCCATAATACCCTGAATAATATGAGTACTCTCCTACTTCAATGAGTGGATTTGTTACTATATCTTTTAAATACTTTGTTTCAGACCAATGATTAAATAATGGATGCTTCATAACTATATTCCTCGCTTCTAAGTATTGTAGATTTTTGCAATTTACTTAGAAGCTTAATACGACAGCGACATTTTTAAACTTTTTCAAACGACGAATCATTATCTTCAAGCCTTTCAGTTATAATGAAAAATCATAACGTAATAAATTACACAAGTCAAATTAACCAAGTTATAATAAATCCGAGAATGCGGACAAGAAAACCATTTTATATTTTTTTTGAAACTCTTTATTTTTTTATTTAAATTACGGTACATGAAATTCACATGACACTTGTGTAGTAATACTTTCTCCTTATCAAGAGGATATAATATTACAGCAGAACTTTTACATAGGTGTAGCTTTTGAATAAAGTTTGATTAAATTAACTTAATAAACCTTGATAAAAGAGCGAATAGAAAAAAGTTTGATGATTTTGTGAACCTTACTCAATTAAAGCGCCCGACTGTGGTAGATACATTATCCTCAATTACTTCTTGGGGTAGCGTCAGGAAAATGCGGATTTACAACGCTAAGGAAATGACACTTATTAAAAAAGCCGATTTCCATCTCAAGGAATCGACTTTTTAGTTATTCTTAATGAACTAACGCATACGTTAGTTCATTAAGTAAGAGGTTTGAAAAAATAGCCTGTATATATTTGAACGATGAATAACTTACCTATTTTCTTGTGTTAGTTTGCACTATATACAGAAAATCCAGAAAAACTTAACATATTATTTATCTGTTTGTTTTTGCTTCTTTTTCAAATACTCCGCACGCAATTTTTCAAGTTGCTGCTTTTTATCAAATTTGGCAGGCGTCTGTTTTTCATGAAACTTTGCCACAGCTGCCTGACCTTTGTAATCCAATTGATATTTCCCCACTTTGTTCACCTACTTTTCTTATCTTTAAAGAGAATCTATTCAACAAATATAATATACCTTATTTTACTTAAGTAAACCTTATTAGTCAAAGGAACTTAAAGTAAAAAGCTTGATAACAAGGGGGAAATCAATCTAAAAAGTCGCTTTCCTTAGGTAAGGGAAAACGACTTTTTGTGTAGTCTTATTCAATTAAATGGCCCGATTGTTGAAGAAAAAGATACTCTGCAAAATAGATCTTTTTATCAAACTTTATTTTAAATCAACAATAGGTAAATTTCTTGGCCATTATTTTGCTTCACATAAAATTCTATACAAAAAAGCAACCTATAAATTTAGGCTGCTTTTTATTCCGTCTTTTATTACTTAGCTAATTCTTTCGTTCCCTGCATTACATCAACGAAAAATCCCCAGTTATTCACAACAGAAGAAATACTAATATGTTCATCTGGAGTGTGAACATTAAAGATATCTGGACCGAATGAAATAGCATCTAACTCAGGCATTTTTTGAACAAATACACTGCACTCAATTCCTGCATGTACTGCGAAGATTTCAGCATCTTTGCTGTATTTTTCTTGGTGCACTTTTTCGAATAAATTACGGATAGGCGAATTAGGATTATATGGCCACTCTGGATATTCAGACTCTTTTTCAAATGTTGCCCCTACTAATTCCGCAATATACTTAATTTCCTCTACAATATGTTGTTTTAAGCTACTTACAGAACTTCTCACTTCGCTTCGTAATTTAATCTCATCTTGCAGTGTTTGAATAACTCCTAAATTAGTTGAGCTTTCTACAAGACCTTTAATATCCATGCTCATACTTTGTATACCATTTGGAATTAAGAATAATGAAGAAATAAGCTGTTTTTGTGTTTCTTTAGAAAAGACTTTTCCCGCCTTTTCTTCTACTTTTGTAAGTGAAACATGAACATCCGGATCAACAGCACGTAGCTCTTCTTGTAACATACGTGTCCATGATTTTAGTTTTTCTTCTACTTGCTGTACATCTTCTGCACGTAATAAAATTGTAGCTACACTTTCACGCGGAATTGCATTTGTTTTTAAGCCGCCATGAACTTCACTCATATTAAACTGAATGTGAAGTGATAAATCACGTAAAACTCGTCCTAATACTTTATTCGCATTACCGCGTTGTTTATCAATTTCCAAACCAGAATGTCCACCTTTAAGTCCCCCAACATATAGTCGGTATGTGTCCATATCTACTGACGCTTCATCCCAAATCACTGAAATCGTTTCAACTGCTTTCGCACCACCTGCGCTACTCACTAGTAATTTATGATCTTCTTCAGAATCAATATTAATAAATATTTTTCCATCAAAATGATTTGAATCAACAGCGAATGCACCGCCCATTGTCGTTTCTTCTTCAGTTGTAATAACAACTTCTAAAGCTGGATGCGGGATGTCTGTTGAATCTAATAATGCTAATGCATATGCAACGGCAATACCATTATCAGCACCTAAAGTAGTTTCGTTTGCATATAACATATCTCCAATAATTCTTAATTCAATTGGATCTTTCTCAAAATCATGAACTGTCGCTTGGTTTTTTTCACACACCATATCAGAGTGCCCCTGAATGATAATAGCTGAAACATTCTCATAACCAGAAGTAGCTTCTTTTTTTATAATGACATTTAACGCTTCGTCTTGAATAACTTCTAAATTACGTTCCTTTGCGAAACTCACTAAGTAATCACTAATTTCTTTTTCATTACCTGATCCTCTAGGAATCTTTGAAATTTCTGCAAAATGATAAAATACAGGGTGCTTTGTTAATTGTTCTAAAGTAGAATACATTTTTAAGCTCCTCTCCAATTGACAAAATAATATGTACGTCCTTTATTATTATACCATGATTCATTATTTTACTTTTATTTTAAGATTTCAAAAATTCATTATAACCTATTCATTCCATCCTCATATTTTTTAATTTAGTGTAAATAAGCTATACTCTTACAAGATTGTAAGAGTGCTGTAATCAAAATCGATTTTTCTATTTAAAAAATAACCGCATACTTTAAATACATAATTTAAAGGAGATAATGAAAATGAAAAAATTTTTATCTGTTATTACACTAAGTTTATTATTTTGCAACTTAACTATCGGGTGCGAAAGAGCTTCTCTAAATAGAATCGGTAAGGATGTATATTACGTACAGATAAAAGGTGAAGGGTTTATTGAAAAGATAGAAGGTAGAAACTTACGGAACTACACATTGCCGGCATATGATGAAGATGGAGTAAGAAAACAAATTACATTTAGAAGTAAAAAACAATCAAACGATCAAAAATTAAATGAAAAGGCATTTTTGTGCATTTATGTAGACCAAGAAAATAAAGATAAAAATGAAATATCATCGATTGAAGTAAAATCCTATGAAGAAATTCAAAAAGCGGATTTACCTTTAAAAGTAAAAGAAAAGTTTAATGCAAAATAAAAAAATACAGGAAAATGCTCTTATGCATTTTCCTGTATTTTTTTCACTCGAGCATATTTCGAACTATTACTATCCATAAGTTTTTCTAAACGATTTATATTTTCTGTTAATGCACCTTTCACAAGAGAGAAATCTGTATTTGATTCTTCTTTTTTAGTTTTAAAAAACGAAGATTTTTGAGCATTTACTTCTGCCATCTCTTCTCCCCCTTTTCAAAAAGATACAACCTTTTATTTATATTATATAGCAAATGCAGACAGAGTGTACACGTATCATTTTCTTTTTAATTCTTCTTCTAACTCTTCTACTTGCTGCAAAGTATCTCCTTTTATTAAAGAGAAATCTGTTGTATCTTCATTATCTTCTTTAAAAAAATCATTGTCATAATCTTTTATCACTACAATCACCTCTACGTGCTAGTGTAGGAATGATTGTCCAATTTTATACAAGCTTGTCTGAATTTGTTCTCCCTTTATGTATAGGTGAAAAGGACAGAAAAAGATTCTGTCCTTATTTACTAAAATAACTATGATGAATTGTTAAATTATATACATTTTCAAAATCTCGATCTTGAAGGTTATTTTTCTTCCCATCAATAACAATGAAAACATCACTAACTATTTTTGCTGGTATAATTCCGACATTTTCTACTTGCACCGCTTTCTGCTCATTCAATTGCTCGATGTGTTCTAATGGAACAATAATACTAAATTGAGAGCGGATACCACGAAAGTTTGTATTTAATTCCTTCACCGCTTCAAATACAACAATTTTCGCACCAATCTTTTCCCCATATGAATCTAAAAATGTGTTTAAGCTTTTTGTATATTCCTCTTCCGTATGCCATTCCATTGTCCCAAAGGCTGTTGGATTCACATTTTGAATAATTGTCGTATATATTTCTCCTCTTGCTTTTGAAGCAATTAATGACCTTTTAATTGATTGGACCGTCTTTCCAATATCGCTGAATTTTGCGCCCCATATTTCTGAAATATTTGGTGTCAAAATGAATGCAATATCAACGAAAATTACCATCGCAGTAAACATTAAAAGATTTTTCCAGAGGGTTAAATCTATTCCTTTTATCATGAAATAAACTGTGACTGATGTTATGAACAAACCGTACCACGTTTTTCGAATTCGTTGTTTCTTCTCCTCGTACAACTCTTCATTTCTCCAATAAAAGAAAACAAGAACAATAAAGACGATTGCTAAAATAAATAAGCCAATTCGAATGTTAGAGATCGTCAATCACATCACCCTCCATTCCAAAACTACTCACGATACCATTACATGCACAAACAGCTCTCTTTATGACAAAAGACGTGGACAACCTTCTAAAGTTAGCACCATCGCATATACATTAGAAGCAGGCCACGTCTTTTATCCCGCATTAACGGGCAGTAAGACCCCCCACCTCAAAATTCAGCGAAAGCAAAGACGTTAGGTGAGGGATCAACTGCCCATAAAAGCCCGATTGGTGAAGGCTAATAATCAGTGCGGGATGAACACCCTCCACTGATTAAAGTTTCACTTTATCATGAATCTACATTGTATATGTAGACAAGCATGCGTTTCAAATTTTCATGTTAAAAAGAAATATGTTTCGGAATTTCCCCTTCAGGTACTTCTCCATCCATACTTAAGTAATAATGACGAATCGGACGTAATTTTTCATCTAACTCATAAACAAGCGGAATACTAGTTGGAATATTTAATGAAACCACACCATCACTTGAAAGATTGTCTAAGTATTTCACTAGCGAACGAATTGTATTACCGTGCGATGAAATAATTACTTTCTCACCACTTTTTAATGACGGTGCAATTTCTGAATGCCAATAATCAACTACTCTTTTCTCCGTATCCTCTAAACATTCAGTCAATGGGAATTCATCTTTTTTTAACGTTTTATATCTTGGATTGTTCGCCTCATATCGAGGATCATCTTCAGTAAGTGCAGGCGGTCTCACATCTATACTTCTTCTCCAAATATGAACTTGTTCATCTCCATATTTTTTTGCAGTTTCGTCTTTATTCAATCCTTGTAGTGCACCATAATGGCGTTCATTCAACTTCCATGAGTTATGTATAGGGACCCAAGTGAGATCCATTTCATGCAGTACAATCCATAATGTACGAATTGCTCGTTTTAGTACCGAGGTATACGCAACATCAAATGTATATCCATTCTTTTTTAATATTGTTCCTGCTTCTCTCGCTTCACTTAATCCATTCTTTGATAAATCCACATCTGTCCATCCTGTAAATCGATTTTCAAGATTCCACAAACTTTGTCCGTGACGAATGAGTACAAGTTTTATCATTATAATTCCCCTCTCGGAAATATGAATTTTAAAATTTCAATACGTACACATATAAAGTTTTTGGCAATGTGAATTTTTTATCCATAGTTGCCAAATATACAGATAAAAATTTATGATTTTTCAAACTACAAAACAAGATACTGTTTCTATCTTTTATTCTACTGGTATTTCACGCTTAGACGTCCATGCATCAAATCCTGAACGGCTATTTGCCATTTCATTCATAACTTGATGCCAATTTTCTTCACATGATTCGCCAAACTGTGAGAAAATAGCTCCCATTTGTTCTCTTTGAACATCGCTCAGTTTTTTCTCTAAGTCTGTTCCTTCTTCTGTTAAAGACAGCTGTTTCACACGACGATCATGTGCAGCTTCATTACTCTCAATAAGTCCTTTATCTAACAGTTGGCGCAACGGTCCGTGAAGAGCTTGTTTACTTATTTCTAAAAGTGATAGCAGCTCATTTACACTAAGCCCTGGAAAACGAGCGATAAAAAACAGAATTCTATGATGTACACGCTGTATACTATACTCTTTTATTATTTCATCTGGTTTTTCTGTAAAAGTTTTATATGCAAAGTAAAATAATGCTAATGCCTCATTCATTTGCTCTTCTTTATGTTGTGTCATCTACTTTCCTCCTGTATGTAAATTATACCACAACTCAATTATGAATAATTAAATTGGTATATTGAGCCTAATTTCTTCATTCTAAAACCAACAAATTTCAACTATTATATTTTTGAAGGTTGTTTAATTCGTAAACCATACCTTCAAATAAAGTATCCAAATTATTTTTTAAAGAATTCTTAAGGAAATAGGTTAAATTCAAATGATAAATATTGTAAAATTTATTTATTAATATTTTTTTGAAAAACTCAATTGTGATTGGAGTGTTATTGTATGCAAACAAAAAAAGTTTATCTTTATGTATTTAATACGATGTCAGACTGGGAATATGGACATTTAATTGCAGAACTAAACTCAGGAAGATATTTCAAAAAAGAGTTAGCCCCTTTAAAGGTAGTTACAGTAGGAGCTAATAATGAAATTATTACTACGATGGGAGGACTGAGCATAAAGCCAGATATTTCCCTGGATGAATGTACTCTTGAGAGTAACGATCTTTTAGTTTTACCTGGAGGGACTACTTGGGGGGAAAGCATTCATCACCCTATCTTAAAAAAAATTGGTGAAGCGTTAAAACTCGGCACTATTGTTGCTGCCATTTGTGGTGCAACTGAGGGGTTAGCGAATTTTGGATACCTAGATTCTAGAAAACATACAAGCAATGATTTAGAATATATTAAAATGGTTTGTCCTAATTATAAAGGAGAACAACTTTATAAGATGGAACCTGCAGTATGTGATGAAAATTTGATTACTGCATCAGGAGTAGCTCCTCTGGAATTTGCAATGGAAGTATTGAAAAAAATTGATGTATTTGCACCAGATACGTTACATTCATGGTATAATCTAAATAAAACTTATAAGCCTGAATACTTCTTCCAGTTAATGAATTCAATTACTAGATAAGCTGAAAAATTAAATTAGCAGTTTTATATTATATAAAAAACTTAAAAAGCACCCCTAAAGTCGTTATAAATACAACCGATGACGGTTGTAAAACAAAAAATAAAAGGGATGATACATATTTATCTTGTATCATCCCTTTTATTTTTTATAACATTAATATCACCATATTATTTTAATTATTCATCTCCAGCAAGAGTTAACTGCCAAGACACACCATACTTATCATTTAACCAGCCAAACTTTTTACTAAACGGATATGAACCTAAAGGCATAAGAACTTTTCCATCTTGTGCTAGTTTATTAAAAACGGTTTCGATTTCCTCTTCCGTATCACAAGTTACATAAAGAGACATAGCTGGGGTGAATGTAAAATCATGCTTTACATAACTATCAATACACATGAACTCTTGTCCATTTAGCGTAAAAGTTGCATGAATTACAGTTCCCTCTTTACCTGGTCCATTCTCATCATAACGAGAGATACTTACAATTTCTGATTGATTAAATAGCGATGTGTAAAAATTCATCGCTTCCTCAGCTTTGCCCTCAAACATTAAAAACGTAGTGATTTTTTGATTTGTGTTACCCATTTAGAGACATCCCCTTGTTATGTATTTATGCAAAACATACATCGGACAATAAAACCGAACGTACATTCTCATAAGTGTATTGTCTATAAAAACGATGAGTTTGTCAATTATCTATGTTTTATTTCTTCTTAAATAATGCTGTCCAAAGAAATGATTCTCCAAACATATTATTTGGTTGTTCAATTTGCTTCATTTTTCTAATTTCAATTACTTCAAATTCTTTAAATATCTCTCTTAACTTTTCTTCTGAATATGCAAGACCACCTTGTAAACTCCATCCTCTATACACATCCCAGTCCGTTATTTCCGATCCATTTCGCTCATTCAAATCACCTGCTGCAAAACATGTTAATCCGAAATAACCACCCGATTTTAATGAGTTTTTAACTAGATCAACATAATTCATTCTTCTATGTGGTGGAATGTGATGCAAGCAACCGGAATCATATACAAAATCATATTCATCTTGAAAATCCAAATTAAAAATCGATTCACAAACAAATTGTATTTCTATTCCGTTTTCTAACGCCCTCTCTTTGGCCCAATTAATTCCTTCTATAGACAAATCTACGGCTGTTACATCAAACCCTTGTTTCGCTAAATAAATTGCATTTCTTCCTGGACCACATCCAAGCTCTAACACTTTCTCTTTTGAAATCCATTCTGTTTGTATATATGAAACTAAATTCTCATCTGGAACATTTGCAAAAAAAGGAACATCCTTTTCTCTATTCGTGTAAAATTCATTCCAAAATGGTACTGCGGGTCTTAATAATGAATCAAGCATTTTTAATATATCTTCTTGAGTGTGTAACGTTTCACTTTTCATTTATACCCCTCCATAATCAATAGTCAGAAAATTATTATATCTCTTTTTAAACTTTCAAACAAAGAAAAACTCCTATATTCAATAGGAGTCAAAAATATTATCTCTTTAAAATCCAAGTACAGTTAACCATTTTAACAACTGCTCTTCTCGCACCTTCAAATCATCGTTTCTATACTTACCCATCTGTATTTCGCTAACAATTTCTCCGTCCACCATAAAAAGAACTCTTTCTGTTTTAGCTGCTACCTTTACGTCATGAGTAACTAGCAAAATTGTAGTTCCCATACGGTTTATATTTGCTAAAATATCCATTACTTCTTCTGTCGCTTTTAAATTCAAAGCACCCGTTGGTTCGTCAGCAAAAATAATATTAGGTTTATTTATGAGTGCTCTACAAATAGATACCCTTTGCAATTCTCCTCCTGATGCTTCAGTTATATTATTAGTTGCAATTTGACTAATTCCCGTTTTCTTCATCAATTCAAGTGCACGTTTATTTATTATTTTCCTGCTCTCAACTTTTGCTAAATACGCAGGCAAAACTATATTATCAAAAAGATTCAAATTTCTAAGAAGATTGCTCTGTTGAAAAATAAATCCCATTTCGCTGAGTCGTAATTTTGCTAACACTTCTTCTTTCATACATGTTATTTCTTTACTATCAACTTTCACACTTCCTGATGACATTTGATCCATTCCGCTAATATTATATAGTAACGTCGATTTCCCTGAACCAGAAGGTCCCATGACCGATATAAACTCTCCCTCATAAATCTCTAAATTTATATTTTTTAACATATGGCAAGTTTTATTTCCATCCATTGCGTATTTTTTATTTAATTGTTTTACTTCTAAAATTTTTTTCAAATTACACACCTCCTACTCCCCATTTAGCTTTAAATCATTTTTTTGTTTCACTGTAAAACTACTAAAAAGTGTTGCTACGGTCACAGATATAAATAAAATAGCTGGACATATTACATAAGAAATGATTGGATTAACAACAAACTTTATGTGAGCTGCTCCCATAAATGAACCTAACCAGCTTATTAGTGTTTCTCCAAACGTAGCAGCTATAAATGTCCCTGTTAAAATACCTACTAATACTATAGCAATAGAACGAGTAACATATTGTATACGAATATATTTGTAGGAAAAGCCGATACTTTTCATAATTAATATTTGCGAAGAATCTTTTACCAATAACATTTTAAAAAACATCGCAGTTATTAAAACCGATATCAATATAGCAATCAAAATTGCCACTTGTGTCACCAGTCTTAATTGTTTGATTGTCTCTCCTAAAGTTTGAGATAAATAATTATCCGTATCTGTTATTTTTGCAGAATTTAAATTTTGTTTATACTCCTTCACTTTTTCTTGTAGATTCACTTTGGGTTTCATATCTACATTTACTACGTACCATAATATATCTTCTTTATTGTAAGAAAAACTCGCTTTAGCTGTTTTTCCTCCATTCGTTACATCTTGATATATACCACTAATAGTTAGCATTTTCTCTTTTCCTTCTACAAATAAAACGATTTCATCCCCTATATTCTTTTTTAATTCATTTGCGTTCATATAAGAGAGAGCGATCTCATTTTCATTTTTTGGTGCCATACCTTTAACATATTCTATTGGAAATTGGGCGAAATCTCCCACTTCTACATTTAAATTTCCATTTGTACCATCAGCTTTCACCATTTTAAATGTACTCGTTACAAATGCTGCATATTTTTCTACCTCTTCATCGTTTCCGATATACGATATAACGTCATTAAACCGTTTTTCTATATTTTCAGATTGCTGTAAATCTATTCGCATATCACTCTTTCCTGTTCCCATATAATTAACAAATTGCGGTGACTGAATCGTGTACAAAAAGTTAACTGGTACAACAATCATGAACACTGCAATAATTAAAACGATACTTAATACTCGATATAACTTAAATCGTTTCACTACATCTTGTATACCAATAAATATATTTACATTTGTAATTTTAGTTTGATAGAGAGAAAAAAATCTTCTAATCTTTCTTTTTCCTAGTTTATCTCTTGATCGTAAAGCGTCTATTGCTGTAATTCTCCTAAAATTCCGCAAAATGATGCGGCAAAAAAGGATAACGGCTAGAAATAACAATGTTGTGACTATCAATGGCACAACATAATATAAAATACTTTTATTAGCTGTCCCCATATAAAGTGCGATGTTAGAGGTAAATATTTTTGTAACAAATAACGAAAGGATATATCCACATATACATCCGATAGCGGAAATAACAACATATTTTGTTACATATAGTTTTTGAATATCTTTACTTTGAATGCCGATAGCTTTCATAACACCAATTTCCCGATAATCTTCTTCCATTGAAGTAATAATCGTAAATCTAATACATAAAATCGCGATTAGCATTAATAATGCACTTATTATGATAAGTACTGCAGCTATTATTCCATCTGTTAATGAATTGAGTGTTTTAAAGAGTGAATACGTAATAGAGGGACCTTTTTGAGGTAAGTTTGATGACTGGTATAAAGTTTCAAATTCATTTATTTTATTTAAATCTGTTAGCTGGAATTCAATAAGATATTCACTTTCTCCAAAATTCCCCTTTATTCTTTCGAAGTCTTCATCGCTTATTACAAATCGTTTTGAACTAACAAGTGATGGGTTCATTTGAACATCACGAACAAATGCCGAAATAGTAAATTCTAGCTCATTATTATTTTTAACAACCCAAATTTTATCTCCAATACGCAAATGATATTTTTGCATATAATAAATTGGTACACCTATTTCTCCTTTCCTAACATCGATCAATTCATTATTTAAATCTAATAAAAAGTCAAAAATAGTATTTTGCTTAACAAAGCTAATGTCCATTACACTATTATGTTCCGCTTGATTTTTCTTCTTTATAAAAATGTTAGATCCGCCTATTTGAACCATCTCTGCTGTTTGTTGTTTTTTTACAAAAGGAGTTTGCGCTACAAATGAATCAATTGACTTTTGGTTTATTTCTCCGGCATGCATTTGTACGAAGTGCGGTGCGTTTGATACTTTAAACAATTGATCCGTTGAGTTCAATAGATTTATAACGTTACTTGAAGCACTTGCGATTAAAAGACTTGATAACATGATAAACATAAATAGAATGGTAATTATCATTTTATTTTGAGAGAAATCTCTTTTTAACATTCTCCTAATCATATGGAGCTAGTTCCCTTCATTCCATAATATTTTCTTCGTCACTATCGCTATTATTATCATTATGAAACTAATAAATAATATAGGTAAATAAATTTTCATACTGAATCCTTCAAACATAAAACCATAAATGACTTGCCCAATTGGTGCCATACATTGAGATACCGCTGTTATAATTGCCATTACTTTTCCTAGGTTTTCATTTGGTGTTTTCTTTTGGACTACAGTAATCACATAGATGGATACAATTGTCACGATCATTGCAATTAGAATAGAAGAAAGTATAAAGAGGATAAATGGTGGATAGTATCCTAAATTAAGAATAACTGGCGTAACTGATAGTGCCATTGGTAGTACTAATAAAGCTATTAAAAGCATCCAGTAATACAATGTTTTCATCTGTAGCTTTTTCGCAAAAAAACCTATCGATAATGCACCTAAAATAGTAGCAAAATCGATCAATCCCATTCCAATTCCGTATAACGTGTCGCTACTTTCCATTGTTACTCGTATAATAATTGGAGCGCCAACAACAAATAGCGGTGTAAGTATTAAATTTAGTAATGCAGCTAAAAGCATAGATTTCAAAATAAATGGTTGTTTTAAAACATATATAAATCCTTCTTTCATATCCTTTACAATTGTCGGTATTATATGGCTTTCTCGCGCTCTTTTTATAAAAGGTATTTTAATAAACATTTCTAAAATCGCAGATAAAAAGAAAGCAAGACAACTTATTATTACGAGCATTTTCAAACCAATTATGCCGTACAGTATTCCTCCTAATACAGGAGCAACTATATTCGATAATGCTTGCACACCATTTACGATACCGTTCGCTTGCTCTAACTTATTCTCTGGAACTAATTGCGGAATACTCGCCATTACAACAGGTGAATACATTGCACTAACGACTGCTAGTAAAAACATAATTGTTCCAATTAATATAATAGATACAGGTCCAGTAAATAACAAAATTATAAAGCTTAATACAATCGCAGCGTTGATAAAATCAAAAATAACCATTAAATTACGGCGATTGAAACGATCTGCTATCGCTCCGCCAAGAGGGGCTAGCAAAAACGGAATACTCGTTACCGCATATAATCCTGCGAATATATCAGCACGCCCTGTTATATCTAGCACATATAATGACAGGGCAAAACGTAAAAGTGTTGAACCTAAAATAGTAATAATTTGTCCACTCACCATTAAGTGAAAATCTTTCATCGAAGACCTTATACTAGCTGACATCCTTATCACACCTTTCATTCGATTCAGACCGACTGTCGGTCGATAATATCCAAACAGAAAATTACTATTTCTGTTTGATTAAAACCTCCACCATGTAATCAAAGGCTCCCTCTTTCGCTCCAACAGATGCTTCCATCATTTTGATATAAGCTTTAGCTCTCCTCATCATTTCTTCCGGCTTCCACTGGAATAAACCCTCATCAAATATGACTTGTGCTGAAGAGAGTAATAATTCAATCGTTTCTTGTGGGTATGGAGTAGAAAATATGCCTTCAGCGATTCCTTGTTCTAAAATCTCTGCTAAAACAGGAGATAAATGAATAATTGATTGTACTATACTTTTTTGATGCATTTCCGCATTATTTGGCTGATGAAATTGTTCAATCATTTTATCTTTTACATCTCCTGATTTTGGTGATTGTTCCATTAAAACTCGAAATAACTTATCCAAAACTGGGATATTAGGGTTAGAGACAATTGCTTTCGCTTTAGCAACATCCGCTTTAATAATCCTCATAATAATTTCATCCATTACTTCTTCTTTCGACTTAAAATAATGATAAAACGTCCCCTTTGCTATACCAATCTCTCTTAAAATGTCATTTACTGTAGTTTTCGTATACCCTTTTGTAACAAACAAACGTTCAGCAGTTTCTAAAATTTCATTTCTACGCTCCCCATATTCTTTTACGATCCTCATTCATGTACTCCTTCCTACGGACCGACTGTCGGTTTATTTAAAGTATATGTTTAGTATGTGAAAAGTTTCCTGTTATCGTACATATACAACAACCTACTTTATATTTCCTTTATGAATTTTAAATTATTTAATACGGTAAATGAAATTTCAAAGGTTGTTTTTATGCAATCACCCTTGTACTTATATCGACTTCGTTGTATAAAAACAAAAAGAGCCGCAACACTTTGCGACTCTTTTTGAATAATAACTATTTAACGGCCACGTCTTTGCTGACCTTGTTTTGTACTACTTTTCTTATTACTTGGCTTATTAAATGATCGATTGTTATCATTTCTCGAACTATTTCTTGAATCGTTTCTTGGACCACCTTTTGAACCACTTCTTGAACCTTCACGGCTATCTCTTTGACGATATTGACCTGATTTCTTTGGAGCCGGCTTTTGTACCGGTTTTCCATTTTCATCTACATTTTTTATCATCGGTTGTTCGATTATTTGTCTTTGTATTGGTGCACCAAGCGTTTTTTCAATTTCTTCTAAATGTTTTTCATCTTTCGCTGCAACGAACGTAATTGCAAGACCTGATCCACCTGCACGTCCTGTTCGGCCAATGCGGTGAATATAACTTTCTACATCTTCAGGGATATCAAAGTTAAATACGTGCGTTACACCATCTACATCAAGTCCACGAGCTGCTACATCAGTCGCAATTAAGTACTGAATTTTAGCTTCGCGGAAACTCTTCATGACTCTTTCACGTTTCGCTTGAGGTATATCACCATGAAGTTCAGCACAATTATAACCTAGTCCTTTTAAATTATCATACAGCTTACTTACTCTAACCTTTGTACGACAGAAAATAACTGCCAAAAATGGCTGATCACGATCCATAACAAAACGAAGTGCATCTGGCTTTGCACGATCTGTCGTCTCAATGACACGCTGCTCAATTGTATCTACCGTTACTTCTTCACTTTGTACTTGAATCATTTGCGGCTCTTCCATATAACGTTTCGCCAATTTTTTAATATCTTTTGGCATCGTTGCTGAGAATAACATCGTTTGTTTACTATCAGGTGTCTCATCTAAAATATCTTCAATATCATATAAGAATCCGAAATAAAGCATTTGATCCGCTTCATCTAGTACAATTGTTGAAAGATTACTTAAATCAATTGTTTCACGACGTATATGATCTAATAATCGTCCTGGTGTCGCAACAACTATATGTGTATTACCTTTTAATTTTCTTAATTGTTGTGCTACATCTTGTCCGCCATATATCGCTAGTACATTAATATCTTCTCTTTGAACAAGCATTTTTTTAATTTCAGTTGTAATTTGCAGTGCTAGTTCCCTTGTTGGTGCAACAATTAAAGCCTGAACATCACTAGACTCTGGATCGATTTTTTCTAAAATCGGTAACACGAATGCTAACGTTTTACCCGTTCCTGTTTTCGCCTGCCCAATAATATCTTTACCTGACATAATAACAGGAATTGCCTTCTCCTGAATCGGTGTTGCTTCTGTAATTCCATTTTCACGTAATGTATGATTAAAAGTTTCACTAATTCCTAATTCTAAAAAGTTTTTCAAATAGACCACTTCTTTTCCTTATTTTTCACATTAGCTTTCATTGTACCATTTGTTTCGCCAAATATGAAAAATAAAAAAATTCTTATCTTCTTTTTTTATATTCATCCTGTACTAGATGAACAAATTCTTTTTGTTTTTTCTCGGAATTTATTATTGCTTCCATATTTGTAGAATTCAAAATATACTTCTTGATTTTCCTATTACTCCAAATTAAACTTGTATACTTTGTATCTTCGTGTAACTTTCGAAACCACTCAAATTCGCTTAATTTGGCAATATGGTGTTTTAATTTCATGTCATTTCGAGGATAAAATAAAATAACATTTGCTATTACATCAAATAATGATCCAAGTTATTCCCTCCTATAACTTCTTTAATGAAGATATTAAAGGAATGTTAAAAATCATTGTTTCACCAATTCAAAATAAATTACACCAATATGTACATCAAGGAACTAAGTTCTACAATTTAATATGTAATACGAAAGCATTATATAACCTTCATTTTGATTTAGCATATGAGCTTATCTTTTAGAAAGAAGGTTTGCAATATAGAATGGAAAAATCCTAATAGTGCATTAGAGATATTTATTATTTTTCATTATAGTTTTTATAGCCTTACCATATCAATTTGGGAATTTTGTCCGTTTAGAAAACCATTTAGATACATTTAGCCATATATTGTACGCCAATAATATAGTAGTAAGAAATTTACAAATGAAAGATATAGAAAGAGTAAGGTGGCATGGTTAATTACTCATGAAGGTATAGTGCGTTAGATGAATAAATAGGCTTCATTTGCAATAACATAGTATGTTTTCCCTTTACTGCTGTGTGCTTTGTACTGTGGCGAACCATTGACACTCACTTTTGCATCAATCATAAATCCCTGCATCTACAGAACCAGCTCCATCTTTATATTTCCAAGATGGAGCATCCTAGAAACGTAGATTGTCCACTTTGAAAACAATACGTTTTCAAGGTGGACAAATAAACTGTGCTTTTCTTATCGAGTAGCAACAGATACTTCTGAAAGAAATAGACTACATCGTAATAGGGGTTATATTCACAGCTGTAATTTTACAAGTTGAAATTGCAAACCTAACGGTTGTAGTTGGATTTATAGGTAATGTCCCTAGTACTATCCCAAGTCCTGTTTGTTCCACGCTAAAATCTGCTGCAATAGAACCATTACTTGCTAAAAGACTTACTGTAGATCCGATAAACGCATCCAGTAATTGTCTAATTGGTCGTTCACGACATTCACACTCGCATCCTACATCGGTAGGTGGAAGTAATGTAATAGGTGGTCCTGGTGGTAAAAAACCTACCCCTGTTACATCAGATATATTGACCACAAAGGTTGTGGTGCCATCTGTAACTGTAACTAAAAAATCATTCACAGAAGTGATAGTAAATAGAAAGAAAAGCGGGGGCGTGTTGGGTGTGTCTGCAATAGTGCCAAGAATAACAGTTTCTCCAATAAGTTGTTGTAAAACACTTTGCATAGGTAAAACACAGCAATCACAAAGACAACCTTCAGTTCCTCCTGTTGGACCCGTTACTCCTGTTGGACCCGTTACTCCCGTTGGACCCGTTACTCCTGTTGGACCCGTTACTCCCGTTGGACCCGTTACTCCCGTTGGACCCGTTACTCCTGTTGGACCCGTTACTCCTGTTGGACCCGTTACTCCTGTTGGACCAGTTACTCCCGTTGGACCCGTTACTCCCGTTGGACCAGTTACTCCTGTTGGACCCGTTACTCCCGTTGGGCCTGTCCCTCCTGTTGGACCTGTGGGTAAAGTAAATGGTGGGATTGGGGGAAGTGTAGGGCCAATTAAATTTGGATTTAATGCATTAGCTTGAAGTATCCCATTTATCTTTTGTATTTCATTTTTATCAAACACATAACTACCTCCTATGAGTGTACTATACTGTAGTAATACAGTTACAAATACATAAACTTCATTGATCGTAATATAATATGTTTTCCCTATACTATTGTGCGCCTTAAATTGTACTGAACCTTCCATATTTAACTTCCTAAAAATTGTAAACAGTTCACCTACATCTACAAAACCATCCACGTCTTTATCCTGACAAGATCGAGCATCATAGAAACGTAGAATATTAACTTTAGAAACAACACGCTTTCCTACAATAGAAGAATCTACTGTACTTTTCTTACTAAACTTCACATAGGATGGATTGTTCTTAATCCATTGCTCTCCACCAAGGTTTAACCAACCAGGCTTTTCGCCCCATTCAACATAAGCTTCTGATTTATTTAGTTGACGAATCTTAGAATAGCTTGTGTCTGGTCCTTTACGTAAATTAACGTTGTAGCCTTTAATATAAGCTATACCATCGGTTACAGCTGTTGGTACTTCTGTTGGTTTAGGTGGCTTTCAGGTACAGAAACATCCACACTAGAATTATTGTATGCGCGTTGTACATCAGCACGGGATTGAGCTCCTGATCCCCCATGAGATTTTAAATAATCAAGTTGATCTTCATGATCTGTACCGCCAAGGTATTTAATCACATCGTAGTGAATCCACAATCCTTTTCCTACAGATAACTTGTTATCTTTTAAGATTTCCGCTAAAAGTTTTACGTATTTTTCATATGAACGCTCGAGCTTTGTATGGTCTGCTGTTTCACATAACTCTACATGTACAAATCGTTTATTAGCAGCAGGTCCACCGCCATATGCAATGTATTTTATATTAGCGATTTGGATTGTTTCATCTCAATCAACAGCATATTGAACAAATGCGTTTCTTCATGTACGAGATTCATACTTTTGAATATTTCAGAAGTCGCTGTACTATGAGCTACTACGCCCTCATAAACACCTACGCCAAAACGATATGGTTGTTTTGGTAAATTAGGGATAAAAAACGTTCTATCAGCAAAAATACTTGTAGCAAATGAACCAGCAAGTACTAGAATCATAAGGAACGAGGTAATTAGCTATATTAAAACCAGCTAAAATTGGAATGAATGTAAGTGATTGATTATTTATATCCTTAATTCCTTTCAATATTATTGTTGTATTCGGATTCATATACGCTATAAACAATCTAATAATTATTGTCAAGATAGCTGATATTAAGAAATCAAAAGTTTTTTCTGCCTTCGTTGCAGAACGCAAATAATTCATTGAAACCTCTATCGGAAACTTATTTGCTTTCCAAAACAGATTTTCTCTTCATCCATCTCCATATTCGTATCCGCTTAACAAGCATTGTTTTATTTTGAACAGGTATTCGCTTATAAATATCGAAATATACAATAAGAAAAAACAATAAAATTGATTATTCTTTCGCTTCTTTGTCCATCCTTTTAAAAAATCTATTTTTTGGAAAAGGAGTGTTTATATGGAGAAACAGACACTTTGGAAAAAATTCAAAAAAAGCTCAGTAAACCTCGGTAAATCCAGCGTATATGAAAGTATTATTTTATTTTACACAATGAAAAAGAAAGAGTTACCTACTAAAGCGAAACTCATTATATTAGCCGCTTTATCCTATTACGTATTAACAATCGATTTCATTCCAGATATAGCTGCTATTATTGGGATTGGCTTATTAGATGATGTTTTAGCAATCGCTGTAGCGCATAAATATGTTATGCGACATGCGGATGCTGAAATTCGAGAGAAGAGCAAAGTAAAAATGGAGTCATTATTTACTTCAGCACACATTTAACGAAGAAAGATAGGCTCTTACTTGTCTTTTCTCACTGCCTAACCATCATCTATAGCTTTTAAACAAATGATTTGAACAGTGTTAATACAGAAAAAAGAACTAAAATAATCTTTTAGTTCTTTTTTGTCAACTCAATTTATTTTTGAACAATAGTTAAAAGAGCCTATTTTAATTTACCAACTAAAACAGGCTCTTTACTAATTTAAATTTACAAGATCATCATCATTTTACGCTATACTTTGCTACTTCAACAACATTTCTCTTTCATCGCTTTCATCATAGACATAGTAGTCTTCATCATTTCATCACATTCATTCATTTTCACCATCATTGCCTTATCCATTTCTACATCCATTTGCATCATGTTATTCATCATCATTTTCATACACTTCATTTCACACATCATTTTTTCCATAGACATCATCATGTTTGTTGTTTCTACCATCATAGTTTTTTCCATATTAACATCCCCCTAGAATTTTTATGTTACAAGTATAAAAATTCCTTTTCGTTTTTCTAAAACCTTCTTAGTTTACCTCATACAAATATTTATCAATATATTTCCCTCTCAATTCGTCATTGATTAACTTTATTTATTGTCACGCTGAAACGTAAATATAATAAAAAGCATCTTATTATAGATGCTTCCTTGTCTAACAATTAAATTATTAACACTATGAAACTCCATTTGTTTCGTAAACATAGGGTAAATCTATTATTTTTATAAAATTCATAAATCCAACTATAACGTATTACAGTTTCATTCATATACTGTAGTAGATCACTAGAAAGGAGGCGTATATATGGAAAGTTGTATTGTGTTCGTAAACGGCCAACCTTTTTTAGTACTCACAGTTGCTGGCATCGAAATTGCTAGATTGGAAATTACTCTTCAAGTAGCACTAGCTTTGAGAGTTCTCGGTATTCCAATCTGTGGGTAATTCATTTAAGTAAGTTTAAAAGAGAGCTTTCGCTCTCTTTTAAACTCTTGTCAAAAAATGCACTTCTATACACTTAGCAAGTGTGACTCATAGCCTTGTAGAAATTATATAATAAATATACAAGCATTTACGTTAAAAGAACTTTCTTTAACACACACATCTGCAAACAATTTAACATCCTCTTCATATCACGTTCTTTATAGTGATTCAGACATGCTATTTGAATCCAGTTATTCTTTTGTAAATATGCTGATTCATAATGAACAATATATCCTTGTAATGCTAATGCATCACCTACTGCCTTAGAACACTGCCCTTCGTTTAATTGAATGGTAAGAACAATTTGAGCGGCATGATCTTTAGGTGAAACAAGCTTTAAACCCATAGTATTAATGGCTTGTTCAATATAAGCATACGCCTCTTTTATTTTTTCAAATGCCTCTTCATCTTCAAGTCGCTTCAATGCTTCTTGCAATGCATAAATTAAATTCCATGAATGGGAGTATGGGATACTTTCATTTTCTTCGTACATACCAATGTCCATATAAGCAGGTACTGCCTCGTTTACTTTTACAATGTGGTTATGAAAAACGAAAGATAATCCTGTATATGATTTAATCGCTTTTCCGCTAACACCACTTGCAAAATATACATCCTTCAAATTTATTGGTATTGCTCCAATTGAGCTTATACAATCTACACATAGTTTCATTTGATATTTTTTACAAAGAATGTTTAGTTCTTCTAAATTATTTAACATTCCAGTTGATGTTTCATGGTGAACAAACCAAAGCCATTCATAATTTCCAGTTGCCATTATTTTTTCTAATTCTGTATAAAGAAACGGCTCTGCCATTTCTTTTTTATGCGTATCATAATGTAATTGCGCACGTGTTGCATGTCCCACTAACCTATTTCCAAATTCCCCATTTGTTAAAACTAGTCCTTTCCCTTTTAAAGAATTCAACTGTAAAGCAATG
The DNA here is from genome assembly GCF_000832605.1 of Bacillus mycoides. GTDB lineage: Bacteria > Bacillota > Bacilli > Bacillales > Bacillaceae_G > Bacillus_A > Bacillus_A mycoides. Next base: position 3,451,268 of record NZ_CP009692.1, read on the forward strand.
GCATCATTCGCTAACGTCCCTGTTCCTAACATTATTTGCACACGTTTTGCTTTTGTTATTTGCAGTAAACGTTTTTTTACATTTTCCATTGTCACTTGAAATGACTTAGAACGATGCGAAATAGGCTTAGTAGAAAATGCCTTTCGAACATTTTCTTCAATATCCACTGGACCAGGTAAAAACGTATATTCTTTCGTCATAATACCCCCAACACTCGACTCTTCAAACATAGCTGGGGTAACATACATTGGCTGGAAGGCTGCTTCTTCAGTACCAACTAACGTATGGAAAGATTTGAATCCCATTTGCTCATATAAAGGTAGTTCACGTGTTGTAGCAGAAATGAGTGCCAATTCATATCCATTTAGAAGCAAATAACGATGTAAAAAGCGAATTAAACCTAACAATGCTCTTCCATTTCGATATTCACGTTCTACTGAAAGTAAACGAATTTCATATACATTTTCTCCATGTTCTTGCAAATAAAAATCTAGATTTGGAATTTTATAATCTAACGAGAATGGTCGTTTTCCTCGCAATGCAACCATACCTACTAACTTATCGTCATCTAAACAAATTAAATATGTATTTTCTTCATGGAAACGATCTATACGAACACGATCTTTCGTTTCTTCATGTTGCGGAATTTCTTCTACAAATGTTTTATAATTCAATTTTTGTATACTTTCAAATTCCCAAGCTTGATCAGCAACTTTATAAATTAACCCCATGTTGTATCTCCTTTATGTATTTAATAAAAATTATAAGTGGAGATTAACTCCACTTATTAAAAGTTCATTTCATTCTCGATTTACATATAAAATAAGTACAATGATAAGTGCACTTAAAATAGTCGTAACAATAGAGTAAGAATACAAAATCATGCAAACTGGTAAACAAGCGATTGTAATTAGTCCGGGCTTAGTAAATCCTTTAAAGATTAAATAAAATATAATGAAAACAGCAATAAGAGTAAGCGCTATCAAATAATCAAATGCAATTAAACCTCCAATAAATGTTGAAATGCCTTTTCCGCCCTTGCCTTTAAATAAAATTGGGTAAATATGTCCAAGTATAACAGCCAGTAAAGCTAACATTACAAATGTAGAATCTTCGAAAAGGTATTTTGCAATAGAAACTACGATTGCCCCTTTGATCGCATCACCTAAAAATGTAGCGACGAAAGACCCTTTTCCATATACGCGCCCCATATTTCTTGCGCCAGGATTACCACTTCCTTCTTCACGAATATCAACATTATGTTTCCATTTCGTTACTATATAAGCGGTCAATATGTTTCCAAATAAATAAGAAGCCACCAAATACAAAAATTGCATACTATTAATCATGTAATCATTCACTTTCTACATGGGAGTACTTATACAATATTCAATGACTATGTATATTGTACTTTTTCTTGCTTTACATCCCTTTGTATATTTTAACATCATATTTTTACAAATCATACAAAAATTCTCATACTTCTATTTTATAAAATATACACCCTTCATTAAATGATATGTTCCTTTCACTGCCATTTCTGATGGTGATACGAATATAACTTCTCCCATACTTTTCTCACAGCATTTCTTAAATTCAGCATATATTTCAGGTACTGAACACAATATACTACCACTAACTGCAATTAAAGGTGATAAATCAAACTGCATCTTGTTGTAAATATTCACCGTAATTATCGTTAATTCCTTAGCCGCTTGCAGAATAATTTTATGTGCATCATCATTCCCATTCCTCGCTTCCTCTATAATTAATGGTGCAATTGCTGCAACTTTATCTTTTGAAGAACTATATACTAGTCTTTTTATATGAGATGATGTTAAAAGTCGAAACTCGTCTTGAATCCTTAAGCTTAATGGACAAAGTCTAACTCCTTGATCAAATTGATTTGCCATTCTCTTTAAACCTTGTAACGCAATCCAATAACCGCTTCCCTCATCCCCTAAAATATGTCCCCATCCACCGCTATACTCGTACACTTCGTCTTTCTTTCCTATACAAATTGCACCTGTACCACCTATAGTTAATATTCCATTCTTACCTTTTAAAGCAGCTGCATGTGCAATCATTGCGTCATTAAAAACTTCAATTTTCGTTTCATATTTCTTTATTAATCGTAATGTTAATTCATTTGTATTCGCTCCACTTATACCCGCTAACCCTAAACAAATACAAACGCAGTGCCCATCTATTAAAGCTTTCTTGCATTGATCGATCGCCTCCATAATATGCAAAACTGCTTTTTCATAATCTATTAATATATTTCCAAACCCACTCGTACCTCTTACAACTTCGTTTCCGTCTTGATCAAATGCAATTGCTTCTGTCTTCGTGCCCCCACCATCTACTCCAATCATATACTTCATATGTTCGCCTCATTTTCATCATCTTATTGGAGGGAATGTTATATTCCCTAAAACTACAGATTGCTTTGCACCTGTTGCGCTTGGCACATTACTCGGATTACGATGATGCGTTTCGTTTGCTAATATCGCAAAGGCGATTGCTTCTTTCGCCTCTGAAGAATAGCCTATATCTTCTTGAATGAATATCGCGCACTTTTCTTCCTTCAATCCATTTCGTATCATTTCAACAAGTGTACGATTATAACTGCCCCCACCACCTAAAATTACTTCATCGATTTCATAATACGGCAGAATAAACTCCTTATAATGATGAACAATTGAACTTGCTGTAAACATCGTGACAGTCTTCAAAAGATTTTCTTTACCATGCTTTTCAAACCGCTTCAATAATTCACTTACAAACTCTTCTCCAAACTGTTCTCTACCAGTTGATTTCGGTGGATTCATTTTCAAAAATGGATGGTTCATACAATATGTCAAAATTTCATCTACAACTACTCCTTGTTTTGCAATCCTACCATTTTGATCATATGGCAACTGAAATAATCTTTGACATACATCATCGATTACCATATTTCCTGGGCCAGTATCAAAAGCAATAACGCTCTTATCACTTAGATGACTTGGTATTACTGTAACATTACCGATTCCGCCAATATTTTGTAGTAATCTATTTTTAGTTTGATGACGATACAAAATGACCTCTGAATATGGCACAAGTGGTGCACCTTGTCCCCCTGCTGCCATATCCATCGTTCGAAAATTAGAGATAACCGTAGTGTTCGTTTCATATGCTATAACTGCTGGTTCTCCAATTTGCAATGTGGAAGGAATCATATTACCATCTTGCTTTGGCTGATGATAAATCGTTTGTCCGTGAGAACCAATTACATCTAATTGTCCCAAAGGAAAATTGGCCTCTTTACAAACTTCCTTTACAGCATTGGCGAAGCATAAACCGAGTTTGAAATTTAAACTGCATATGAGTTGTACATTTGAATTTTCTATTGATAATGCCTGCTGGATCTCATTTTTCATATCATTACTAAATGGCACAGTAGTAAAATGGATGAGTTCAACTTTAGAACCTACACCGCTTCCTTCTATATGAACGAGTGCTACATCTATTCCATCTAATGAAGTACCGGACATAATCCCTGCACTATACATAGCATGCATGACCTCCCCTTTGCTAAAAAACAATCATGTAAGTTACAAACGTACAACCGATCGAAAATAATATAAATCTATAAAATAACTGAGCTTTTGATGCAAACGATCCATCAATAAAAGAAACAACTACTGTAAGCAAAATACTTGCCGCAATGCTTGTAACGAGCCATATACTATGCATTTGTGATAGATGTAGCATTCTTAATAAAGGTACGAAAAGGAAATTCGCACATATCACTCCAAATAATAATAAGAATACACCTTTATAACTAAATTTTATATTCATTCCATTTCACCCTCTCTGGACTTCATGTGAAAGAAGTGATAGACAAAATGCCTATCACTCAAAAATAAAATATTAAACTTACGGATTAACAGATTCCCCATCACCATTTTTCTCAATTTCAAGCATGTTTTTGTCGTACATTTTAAAGAATGGTAAATAAATAAGGAATGATATTGTTATGTTTATAAATACGAGTACAATCGCTCTCCAATCCCCACCTGTTGCTAAATATGCACCAATTGGAGCTGGTAATGTCCACGGCGGCATAATATGTGTTGGCGTTACAAATCCCATCGCAGTTGCTGAATATGCAACAGTTGCTGTTACGAGTGGTGTAATGATAAACGGGATAATTAAAATTGGATTTAGTACAATCGGTAATCCGAAAATAACAGGTTCATTAATATTAAAAATACCAGGAACAATACAAGTTCTTGATAATGCTTTCGAATATTTTGATCGACCAAATACAATCATAGCTAATACAAGCCCTAACGTCGCACCAGAACCGCCAATCCATATAAACCATTGGTATAACGGCTCTGGTGATATGAATGGTAACTGATCTGCTCCACTAGCAACTGCTTCACCATTTTTCCCTAAGTATACTTCCCATAATGGCCGAGCAACAGTTCCAACAACCGACACACCATGGATTCCGAATGACCAAAAAAATGTAATTAAAAACACTGGAATGATTACACCGAAGTAACTATCACCAGCTTTTACTAACGGTGCCGCTAATTTATCAACTACATGATGTAAATCAATACTAAAAACGACAGTTACTAAACTCATTAAAATAATAACGAATGCAGCAGGTATAAGTGCTTCAAACGAACGTGAAACAGACGGCGGTACTTGTTCTGGCATTTTAATCATTACATTTTTCGTCTTACAAAATCTTAAAATCTCTACTGATAAAATAGATACGATCATCGTTACGAATAATCCATGCCCCCCGAGATTTGTCATCGGAAGCATAAATCCTTTTTTATCGATTAATTCGGGCGTCAATGTTAAAAGTAGTGAGCATACTGCTAACTGTGCCCCTGATAAAGCATCTAACTTATAACTTTTCGCTAAATTGTATCCTATACCAAATGCTATATATAAAGACATAATAAACATCGTTAAACGATATGGTATTAATATACTTGTTTGATTTTTCAATGCCCAAACTGATATGAAACTATCTTTCGGTAATGGTGGAAATGCTACGATTAAAAAGAAACTTCCTACAATAATAAATGGTAACGCTGAAATAACTCCATCACGGATTGCTTGTAAATGCCTCTGTTCAGAAAGCCTTGCCATCGGTCCAGATAAGTTTCTATCAAGAAACGTGACAAATTTATTCATAACGCTTCCCCCTAACTAATTAAATCATTTACAGTTTTTAATAAAGTCGGTCCGCCAAGCGGCGTGTATGCTTGTGGCGGTATGATACCGCACGGGATAGATTCCTCTTCTGCGAATTTTTTAACAGAGTCAAATCTATGTCTTACTTGAGGTGCAACCATTACAACGTCCCAGCCATTCTTTACTTCTTCCTCTATCTCACTTGTTCCAATGGCATGGACTTCCATGTTTACACCTTTTTTCTCCGCCTCTTTTTTTAAAGCGTTTACAACAATTGCGCTGGACATTCCTCCAGAACAAACGAATAAAACTTTCATTATTGAATCCTCCTATACTTATAAATTGTTTCTTTCAAATGAAAGAAAGTTTCACTTTACTAACAAGCATATGAAGAAATGAAACGATTTAGTTATACTGAAAGTAAATTTCACTAAAAATATTTTTCCTATTAAATTAATGTTTCAATATTTATTTTTCTCAATTGCAGGGCCAACCTAACATCATATATTATTTTAAATAATCGTATAATAGGGAGGCGTATAAATGATTATGAAACGTTTAGTAATGATGTGCTATATCGTCATCTTGTTTACTCCTTTCTCTTTCATTTCCCCTCACTCTACTTATGCTGAAGTAAATACTACTTACAAAAAACATGAATTACGCGCTGTATGGATAGCATCTGTTCTCAATATTGATTGGCCTTCAAAAACTGGCTTACCTATTGAAAAGCAGAAACAAGAATTTATAAGACTATTAGACGATGTAAAAAACACTGGTATGAATGCAGTCGTTGTACAAATTAAACCGACTGCTGATGCTTTCTATCCTTCAAATTACGGTCCTTGGTCTGAATACATTACGGGTACACAAGGAAAAGGGTTCTGGTGCAAAAATAAAACAAAAGAGAATAAAGCACATATATTCCTAACGGAATCGTATCTTATATTACAAGTCCAAACAATTGATGGATAAATTCTTTTTGATTTTGGACAGACTGGTCCTGCAAATCAATTTGTTCTTTTTTGAGCATATGCATGGCTTCAACACCACTCAATATAGCGGCTGATGTTTTGTATGATTTAAATCCCAACATAGAACGGATTCGCTTTTTTATATAGCGATGATCTTGTTCTACTATGTTATTCAAGTACTTTTGTTGTCTAAGTTGCATACCATCAGGTATGCTTTTTTCTTTTTTCAACTGTTCGATAGCAATTGGATAAGCAGGATTCTTATCGACTGTTATAACACGAGGCTTTGAAACATGAAAAGACTGCAAAGCTTTCTTGAAAAAGCGCTTTGCAGCCTTATGATTTCTAGATTTACTCAAATAAAAGTCAATCGTGTTTCCTTCAGAATCAACGGCACGATATAAATACATCCATTGTCCTTTTATTTTTATGTATGTTTCGTCCACTCTCCATGAGTTATTCATTTGTTTGAGATGACGCCGAATTCATGCTACCGGTAAAATGATATGTGTCGTCAAGAACAAGACGCTAAACATCTGAACACGAACCTGTACGGTATGGTGATAGTACCGTAGCTCCCGAACCTATACGGTCTGTCGTGAGAGTGGTGATGACACACCGCAACCTTGCACGTCAGCGATACCAGAAATGGACTTCTCCTTTGGTAGCAATAACACCACTGATGTTAGTCAGCTTGCCCCTTTAGGGGTGGGAGTGTCAAATAATTCAAACATCATATAGAACCAAGTTTATTTTACTACTTGAACAGATACTGGTTTCCAGCCCTGATTCTCTACCCAATCAATATCAACCTTATATTTTTTATTACTTTGCTTATCTCGTACATTACCGTAGGCTTTATTTTCACCATTATTTCCAATAAAATCAAAAATCAATTGACCCTCTGGAACATCAACAGCATAAGAAATTGCTTTTTTCATCTCATTCCAATCTACTGTTCCTTCTTTAAATTGCATTGCAGGTTTTGCTCCTTGCTCTGTACCAATTGCCTTCCAAGAAGAATTAGTTTGAGAACCCTTTTCTTGAGATGCCGTTTTTTCTCCCTCTTTATTTTCATTTTCGCTCGTTTTTACCGATTTTTCTGCTTTTTGTTTCTCTTCTAACAGTGCTGCTTCTCTCTCTTCACGTTTCTTCTCTTCTAACAGTGCTGCTTCTCTCTCCTCACGTTCCTTCTCTTCTAACTGCGCTGCTTCTTTCTCTTCACGTTTCTTCTCTTCTAACTGCGCTGCTTCTTTCTCTTTATGTTTCTTCTCTTCTATCTTTGTTGCTTTCTTTTCTTGAGCAATTGCTTTCTTTGATGTATCAGAAGGGGAAAACAACTGGTATGTCACTATACCAACTGTCACTAATACCAAAGTAAATGCAATATTAAAAATCACCTTTTTACGACGATTTTGTTGTTTTTCTTGAAACCTGCTTCCTTGTCCCATTTTTTAAACCTCCGAGTTTATTTTCTCTTCTAATCTTTATGCATTATCCTTATAATTCTTAATATTTTCATTAAACAATGGAAATGAATTACAATTCCCATACAAGATTTCATATCATAATAAAATTTGTGTTGTTTCAAGCATCTGACATATGTTATTCAAAAATATTTTAATACATTAAAAATTGATAAGCATCTGTTCGTAAGAAACCTTCAATTTTATTCAAAGGTGATTCCAATTACGTCCACATTAGATCTCCTGTAGAAATCTTTTTAACAATTAAGCCCCTTCTTCCCTTATTTATAATTTTCAAATTAAACTGCCCTCTATGGTACAATAAAGATGTGTTGTTTTCTACTGGGGTATGTCGTAAAATCAAAAGGGATTTTATCTCTTTTACCTTTTTTTCAGAGTAACTTTCACCACTAGGAGACTCTATTATTCCTAATGTAATCTTTAATTCGCTTTCATCAAAAATCCAATCTTTATTAAGTTCCCTTATCTTTTGTATAAAGCTTCTTTTGGTTTTTCCTATATAGATCAATGTTTCATTCTTAGCATATACTCTAGAGATTGCAAATATTCCCTTCTTAAAAGCTTCTTCTCTATTATAAAAATCATTTAAACTATACATTCCATACCATTTAATATGTACTGTTTCTATTAACCTCACCTCATTTTTATGATAATATTATAATTTCTGAATGTTCGAATTATTATGGATACATAGCCTTGATTACTTGAATTATAAATAGTGCTTTTCAATAATACATTTTATTATTGAATGGCTGCAAAAAAACATGGGAATTTAATTCAAGCCCTATATCAAAATGAAAATAAAAAACACCTGTGATATACACAAAGTGATTTTCTCTTGTCAATTTATCTATTTTCTTTTTATAACTCAAACTCCTTCGAATCGTACTTTTCTAGAGTTTGCTGCAATTCATTTTTTTCATATGGAATATGTTTATCTGTCTGTACATCTTCAACATTTTCTCCACCTGCTAATAATCTCCTGTACTTAAAAGAGTGCCCTGTTAATAATAGTGTAATTATGTTTGTATGGCCCTCCTTTTGTTTGATTACTTGTATCATAAAACAAGTATCTGAAGTTGATATGTAGTCTACTTTACTGATAAAAATAACAAATAAAAAAGGAAACCTGCATGTTCGTTATAGTGATTTTCATGTTATATATACTCATATAGATTTATTAATATGCAATATTACATATTAGGTTCCTCTATCTTCATGATATTGATGTATTTATAATACTTATATCTTCATATTTAGAAAGGAATAAAAAATGAAAAAAATCACATCAACACTATGTATAGCTGGAATGACTTTAACTATTTTAGGAGTAGCTCCTCAAAGTAGTTATGCTCATCTCGATCAAATTGATTTAACTGACAATGATCCTATTACCGCTCGATGGTCTGCAGAAGCTCCGTATCATTCTGATAAAAGTACACATTTATGGATTGCAAAACAAGCTATTGAAATTATGAAAACAGAATCTAATGTTGAAGCGAATAAGCAGGCTGTGGACTTTTTAAATTATCCGCAATATAAAGATCTGTTTTCTAAAGGATTATATGATGCAGATTATAATGCAGAGTTTAACGATGGCGGAACAGGAATAGGCGGTGTTTTTAAAGGCGGATGGAAATCTCATTTTTATGATCCTGATACTAAAGAAAATTATAGAGGAGAAACAAATCCAACGGCTCTTACACAAGGCAAGAAATACTTTTATGAATCTGGAGAACATTTACGAAATAAAGACTATGAAAAAGCTTTCTATTACTTAGGAGTAGCCACGCACTACTTTACAGATGCTACCCAACCTATGCATGCAGCAAATTTTACCGCAATTGATACGAGAGCTATAAAATATCATAGCTACTTTGAAAATTATGTTACAACCATTCAAAATCAATTTGCAGTCAATACTGGAGGGAATTATAACGACTCTCTATCCACACCTGAAGAATGGATTGATTATGCAGCCCGAGTAGCTAAACCTGAAATCCAAAATATTACTAATGATAAAACATTTAAGTATTATAATAGTGGTAAGGCGCAATTGTGGCAAGAAATGGTTACCCCAGCTGTGCAGCGAAGCTTAGGAGAAGCTCAGCGCAATACAGCAGGTTTCTTAAATCTTTGGTTTAAAACTTTTACTGAAAATGTGAAAGCTCCAAGTATAGAGACCGCATTAATCTATGATATAGAAGGAAATGTCATAGAAGCAGGGAAAAACTATTATATCGTACCAAGTGAATCTCCTTATCAAGGTCTAACATTTGAATGGTATGTAGCAAATCGTTACGATTATGTTTTACTTGCAAATAATAAGGACAATGCTTTATCTGGTACACCTATAGAATTTGAATTCTACAAAGAAAATGATGCAAAGCTACACCACGGGGAAAGTATATATCTTCGCATGAAGCACTCAAATTACGATCAATTTCAATATTTAAATTGGTCTAATTATTCTAGTTGGATTCACCTTGCTCAAAAGTCTGATAGTTTAGCTGACTTTAAAATTCAAATTAACCCGGATAAACCTACAGAATATAATATTTTTACAGATGACTATCCATTAAATTATAAGAATATAAATGCAGAGAAAAGTTGGATTGTACTAGGGGGAAAAACACAAAAACCTAGCTCATGGAAGTTTGTACCTTTCAGATAACCTAAACACACTCGTTCCTAATCAGAACGAGTGTGTTTTTTGTTTTGAGGTATTTGCTTTTCTTAAGTTCGTGGATGTAGGATCACCATACATGTCCATCAACTTAGGGGAAACAATCTTGTTCAATCCGATGGTAAATAAGGATCAAGGTTTAAGAATTAGCTAATAATTGTTGAAGTCTATTGTACGTTGAAAAGGCGGAGTCTCTTTGAAGACTTCGCCGTTGTTTATATAGGGCATGAATGGTCTCGATACCTTTTATCGTACGTGAAGCATGACGAAGATTTTGAAATCCTACCGATTTAGCAAAACGTCTCTTGACATGCCTATGATCCTGGTCAATAAGATGGCTAAAATTTTTGATTCTACAATGGAGTGTAGTTTGATAAACCGAGAGACCCTTTAGAATAGAAATCACTTTTGACACAAAACAATGATTTTATATGGTGTAGTTTGAGCTGGTATACTCATTGTTGTAAAACTATAAATAGCTATTAAATTTCGATTTACAAGATTACCTGTAAAGAATTGACCATTTGTTAATAAAATTTGAGTAGAAGGAGAAATATTTAATTTTAATTTTCCATCACTACTCTCCAACTGTTCATTAAAATAGTCTACTTTTACATTTTGATGCGGTGTATATTTTGCCATAACAGTCGCTTGAAATTGTGGTGGGAGAATAAGAGGAGCAGGAGCGTTGGCATCGTAAAACCCAGTTACTTTATCTCCTACTACTACCGTTGCATAGTCGATAAAATACGTATTTGGTTTCACTACAAAATTTATTAGATTCCCATAACCATTATCTACGGACATTAATTTATTACATCCTATATCTTCGTTTGACCCTGTTACAAAATCGTTAATCATAGTTATTGTACCATCAAATGATTGAAATTTTTTCATTCAAATACCTCTTTTGTTTATATAATTAAACCTCTATCGTTACTCTATAATTTTTAAAAACGATGTAAATGAAATAATCCTTCTCGTATCAATTCCAAAAATAACCCAAAACCTACCGTTCCATCTAAAACCAGCAACAGACCTTGGTCCTACAAAAATTGGGAAATACCAAAATTGTTCACCATTACTAAGCCATATATAAGTATTTCGAAATAAACATAATGAAATTGCTCCTGGATCAACAGCAAATGGTGAAGCTGTTGATTGTTGAGGAATAAATGATGGGGGGGGAGATGTTGGAGCTTGTGAGCTTTGCTGTCCTGGAAAACTTGGTACACCCGGAAAGCCTGGTACACCCGGAAAACCTGGCATTCCAGGTATACCTGGAATCTGAGGACCAGAGAATTGACGATCGAAGTATTGATCATAATTTATATAAGGATAATATATTGACTCATTATACATTTAAAAACCACCTCTTTATTTTTAAAACCCTCTAAATTATTAATATGTAATGTGGTTCGTATAGGAAGCTTATTCACTTCCTATACGAACCATATTTTAAACAGGAAAGTATACCAATACCCTTTGTTTTTCGGTATGGGGTAAAGGATTCTGGTGCAAAAACTTAAGGACAATTGCAATGAATCTATAAATCTTGGACATACTGTTACTATTACTTTAGAAAGGGTGTGTGATTGGTATGGAAAAGGAAAATGTATTCAAATGGAAGCATTATCAGCCTGATATTATTTTGTTAACGGTAAGATGGTACCTACGGTACAACCTTAGTTTTCGTGATTTGGTGGAAATGCTAGAAGAACGGGGTTTATCCATTTCTCATACAACGATTATGCGTTGGGTTCATCAGTATGGTCCGGAATTGGACAAACGAATCCGTCGTCACCTTAAACAAACAAATGACTCTTGGAGAGTCGATGAAACATATATCAAAGTAAAAGGTCAATGGATGTATTTGTACCGTGCTGTTGATTCGAAAGGAAACACAATTGATTTTTCCCTAAACAAAACAAGAGACCAGAAGGCTGCAAAGCGCTTTTTCAAGAAAGCTTTGCGGTCTTTTCATGTTTCAAAACCACGTGTTATAACAGTCGATAAGAACCCGGCTTATCCTATAGCAATTGAACAGTTGAAAAAAGAAAAAAGCATACCTGATGGTATGCAACTTAGACAACAAAAGTACTTGAATAACATAGTAGAACAAGATCATCGCTTTATAAAGAAGCGAGTTCGTTCTATGCTAGGGTTAAAATATTTTGAAACAGCTACATCTATTCTTTCGGGAGTAGAAGCCATGCATATGATAAAAAAAGAACAGGTTGATTTACGGGACCAGTCTATTCAAAATCAGAAAGAATTCATCCATCAATTGTTTGGACTTGCAGCATAAAATACGATTCCGTTAGGAATTTATGCACTTTATTATCTTTTATTCTATTTTTGCACCAGAACCAATTTACTTACTACTGTAAGGAAGACACAATGGGCAGAAATTTTTGTGGATAAAACAGCTTTATCTGAGGAGACTTATACGTATGTGGTGACAGCTTTAGATCGACTTCATAATGAGAGTATTTCTTCTAGTAAAGCAACTATTAAAGCAAAATAATAATAGAATCCCTTATATTAAAAAAACCGCCTTAAAGCCGAAACATTCAACTTTTAAGGCGGTTTTTTCTATTTGTTCTTAAACTTCTCTGTCGCTGCTCTCATCTTCACATTCAAATCATGATCAATGGAGTCACGAATATCACGCTCTACTACTTCCATTTCCTTTTGGAAATTTTGCAAGTATATTTTTAGTTCTTCTTCTTTTTCAGGACGTTGTGATGGTGGTAATTGTACCACTAATGATAACATCGCTGTTAAATCTTTCATTAAGAACGTTTCAAGTTTATGTTGTTGTTCAAACATGCGTTGTTCTTGATAGTACGGAAGTGCATTTAATACTGAAATTGTAATGTCATCAACCGTTCTTTGTAGTGAAGGATTAATCGAGCGTTTATATGCTTGAATTGTATTTAATGCATCTGGATATCGATCATAGAAATACAATTTATAAAACGATAAGTCTGTCGGTTTAACAGTTTGCTGTGATTCTTGTCTCAAGAAATCTTTCACTTTCATTGTTGCAATATCAATATCTTCATTCGTAAGCTTTTTCGTTGTTTTTGCCATCACATGCACTTTTTTCTGCTTTTCTTTCGGTAACATTGAGAAAACTTGCTCTCTCGTACGTTGGCCCGATGAACAGAAAAGTGTATTTAATGTATTTTGTTCTTTTTTCCCTTCTGTACGAATCCAGCGATAAAAGAGTGGGTGCTGCGTAAATTCTTGTAAAAACGGTGTTGATTTGTTCGATAATTTTTCAATAGAATCTTGCGCTCTCTTATATGGTTTCGTCCATGAAAAATAAAGTTTACGTCCGAAGTATACAACTAAAACAACGACAGTAAATGCGATTAAAAGTAATGACCCTAATAGTAATAATACTCCTTGAATGAAACTCATTTTTTCACCTCCTCAAATAATCTGTTATTTCCTTGGACGCTGAATGAGTTTCTGCTTCATCTCATCATTAAATGTGTCAAGTTCAATTACAAATTTCTTACTAGACTCAATAATACGTTCTGACGATTTCTCAGATGCTTCAATAGCGGCAAATACATTTTGGAATGATTCACGTAATTTATCCATGCTAATTGCAGGATTTTCAAGGAGTTTTGTTGTTTCTTCTGTATTTTGTTTTAATGCTTGTGAATTGCTTAATACCATTGATTCAATCGCTTCATTTGTCGCATTAACAGCATCAATTGTTTTACGTTGATTTGTTAATGCGAGCTGAATTGCAGCTGAAACCGTTATAACGTTTTGCGTCATCGTAATTGCATTACGAATTGCCTCTGATAGCTTTTCATTATTTTTCTTAATGATGTCTACAGATGCGATAGATTGTAATAATACACTTTTCGCTTGTTGCATATTACGAGTACGCACAAGTATCTTTTCTAATGCATCATTTATTAACGGAATATCCCTTTGACGTTCTGGATTTTGTTTCTCAGCTTCAAGCATACCAGCAAGTTTTCTTCCTAAGTATACTTGTTTATCAAGAGCGTGAATTTTATCGTGTGATTGCTCTTTTAACATTTCAAGACCAACCGTATCCTCTTGCAAGTTATCACGGCCAATGAGAAGTGATCTTATAATCTCCTCGATTTGCTTATCTATAGATTGATATTTATGCACGTAATTTTCAAGCGGATTTTTCTTAAACACTTTAAACATAAGTTTCTTCATACCAGTTGCTTTTAATGAGTTTGGATCAAGTTCTGATACCACTTTTCGTAATTCTAACAATGTATTTGGAATTTCTTCATTCTTTCCATTCATCATCGCTGTCACAGGACGTTTTAAAGCTGATAGCGTTTGTCCTGCCGCCTGCTGCTCTTTATCCCCTAAGTCTCCTAGCTGCGACAATACTTTTGATAAATCTGTATTTTGCTCGCTATTTAACTTTTGTACATAAAGATCTGCTTCTTTATTCAGTTCTTCAAGCTCTGCATCTTTTATTACTGTATCCACTACTACTTCTACATTATTATCTTTCACAATCGATACAGGTTCTTTTTTCTCGAGTTCAGTCAACAAAATCGCTCCTTTATTTATATGTGCGAATTTATGTGCACTATATTTCATCTAATATATCGTATTTCATATACATTTTTGCTTGCTTGAAATCGATTTTTCAAGAAATACCTGCTTATGCAGTCATTCCCTGTTTCATAGTATAAGTATACCTGTTCTCGTCATTATTTTCCTCAGACTTAAGACCTAGAGAACAACATGCTGAAGACGGATTCTTCACAGCTTACCTTACTTATCACCACTGACTATTAATTTGAAATTCCATTTAGTTACCTTCTTAAATTCATACAATGCTCTATCTTTTGACATATACTATCTTTCAATGTGATAATTATATTAGGTCCACTTCTAATTATTCTTCCGCGCAACAAATGCTCCCTTTTGAAAAGCTAATAACACGGTTTCAAACGTAACGTCTTCTTCAATCATCTTTATAAATCCAGCTAATTCCCCCGCATGAGAAGTTGCATTATCAATTACAAGAAAACCTTTTGGCTCTAAAATGCGTTTTATATGTTCCCACCACCACATGTATTGCGTGCGCTCTGAATCTAGGAAAATAAAATCAAATGAACGATCTACTTGCGAATCTAAAAATGCCCCAGCCTCTTGATTATGAATATCGATTCTCTGTGTAAGATTTGCCCTTTCAAAATTCCCAAGTGCCTCTCCAACCCGTTCTGAAGAAAGTTCTACAGTTATAACATTTCCATTTGTTTCTTCTACCGCATTTGCTAGCCACAATGTAGAATAGCCATTTGAAGTTCCAATTTCTAAAATTTTTTTTGCATTGCACCCCTTTACTAATACTGATAAAAACTGCCCCATTTCACGAGAAATATTGCTTAATTTTTCTTCTCTTTTTTCTTTATGTCGATCATGCTCTTCTCCATATTGTTCAAGTTGCAATAATAATGAATCTAGAGTATTCATTTTCTCCATCGCCTTTCCAAGCAATATGATGAAAAAGTACATGATGCCCGTCTACTTTTCATTATATGCGAAATGCACACCTTTTTCCTGTTATACGACAAAGAATTAAAATTTTTTATAGCATATTGTTTCGTTTTTTGGTAAAGTTAATTTCTACGTGCAATTATTTAATTCACATTATTTTACAATCAGTTTTCAATTATAAGATAATCTAAACCCCATTTAAATGAATCGGTATTTCTAATTCAACTAAGCGCCCTTTTCGGACGCATTTTCTTTTGTTTATATATTTCTGTAAGAAAGGATGCTTACACATGAACGTGATTAACTTAGATGCTGCTAGAAGACGTAAACAGCATAAAAAACTAATGATAACTATACCGATTATTAAACGCATTTATGAAGAAGACGGGGAAATTAAATTCGAGGTAGCCGGCGAAAAAGATGTACCTCTTGAAATGTTAGAAAAATAAAAAAAAGACGCACTTCTAAAGAAATGCGTCTTTTTTTATACTGTTACATTTAAGTGCATAAGTTTTTCAGGATTAACCATCATATAAATGTTTGAGATTTTCTCATTCTCAAATGTAAATGAAAGCACATAAGTCACTTTATTATTTACATTAACAATAACGCCTGGGGCACCATTTACCATCTTAAAATCAACAACGTATTCTACCGGGGACTTCTTCCCAATTCCAAAGAATAAACTTATAATTCTATCTGCAGAATAAATTGGATGAATTGCAGTTGTAACTTTACCACCACCATCAGCTTTCAATATCGCATCTGTTTTTAATACTTCTAACATGCCTTGCGCATCCCCACACTGCAATGATGATACAAATTTCTCCACGTAAGCAGCCATCTTCTTCGTACTTAATGTTGACTGCTTCGGCTTATCCAAAATACTTTTTCGTGCACGTTGAAAGATTTTTCGGCAGTTCACACTACTCTTTTCTACAATCGAAGCGATTTCTTCGTAGTCATAACTAAAAACCTCTCTTAATATGAAAACAACCCTCTCTACCTCAGTCAGTTGTTGTAAAAGTAATAAATATGCCGTAGAAATTGATTCTTTCATTACAAATGACTCTGATGGATCATCAATCTCTTCCACAAATGGCTCTGGCAGCCACATTCCGACATATACGTTACGTTTATGTGCTGCCGAACGTAATTTGTCAATTGAGCGATTTGTTACCATTTTACATAAATAGGCTCTCATATTTTCTATAGATTGAACGTCCTCCATATTATTAAACGATATAAATACGTCATGGACGATATCTTCAGCATCCATAACACTCCCAAGGATTCTATATGCTAACGAAAATAATAATGGTTGATACGCTTCATATAACTGCTCCGTTTCCATGATGAACTGCCTCACTTTCAAATTGCTTTAAAATGTGTAACGCTGCACGTTTCCCGCTTGCTACCGCAGCATCAGCTAATATTTCATCATGCCCAGCCCAATCTCCTGCAACGTAAACACCTGGCATTCCAGGTATATTAGGGCCTGGTTTTTCAACACGGTCAATATGAGGAAAATCATGTACTACCGTAATTTTCGGTAAATATTGCTGTGCAACAACTTCTCTTTTCCAATTCGGATGTAACAATTCCATCATATTTTCTAACTGTTCTTTCTCTTCTTGAATATGATTCAGTTCTAGTACAGGGTTATGGTATTTAATTAGACTCACTACAATTGATCCATCTTCACTTAATTTAGCTGCTCTCGATTGATTCGTGAAAAATATAGGTTGATCCAATCCCAATGCAAAATGATGCAAAGGATTCGGTAATTGTTTTAAACCAATATCTAACGCTGCCACGGTCACTTGTATAGATTGTTCACTCCATTTTTGCAAACTTGTTCCTTCTGTACCTTTTATAATTTTACATGCCTCTTTCGGTGGAGTTGTTACAATAACTGCCCCTGCTTCAAATACTTCATCGTCAAAACAATGTATTCTTTGTTTTCCTTCACAATGCTCTATTTTTAAAACATGCTTTTTAGCCAGAAATTTTACACCACTAGTATTCGCTATTCCTCTTAAATTTGTTATTATCGTCTCCCAACCACCATCTACATAAAGTACTCCTTCTTTCATAGAAAGCTGTATTTGCTTTAGTACGGAAGATGCTAATTGTATTGTAGGAGCATACGTATATGTTGTTGTTCGGCATAATGCATAAAATATATTTCGAACCATTGGATCTTTAATTTCATTTTCTGCCCATGTAGTTAGGCTTATTTTCGGAACTTTTTCTACATCTAAGTTTCCTAAATGAATCATAAGACGAGCGAACTGTACTTTTGCAGACCATGAAAGTAACGGTGTTGATAAAATAGAGCGAAAATCTGTTGGAATGGTATAAATATCCCCTTTCCATATTCCATGTGCTTTTGTAGATGGGATTCCACCTGGAAGATTTACTCCTAGCTCATTAAAAGTTATAAACGCTTCTCCACCTCTATATAAAGCATGTGCACCAAGATTCATACAAATGCCGTTTTTATTTATAGTCATCCCTCGACCACCGAAGTGACTGGACTTTTCTAATACAATAACTTTCCTTCCAGCTTTCGCTAAATATATAGATGCTGTTAATCCAGCAAGCCCACCACCAACAATTGCTACATCAAAATGTTTCATAATAAAATCCCTCCTTATCCGTTCTACATACGAGACGAACGATTAAGGAGGGATGTGACATGAAAATATATTTTTACTTATCTATTTTATTTCATTATTTTGTTATTCTGTCATATTGCATACGAAATAACTCAATTGCAAATGGAATATCCTCTTCACTCTTTATATAATAACTTATCCATCCTGATTCAGGTAATACGTGATGTGGTTTCACCAATCCTTGGCTCACTAATTCATCCCGCTTTACCTTTGGAAATGGTAAATCAACTAACTTATCGCCATGCAAATGACCAAGTTCTTTCTTACCATAATTTATTTCAATACCACCAAATCGATGCGGTTTTTCAGAAACACCTGCCCAGCCAAGTACTTCATTTCTAATCATTTCACTAAATGACATGAACCTTCACCCCTTTTTAATGATTGATGTAATATTAAATTAACACGTTCATTACTTTTTTCCATCAATCCAAAGTATGAATGGATATACGAATATAGTTTAATCTCAATATCTTTATTTTTTTACACACTTAAAACAATTTCAAAGGGTATTTATTCTATTATATAGAATTATTATTAAAAATAAATTTAAGGGATGGATATATATGAGCAAGGTATTATTACAAAAGGCAAATTATCTACGATCTGATGAATTAAAGCTTTTGAAAAAAGCTATACATTTTGCAGAGCAAGCACATGATGGACAATACCGTCAAACTGGAGAACCATATATTATTCACCCTTTCGCGATTACAGAAATACTGCTAAATTATAAAGCTGACATTACAACAGTGATTGCTGCTTTATTACACGATGTTGTAGAAGATACCGAATACTCTCTAGAAGAAATTGAATCACATTTTGGTGCGACTATTCAATATATTGTAAATGGATTAACAAAAGGAAAAACACTACAAGATCAAAATAAAGTATTATACGAAGCAATTAATTTTAAAAAATTACTAGTATCCTCTCAACAAGATATACGTGTTGGCATTATTAAAGTTATAGATCGCCTTCACAATATAAAAACATTGAGTGTTAAAAAACCCGCAAAACAAGTAGCTTATGCGAATGAAACATTAACACTATTTGCGCCACTTGCAAAGCGATTAGGGTTATATACAATCCAGCATGAATTAGAAAATCTTGCTTTTCAATATCTACATAAAGAAAGATATACTGAAGTACATAAATTTTTAACCGAATATGTGCCACACCTTCAAAAAAATATAACTCATTTAAGAAAAGGGATACATTCTTTTTCTAATACAAACCTTTCATTTGAAATAAACTATGAGTTTCCCCCAGTATATACTGCGTACTCACAATTACAAGAAATACAAAATGTATCAGGTATTTCACAAATTTGTATTACAACTACAAGTGTACTAGATTGCTATAAAATTCTTGGAATAATACATCAATTATATAAACCAACTATAAACTATTTTGAGGATAATATAGCACTTGAAAATAGCCATTTTAATAACAACTTAAAAACTAAAGTCAATATGAATGATGCTGAACAAACAATTATCATTCAAACACAAATAGCAAAAACGTTGAAAGATAACGGTATTTTTTCTTTATTGAATGATAGAACTGCAAATATTCAAGCAATATCTTATAAAATAATGGATGATACAATTGTGAATAACAATTTATTAACTACAGATCCAATCACTTTCCGTAGTTTAGTATCGTATGAACTATTTGAAAATACTATTACAGCTTATACTACAGATTTACAACCAGTTTATTTACCTGATGGTGCTACAATCATTGATTTTTCTTTCTCTGCATTTCCAAAAATTGCACATAGCATGAAAAAAGTAAAAGTAAATGGGATGCCTGTTCCACTTAAAACAAAGATATCTCATTTAGACGTAATTGAAATCCATTTTGATTCAAAACAAAACTTGGCAATAGAATGGCTAAATTACGCCAATACTGCTAAAGCACAATTAATGATTCATCAAAAACTATCTTAAATAAAAGGCCAATTCCTTTCTATAAGGCATTGGTCTTTTCATATAACGTAACCATTAAAATATACGAAATAAATTTCAATATTTTTACTCCTAACCTAACATCAATAATTCCGACTTTCATTAGTTCGCTCTAATTTTTATCCGTATTTACATTATGAGAAATAAGAAGCACAACCTATATTCTTTATAAAACAGGTGAATTTATTATGATACAGACAAATGCACATAACTAAAACTAGGCACATATCCTAAAGTTGTATCCATACTTACCTATAGAAAGGCGGGTAATACAATTGACTTCTAATATCGACTACACTTCCCCCTCAACTAATTTCACTCATGATTTAAGTAAAAGTAATTTTTTTAAGAAAGATGCCCAAAATTATATAAATGTACTTGGCATGAAACAATTAAATACTTTAGAAAATACTTCTTTATTAGATATTTATTTAAGTACAGGGAATGTTGTAGAACCACATATTCATCAAAATGCAGCTGAACTCGTTTACTGTATTTCAGGATCTGCTGTTGTTTCTTTACTTAATCCATTTACGAATCAAATATTAAACTTACCGATAAAGCCAGGGCAAGTTGCCAACATTCCACAAGCGTGGTGGCATTATGAAATTGCTTCAGCAGATAATACTCATTTATTAGCTATATTCGATGCCCCAACCCCAGAAGTTATTTTTGGTTCTGATATTTTAAGATTAACTCCCGCTAATATGATGGCTCATACTTATTGCCTCAATGAACAACAATGGAAACAAGCAGTATCCCCAATTCAATCAACTACGGTAATTGGTCCCCCGGCGAACTGTAATCAAAACCGCGACATGATGAATCAGTCAACTCAGCCCCCTACTCAACAACAAAATCTATATTACCAAGATTCTTATTACTTCCCTCTTTACTGGGGGTATTAATTAGTATCATTTTAATAGAACCACCATTTATCTCCTCGGAAAATATCGAGGAGATTTTTTATCGTAACAATTAATAGAGTACATACATATAATATTTATATATTTAATTGGAGGTGATAGTACTATGAGTAATTATAACTATCGAAAAAACTACTCTAATAATAAAAATAGTAGCTCTTCAGCATCCTCTCAATCTTCGAACTCTCAATCTTCCGATTCCCAGTCACAAAGAGATTTAGCCGAGCAAGGCTATGTAAAGAAAAAAGGATGTAACTGTAATAAAAATAAATAGTTTATTACTAATTTGAGCAATGACATTTCACCGCTCATGATTAACAATTTAACCCACTAGAATATAGTTTATTTAATGGATGAATTCTGTTTTTAATAGAATTCATCTTTTTTGTTTATATGTAATTTTTCAAACCATATAACTTATTCCATAAACAATAAAGTGTAAATCATAAATTTTGATTTTTCTTATATACCAACTTAACAAAGAGTAACTTTTCAATTGATTT
Organism: Bacillus mycoides; assembly: GCF_000832605.1. Lineage (GTDB taxonomy): Bacteria > Bacillota > Bacilli > Bacillales > Bacillaceae_G > Bacillus_A > Bacillus_A mycoides. The sequence goes on from NZ_CP009692.1 coordinate 3,473,226, forward strand.
ATTTCTAATTTCCCACAAAAAATATAGCCCCACCTAATAAAATTAGGTGGGGCTATATACAAATGCCTGTTTAAATTTCAAACAAACATTGTAACATGTTAGACGATATTAATACCTGCACTTACAAACCCAGCAACTGCAGCTATTGGACTTGCTGCTGTTAATGAAACATATAATAATACTTTATCCCCAGCCGCTACTGGAATAGCTTCAGCTATGATTCCTGATGCTGTAGAACCAATCGCTATTGCGGCAAATGCTGGTGTTAATAAAAGAGGTGCGCCTTGTACTGTAAACGTATTACTTGCTGCTGGTGCAGTTAATATTTGTATCTGCACTTGAACAGGTGTTAATGGAGCTAATGCAGCTGTTGCACTAAAGAAACCTGCTAATGACGTAATAACCCCTGCGCGTGGTGCTACAAATGCATAATCACCTATCCCTAACGCTAATGTGATACTTGTTCCACCCGTTAAAGCAACTCCAGGCTGACTAAATCCAAATCCAAGAAGAGTTCCTGTATTAGCTATTATCGCGTTAACTAACGCAGATGGTGTTGTACCTGAAGCAAACGGAATAATAGCTCCGCCACCAGTTGCTCCTGTTGCTCCTGTCGCTCCTGTTGCTCCTGTTGCTCCTGTTGCTCCTGTTGCTCCTGTCGCTCCTGTTGCTCCTGTTGCTCCTGTCGCTCCTGTCGCTCCTGTTGCTCCTGTTGCTCCTGTTGCTCCTGTCGCTCCGCCTCCTGTTGCTCCTGTCGCTCCTGTCGCTCCTGTTGCTCCTGTCGCTCCTGTTGCTCCTGTTGCTCCTGTCGCTCCGCCTCCTGTTGGACCTGTTGGACCTGTTGGACCTGTCGCCCCTGGAGTAGCATTGATTAATTGAATTAATAAATTAAAAAGAAGTTGTAAAGTTGCAGAATCAACATTTGAGTTGCAGGATATAGGGATAAGATCTAAAGCGAAGAAGAATTGTGCAAGGGCGCTATAAAATTGTTGCAATAATGTTGACAATTGTCCTAAATTAGGTGCTGGAGATTGTAATAAAACTATAATACTTTGAGTTAATTGTTTCAAAAAATTAACTTCTGGAGAAGGTAATAAGGAATTTAAGAAAATTAAAAATTGATTAAATAAATCGAGTAACGCTAATCTGTTTGCATTACTTGGATTTGCAAAAAATGCTGAAATAGCTGATACTAATGAGTTTAGTAAAGTAATTAATTGACTTAATTGTTCCCTAGTAATAGGAACTGACTGTGGATTTTTACAACAATCTGCTGAAAAAACAATTGGATTGCAGTTATTATGACCAAAACAATTATTATTTGACATTTATTTCCTCCTTACTTTTCTTATAGTTGAGTGTTTTCCTATTCTAAGAACTATAAAAGATGCGATTGTAAAAAGTAGTTGAGTTATATGTTTCTCTTAAAATAGGAAACATGAATTATAATCAAACTTGAAAACGTAATTTAATTATGCTCATGACTCACATATTAATTATATGTTTTTAATAATTGACTGCTTAGATTAAACACCTAAACTTAAGAGTTTATTTTATTTTTCCACGTTTATCTATTAGGTCCAAAAGCACATTTTCATTTAAAAATTAAAACATAAATAAATCATTAGCATATATTCTACAAGTAACAACATCATTCTTTCAACTAATTAAAAATGATACCTTTACTAATATTGTGTTCCTTCTATAATCATGAAGCCGTTTCTATTATAAAAAACTTTCATACAATATAGTGGACAAGTTATTCTATACTTCGTTCAAAAAATAATTAAAGGAGTGAAATTTAATTGCCAATTATTCAACCATTTATCGCTTCTAGAAGATTTACATCTACACTAGGAGCTGGAACAGGAACAGGTGCAGCTTTTACAATTGCTGCAACAGCTTGTTTAAACGATGCCGGTACTACTGCAACTGCCTTTCCGACTTTTACGTATTACAACCTCTATGTAAACGGGATAATTCAACCTAGCGTGAACTCCAGTGTCACCACAGGTCCTACTGGTGCTATTACAATTCCTGGCGGAGATGTATTAGACGGTGGAATCCCAATAACAATTGAATTTATCGTCACTTAATTTTAACTAATGTAATTTAGAACAAAAAAAGACAGATTCCTTTTTCCATTAAGAATCTGTCTTTTTTAATTAATAATAATAAATTGTAGGATAATTGAAGATCCTTGTGAGGGTGGTTCATCATCTAATAAAGTTAACTGACCAGCTGTAACTTCATAAAAAGGTTGTGGTTGAAGAATTCCATTTATAAATAGATTAATATAAGAAACTTCACTTGGTGATAAGATTTGTGTTGTACCGTATTGTGCTATACCATCTGCATTAGTATATATAAGTTTTTCCCCATCTGAAAAAGTAAAATATAATAGGTTTGTTGTTGGGATTGTTCCCGGTATTCCCGTTGGGCCGGTTATTCCTGTTGCTCCTGCTACTCCCGTTATTCCTGTTGCTCCCGTTATTCCTGTTGCTCCTGCTGCCCCTGTTTCTCCGGTTGCTCCTGTTACTCCCGTTATTCCTGTTGCTCCTGCTGCCCCTGTTTCTCCGGTTGCTCCTGTTACTCCCGTTATTCCTGTTGCTCCGGTTGCTCCTATTGCTCCTATTGCTCCGGTTGCTCCGGTTGGGCCTGTTTCTCCTGCTGCCCCTGTTTCTCCGGTTGCTCCTGCTACTCCCGTTATTCCTGTTGCTCCTGTTATTCCTGTTGCTCCGGTTGCCCCTGTTTCTCCTGTTGCCCCTGTTTCTCCTGTTGGGCCGGTTACTCCTGTTATTCCTGTTTCTCCTGCTGCCCCTGTTTCTCCGGTTGCTCCTGTTTCTCCGGTTACTCCGGTTGCTCCTGTTTCTCCGGTTGCTCCTGTTTCTCCGGTTGCTCCTGTTTCTCCGGTTGCTCCTGTTTCTCCGGTTGCTCCTGCCGCTCCGGTTGCTCCGGTTGCTCCGGTTGCTCCTGTTTCTCCGGTTGCTCCGGTTGCTCCTGTCGCTCCGGTTGCTCCTGTTTCTCCTGTTTCTCCGGTTGCTCCTGTTTCTCCGGTTGCTCCGGTTGCTCCTGTTTCTCCTGTCGCTCCTGTTTCTCCTGTCACTCCGGTTGGAAAATTAATAGACGGAAGAGGTGGAAATGTAGGACCAATATTTTTAGAATCCATAACTTCCTTAGACATTGGTAATTTGTCATATCGATTCAAATTTGCATCTCCCTTCTATAGTATTTATTAAATGTTAGATGTTCCGAAATGTTAAAAGAATTATCTAAAAAAACACTATTAATCTCTCGATTAAAATCTTTGTACAAAATCAAATTTAATGTAACTTACTAAAAATGAATGTATTTTAAACAGCATGCCGTTACTATAAAAAATATTATTAATAGAATATATGAAAAGTATCTCCTTTATCATAAAAATGAGGTGATTTTAATTAAAAATAAAGATAGAGAAAATCCCCAAAATAATGACGTACAATTATCCTTCCTTATAGACTAACTAGTCCTACTGGTAGTACTGGACCCATGAGTAATACCGGACCCACGGGTAGTACCGGCATAAACGTTACAACAAATTCTATGTTTGCAAATAATACAGTGGGTGGAACAGTTTCAGTTGTACTAGGCGGTACTAACATACCACTCTCAAACAATTAAAGCCTTGATAGCTTTGCAGTCAATAGTGCGAATGATTTATTTACAGTCCCTGTAACGGGACGTTATTATCTTTCTTATTAAATTAATACTACAACTGTACTTCTTGCGGGTTCAAGACTAATTTTAAACGGATCTACATCACTTCTGGGCTCAATTCTATCTCCTGCCTTATCTACTTCAAGTTATAATAATAATTTAATTGCAATACTAAATGCAGGTAATACTATTTCTCTTCAATTATTCGGTCTCTTATCAATTGTCAATTTAGTCGGTGGTGGATCAACTGGCGCCTCTCTAACAATTATACGAGTTGATTAATAAATGATTCATTTTTTCTTCTTAGCTTTAAATGCCATTCCCCTATATAGATAGTAGAAACTATCTATACTAAATATTTCGGATAAACATTATCAATTTACTCTATACGCTATCAATGTTAAGTTATTTATGAAGACAGTTTCTCCTTTACTAATCATCTCAATATGTATTTGAGAAACATTCTCCAATCCTATACGCGAGAGAAATACTGTGTTGACACTCAAATGAGTGTCTTTTTTTTTGTATTTTTCACATAATAAAAACCACCTTGTATAGATGGTTTTATAATTACGCTTCCCTTATATTTTTTATGTACATAAAAACTTATGAAGCTGGATAATAAATTGTCATACTCAACCGAGTTAACGTACTTCCTGAATTATAATAAGCGTGAGGTCTATCCGCCTTAAACCTGATTGAGTCTCCACTATTTAATCTATATTGACAATTATTTACCTCAATTGTCAGTTCACCATCAAACACAGTTATAAATTCCTCTGTTCCTTCTTTATGCGCTTCAGCATATAACTTTCCTTCTGTTTCAATTTCAACAGTATAGATTTCAAAATGTCTATCATCTTGGAAAGGAAACGAAGGATACACTTTATATCTCCCATTGTCTTCAGATAATACTTGAACATCATTTCGTAAAACAACTTTCGTATCTGGCTGTGGATTATTGATTAAAGAAGTAAAAGACACTTTCAATCCATTGGCAATTTTCCATATTGTTGTTAGGGTCGGGCTTGATTCTCCTCTTTCAATTTGTCCAATCATCGTTTTACTTACACCACTTAATTGAGAAACCTTTTCTAAGCTCAGCTTTTCTTTCTCTCGAATAGCTTTTAAATTTTTTGCAAGGGTAATTTGAATTTCCTCCATAAAAAACACTCCTATACCATATACAATATAACGACCATTATGTATAATAAAAAGCACACGTTATATTGTTCTTTTCGGTCATTATAACACACGAATAAGAGGGGGTTTTTGAAATGCCTATATTTTCTTTTTTATTATTTGTCTTTGTTAGTAGCTTCACACCAGGCCCTAACAATTTTTTAGCTATGACATACGCCAAGCAATATGGATTAAAAAGAAGCATTACATTTTGCCTAGGTGTGGCTTTCGGTTTTTTTATTATCACTTCATTATGTAGTTTCTTTAATATTGTACTTATAAATATTCTGCCATTAATTGAATTCCCTTTAAAAATTTTAGGTGTAGCTTATATGCTGTATTTAGCTTTTAAAATACTCACTAGTAAAGGCAATACAGATACAAATGAAAAAAGTAATAAAAACATATTTTTAGTAGGAATTATGCTTCAATTTGTTAACCCGAAGGGAATTTTATTCGGACTGACTGTAGTATCAACTTTTATTCTCCCTTACTACCATTCATATTCTAGTTACCTATTCTTTTCATTGTTTTTAGGCATAGTCGGTTTAATGAGTACATTTAGTTGGTGTCTATTCGGGTCGATGTTTCAAAAACTTTTATTAAAACATAACCGAATATTTAACATTATTATGGCAGTTTTATTAGTGTTTAGCGCTATTTCAATTGTTATCAACTAGCTCCATAACCATCCTAATTCTTAATTTAACAGTCAATCTGAAATAAATAATTATCCTTCCACCTATCATCTTTGTTTTTTTAGTTTTAAGGTGAGAACCTTCTAACGATAAGATTCCCACCATATCATACTAAATAAGAAGTGTGTTATATAAGGAGGAGGTTTTCATTAAGACTACTTTAATTTCTCATTTTTACAATGAAGAATATTTACTTCCATGGTGGTTAATGCATCATACAAAACTATTTGATCACGGTATTCTAATTAACCGAGGATCTACTGACCGTTCAGTGGAAATATGTAAGTTATTTGCACCTCATTGGGAAATTCGCAATTCAAAAGTATTAGAATTTGATGCCTATTTAGTTGATCAAGAAGTTATGGAAATTGAAAAAGAAGTTACTGGATGGAAAATGGTATTAAATACGACAGAGTTTCTTTGTTGTTTTAATAAAGAACAATTTTTCACTTCACTTAACTCTAATGGAGGGAACATGTTTTCCATTAGAGTTATAATGATGATCGATGAACCTTCTCACGGCTATTCTAATCCAAGATACAGTATTCCACTAGTCAAACAACGTTATCACGGTATTTTAATCCAACCCAGTCCCAATCTGCTTTATCTCAACGGTAGATTAATTCACAATATTTTTCATGGTGACTACAGAGTCGGCAGACATGGCTCACATTATCCATATAGCATTTACATGCAGCCTGCTTTCGTTTTAAAATTTTTTTATAGTCCATGGAACGAGGCTATGAAAAAAAGAAAATTACAAATTGGACCCACTCTTTCTAAACATAGTGTACAGCGTGGTTTAGGTTCTCATCATTTAACAACACTTGAAAAATTAGAAAAAAACTATACTCACTATGCGACCTTAACTACTGATCTTCGGTTAATCCCAGAATACCAAACTGTATTTCCCGATCTATGCTTTCCTAACTATTAATATCGTAAAAAGGTTAGCTATACATTTCTTATATTTGGGTTAACTGAAACAAATTCTACAGAACATACATCTAAAATTCTTTCTCTTATTCTCCTAAATAGAACTTTTTTCTACCTTGTACAAACAGTTCTTATCCTCATTAAATATAATATATAGACAAATAGAAGATAGGAGATTAAAGAATGGCTGATTTTTTTTATAAACATGGTAAAAAGTACTATAAAAACTATTCATATTCTCACAATAAAAAAGAGAACTGTTTCACTAAAACGCATACGATTGCTGGCTCAAATATACCGTTAGATATTATTGTACCAGCTAACACTTCAAGAATAGTTTTTGAAGATGCTACTAATAATCACAATAAAACATTACTGCAGTTTCATGTTCCTGGTACTTCTGCACCAATTGTTGTAACTATTCGTACAAGAAATTCTCGTAGACCGATTACCGCTACAATAGCTTCAGGTGAAACAAGAATTCTTCAAGTAGAAAATTTTGAAAGCCTCACTCTCACAAATAATAATAATACAAGTAGCGACATTGGTGTTTATATCCAAAAAACGTTTTGCATCTGCTGCAATGAACAAAATGATTATTATAAAGAGCATTCATATTCTATTAACGAAGATAGTAACTGTTTTGTCGAAACTCACACGATTGCTGGTTCGGGAACTACCTTAGCTGGAAATGTACCTCTCGATATTATCGTACCCCCTAATACCTCAAGAACAGTATTTGAAGATTTTACTATTAATCACAACAAAACTTTACTTCAACTATCTGTTCCTAACGATTCCGGTCCCATTGAAGTAACAGTTCAAACAAGAAGTTCTAACATACCAATTAATGCAACTTTAGTTCCTAATGAAACAAGGATCTTTCAAGTAGAAGATTTACAAAGCCTTACTCTCACAAATAATTCCGATACATTTGATTTTATTGATATATTTATCAATAAAACATTTTGTATTTGCTGTGATGACCAGAACAACCCTTGCGATGAATGTAACCATGAATACGACAATGATTATGATTGTTAATTTTAATGAAAAAGAAACCTTTTTATAAAGGTTTCTTTTTCATTAAAACAACTAACATCCGATAATATACGTACTTACTTATCTACCGTTTCTCGTTTCTTAATAAAATAGCATTTTTGTTTATAAATTTTACACATTTAAAGTAGACAAGCATATGTTATTATATGGAGATTTCCTCCACTCATAAGTTTCTTATCTTTCTAAGAGTACGTTTATAGGCGTGCTCTTTTGATTTTTTATCCAATAACGATTTTTATATCCACACGCTTCTTACTAAGCTTCATTGCTAAATAAGGTTGGATATATTTTTTCTATTTTTGAATGTATAATCCAAAACTTATTACTAGAAACTGTACAAATACTAATAGCTCTTCAAAAAAAGAAGCACATGCTTCTGTGGCAAAAGACAATTCGAGTTGACGAATTTGATTTTTCGCATCATCAAAATCAGAAGCTACAACTTTTTATTAAATACAACTTCAGCCTTATGACCTTGCAGTATATATTGACAATACTTTAGCTAGTCATAGAAAACCTTATGGATCAATCGCAGTATATAAAAATCCAAATACTTCTCAACGGATAGGATTATGGACAGTATATGATCCATCAAGATATTTAATATATTCCTAATTTGGTTGGGTAAGTAATAGACCAATTAATCCATAATAAGAAAAAGAGGCTGCGAAATAATTACAGCCTCTTTTCTTTAATCGCATTTTTCTATTTGGTCGCCTTCTTCACCTGCATTTTCTGCCGAACTATCCGTTCCGCCTCCTACTGCATGTTGCTGTTTAGTATTAGAACTTTCGATGGCAGCGTTGGTTCCCGCTGCACTGTCTTCTCCACCACCACTTGCCACTTGAGTAGCACTAGCCTGTTCCTTACGGGTTTTATTAATTTGATTATTGATGATAAGTACAAATTCTGCCTCTTCATCCGAAGTTTCTTTTTTCATTTTATGCGGCTCAATCTGGTCCCCACTAATTCCTTTATTTATGGCTTCGCCTCCAGCGCCCACCGTTTCTTGCTGTCGGGTATTCGATGAATCGATTGCTGCATTACTTCCTGCTGCACTATTTTGTCCGGCTCCACTGGCAATTTGTGTTGTATTCGGTGCAAATGTAATCTGATTATTAATGACAATGACAATTTTTCGTTTATCAGCAAGATTTCCCAAATTAATTTCTTCTCCATCTTTTTTTACAAATCGAAACGTGATTTTTTCATTGTTTTCCATATTCTCCCCCCTTTGTAGTATTAAATGACTGGAGAATGATAATGGATTGGACAAGCGTATTTTTTTATAAATATGTGACCCCGCCCACAATGAAGGATGTATTACCAGGTTCCGGTATTTACCTCATATTAGGTACGTTGGCTTGGCGACAGTCCAGCATCCGCCGAATTTCGGAATGCATGGAGAAAAACCTTATAGGAGATATAGAAAGAGAGATTAGTAGAAACATTGGCATATAAAGGCTTCTAGGTTTCATTATATTTTCCTTTTCTTATTTATATTTATCAGCCAAATATCTAGCATAGTGAACTGAATTTCTAGCTACATCTAATTCAAGATTAAATATATTAGGTACCCCTGGTCTCCAATTCACCTCAAATAACCACAATTTTTGATCCTTATCAATCCCTACATCAATTCCTAACTCATCAAATAGTATATCCTTATATAAAGAATTAAAATGGTTAGAAAAAGTTACTGCAAATCGTTCTAAATACCTTTTAATATTATACCAATCGTTATCAAACTCCGCTTTTAAAAAAACATCTAAATACGTACTATAACCACCCTTAGCCATATTTGATACAATACTTCCTAATGGACCTATTCTCGGGAATATAGAAGTAACAACCCACCTGCCTTCCCCATTTCTTTGAACATGCAATCGAAAATCATAAACATGACCAGATTTCATTTGACATGAAATAAACTGTTGAATTATGTAATCTTGCTCTTGCAATCTTATCAGATATAAAGCTCCGTAATTGTTTTTTATTAATAGATGAAATTTGTTCTGACTCATTCATACTGTAATTCATCCCATTTTTTTCAATGAAAATAATACCACTACCTTGATGTCCAGAAATTGGTTTAATAATAAGTTTTTCATAACGATTAATCATGTCAAAAAACTTATTAACATCATTTAATTCATAAAAAGGAATAAGATATTGCTTAAATTTTTTCGCTCTATTTATTCTGTTATATACACTTAATTTATTTCCAATTGAATGACTTGTAAAAGGAACTTTTTCATGTAGATAATCATAGATTTGCTGATTTTTATCACTAACATGAACACTTGCATTGTAAATAACATCTGGAAAAGAAAATTCTTGTTCAATCCACTTACCATTTTCATAAGTTTTACCTAAAATCTTCTTCGTTTCTATATTTACTTTTCCTAAAGTAAAATAAAAAAATTCCACACCTTCAGCTTTAGCTACAGCAGCATAAGTATATGCTTTCTTTACGTCATTCGGATCTTTCCGATGATGAAGCATACCAATTATAGTCATGTTAGTTCTTCTTCCCTTCTTTCTAAAGATTTTTTCAAAACAAATATCAAATTCATTATATATATATTCATGTTCTTCCTCATTCAACCATTTTTCGAAAAATCCAGAACAAGCTTAACCTCATTTTAATATTCTACCTATAGAAATAATAAACCTGAGATTTTATAAAATGATAAAGGTTAAGGTGACATAAAATGGATACTATCGTTTTCATTGAAACAAATAAATCTGGATCAAGTAGGGAAGCAATCAAAGCAGCTGAAAAACTTAATTTCTTTACTGTTTTATTAACTAAAAAAACAAAATTTATTAATGAACGCACTATATTCCCTGATGTACATCAGATGATTTTCACTGATATAAATGATTATGATAATATAATTACAACAATTGAAAAATTAAATAAATCAGGAAAAAACATAAAAGGGATCTTTAGTTTTATTGACCCTTTTGTTTATGTGGCTGCACGTTTATCAGAAAGATTTTGCTCAAATATTGTATCTACTAAAGCTATCCATCATATGGAAAACAAAATATTAACTCGTAATGTACTTAAAGAATTACCAATCTCACTCAACTATTTAATTTACAAACCAACAGAATCATTATCATCTTTTCTTGAAAAAACTAAAAAGATGAATTTCCCTCTTATTGTAAAATCCCCTAAATCAACAGGATCCAAAGATGTATTATTAGTAAAAAATAAAGATCAATTAATCTTATCTATACAAAGTCTTTTAAAAAAACTACCTAATGAAGAAATTCTACTTGAAGAATATATAGATGGACCTCAGTACTTAGTTGAAATTTTAGTTCAAGATGGAAAAGTCCATATTATAGCAGTAATTGAACAAGAAATTACACTTTTTGAACGTTTTATTGTTACTGGTTATTCTTTACTAGGACAGGTAGACAAAAGACTATATAATAGTCTTTTCAATGCAGTTAATTCTGTTATTCAGGCCTTTAATATGAAAAATGGAGCGTGTCATCTAGAACTCCGGAGAATAAAAGATGTTTGGAAATTAATTGAGATAAATCCCAGAATATCAGGTGGAGCAATGAATGACATAATTGAAATTGGACATGGAATCAACTTAGTGCAAGAGACTATTCAGTTAATGTTAGGAAATAAACCTTCACTAAATAAAAAACATTATAAATATGTGTACGCTCATTACCTAACAGTTAAATCTAAAGGAAAACTAATTCGAGTTACAGGGAAAAACCGTAGTTCTAAATATCCTGGTGTAGAGAAAGTTTATATAAAACCTAAAAAAGGAACTATCTTAAAACCACCTACATCAATGGGACATCGATGTGGATACGTTTTAGCTGCAGCCTATTTTAAAACAGAAGCTAAAAAAATAGCTTTAGAAGCAGCTAAAGAAATTTCATTTGAAATCCAAAAATAATAAATACGACATATATACACCAACTGATGAAAATATACTAAAAATCATATTTCTTATAATTTTAATTTCTTTACTAAATAGACGACTCCAAAATGTTTTAATTTATATATGATAAAATATATCCATCGCCGATATGTCCAAACATGTAATTTTCATAGCAGCAAAATTACAAATATACTTTTACAACATGATTCAAAAATCAATGAAGGAATGTTTTAAGTGAAAGGACATATTCGAAAAAGAGGAACAAAGTGGTGTATTATTGTCGATATCGGAGCTGATTCAGAGACAGGAAAAAGAAGACAAAAGTGGTTTTCGTGATACATTTAAAGCCTATTTAAAAAAATCCGAATTAAAAAACATTAGATTTCATGATTTACGCCATACTCATGCAACGCTTCTTTTAAAACAAGGAGTACATCCAAAGATTGTAAGCGAACGATTGGATCATAAGGACGTTTTCATAACCTTAAATCGCTATTCACATTTTTCACCTAGTCTGCAAAAGGACGCTGTTAAAACATTTAGTGAAAGACTATTCGGATGGTAATGTTTGCAAATATAAAAAATGAGGTTTCTCTTTTCTAGAGAAACCTCACCACATCAATGTTTTTGTTAAATTTTAAACTGACTCGTATACAAATCAAAGTAAAACCCACCATCTTCCATGAGAGTTTCATGATTTCCTCTCTCTAAAATACTTCCATCTTTTATTACAAGTATTTGATCTGCTTTTTCAATCGTTTTCAGCCGATGAGCGATTACAAAACTTGTTCGCCCTCTCATTAAATTATTTAATCCAGATTGAATTTGTAATTCTGTTCTCGTATCAATATTAGATGTTGCTTCGTCGAGAATTAATATATCTGCATCTGCTAAAATCGCTCGTGCAATCGCAAGGAGTTGTTTTTGTCCTTGACTTAAATTCGAACCTTCTGAAGCAATTTCCGTTTCATATTGATTCGGTAGATGTTTTATAAAAGAATGTGCTGATGCTGCTTTTGCTGCTGCAACTACTTCTTCATCACTTGCATCTAAACGTCCATATCGAATATTTTCCATAATCGTTCCTGCAAATAAATACGTATCCTGTAAAACAACCCCTATTTTACTCCGCAAAGAATTAATATCATAATCCTTTATATCTTTTTCATCAATGCTAATTTGCCCTTTTTGAATGTCATAAAAGCGAGTTAACAAATTAATAATTGTTGTTTTTCCTGATCCAGTTGGACCGACTAAAGCGATTGTCTCCCCAGGATTCGCCTCGAGACTCACATCTTTTAAAATCATGTTGTCCTGTGCGTATCCAAATGAAACTTTCTCAAGCCTAACATGTCCTTGTAAATTTTGTACAAGTACTGCATCTTTTTTATTTTGAATTTCTGGTACTTCATCCATAATTTCAAAGACACGTTCTCCTCCAGCAACTGCCGCTTGAATCGTATTCATTAAAGTTGCAAATTGACTAAGTGGTCTTGAAAATTGTCGAGAATAATTAATAAAAGCTGCAATGACACCTACTGTTGTCATTCCGTTTAATACCATTACCGATCCAGTTCCAATTACAAGCCCCATTCCTAAGTTATTAATAAAGTTCATACTTGGAAAAATAAATGCTGAAAACGTTTCAGCCTTCGTTGCTGAAATTCTTAGCTGTTCGTTAATTTCATTAAAGTTATGTACGGTTTCTTTTTCTTTTCCGTATAACGCAGTTACGTCTGCGCCTGTAATAGCTTCCTCAATAAATCCATTTAATTCTCCTAAATCCTTTTGACGCTTCGCAAAGTTTTTCCCACTATAAGCAACTAGTTTTTTCGTAACGAAAAACATAATAGGTACTGTAATTAAAGTTACAATCGCTAAAATCCAATCTAATGAAAACATCGCAATTGTTACACCTATAAACGTTAACGCTGATGAAATGATTTGCACAACACTTTGTGTCAAAGCTTGATTTAAGTTATCAATATCATTTGTCACACGGCTCATTAAATCACCTTGAGAACGTACATCAAAGAATCGTAGAGAAAGTGTTTGGATTTTTTCAAAAATATCTTGTCGTATTTTTTGTATAGTCTTTAATGCAACATTAATCATTACAAATGTTTGTAACCATGTTAATAATACGGTTATCCCATATATTGCAATGAGTAGCATGCACATTCTGGCTGTCCCGCTTAAATCCTTCGGTACAATGTATTCATCAATGATGACCCCCATATAATATGGCCCAAGTAAACCTAGTAATGTCGTGATAAATACAAGAATAATAACGAACATAAGAGATGCTTTTTGATACCCCATATAGTTCCATACTCGCATTATAGTTCCTTTAGTATTCTTAGTTTTTCCCGTTTTCGGATTGTTACGTCCACCTTTATTTCCAAATTGTCCTTGAAAATTACGCACGCTCTTCCCCTCCTTCTTGCTGCAGGCTACCACCTTGGGAAAGATAAATTTCCTGATACACTTCACAAGTTGCCAATAAATCCTCATGCGTACCATTTCCAACTAATTCACCGTTATTCAAAACGAGGATTTTATCAGCATCTATAATAGAAGATATTTTTGATGCAATTAAAAATGTCGTTGTGCCACTATATCTTGTCCTTAATGCTTCCTGTATTACAGCTTCTGACTTCGCATCAACTGCCGATGTAGAATCGTCTAATACAAGAATAGATGGCTTTCTCACTAGGGCTCTTGCAATAGATATACGTTGTTTTTGACCACCAGATAGATTGGTTGCACCTTGTGTTAAGTTATATTCATAAGAGTCTTCCAGCTTATTGATAAACTCAGTCGCACAAGCAGATGAAGATGCTAATTCCAATTCATCATAAGTTGCATCTTCTTTGCCATAACGTAAATTCTCTTCTATACTGCCTGAAAAAAGAAGTGCCTTTTGTGGAACGAAGCCAATGGAAGCACGAAGTTTTTGCAAATCGTATGCTTTCACATTAACATCATCTATACATATTTCACCTTGATCAACATCGTAAAGTCGTGGCAATAGTTTCGCCAATGTAGATTTACCACTTCCGGTCGATCCAATAATCCCTATTTTTTCACCTTTACGTACAGTAAAGGAAATATCTTTTAAAACATATTCATTATTTTTCGTATAACTATAGCTAACATTTTTAAACTCTACATTACCACCCACTTGCTTTGGTTCATATACGTCGCCTTCAGTTGTAATATCAACTTCAGTATGTAAGACTTGTTGTACACGATCAGCTGATGGAAAAGCACGGGCAATTTGAATAAATACCATACTAATAGACATAAGTGACATTAAAATGATATTTAAATAGTTAATAAAAGCTAAAATGGCCCCTACTTGGAGTGTACCGTTAAAAACTTTCTCGCCACCAATCCATAAAGTTGCTACAATTCCGCTATTTACAACTAGCATAATAATTGGCATCATCAATGAAATAATTTGTATTGCACGAATATTTATTTCAGTTAAACTTGTATTAACTTTCTCAAACTGTGCGATTTCATATTTTTGTCTTACATATGCTTTTATAACACGTACACCGGATAAATTTTCTTGTAGCTTTGTGTTTACTTTATCTAATGCTTCTTGTACTCGCTTAAATGAACCGCTCGATTGACCTGCAATCAATACAATTGCAACTAATAATACGGGTACCACAACAAGTAAAATTGGAAATAGGTCTCTCGCTGTTACAAAGACTATAATGATACTTCCAATAAATAATAACGGTCCACGGACAAGTACACGTAACGTCATCGTCATTGCCGATTGAATAGATGTAATATCATTTGTCACGATTGTTAATAATTTACCTGTTCCAAATGAATCACGATTTTTGCTAGAAAATGTTTCTATTTTCGCAAACACATCTTTTCGTATGTCTGTAGCGAAATTAACAGCAGCTTTTGTAGAATACATCATACAACCAAGTCCTCCAATTAAACCGATTGCTGCTGCTCCTATCATAAGAAGCCCCATTTTTATTACATAATTCAAATCCCGGTTTGCAATTCCAACATCAATAATATGTTGCATTATTGTCGGTTGAATTAAGTCCATCGCAACCTCAAGTACCATAAATAGCGGTCCAATAATAGCGAAGAACATGTATGGTTTTAAATACTGTAACAACTTGCGAAATGATTTCATACACAATCTCCTTTTTTCATGAAATTACCATCGAATAATTTATAGTCCTCCTTATTTGAGCGATATAGTCTGTAATTTCTCCATTAGTCCTATTATATTAGGCAAATTAATATTTAACATTATTAAATGATAAGTTTTAAATCATTTTTAGTCAATAAAATGGAACTTTAATCTACCAGGCATTTTCACTGCCAGTTGATGTGAATACTCTTTAACTTAATAAAAACCGCATTCTCATTTAGTAAGAATGCGGTTTTCCCATCTATATTTGTTCAATTTTAAAATCGAAAACCTCGGTCTCGAATCCATTATTTTCAGAAGGACTACACGTATAAAAACCAATTTTAACAGGCCCATTACCTATGTCCTCCATCAAATGAGCGATTCTTATTTGTTCCCATCGCTGACTCGTTTTCACATATATTGTATAATCGCCAAGTTTTCGAATAATTCGAAAACGTAATTGTTGCTTAGCAAACTCATTTGGATAGTCTTGCGTTGACCAATCAGAATAGCCATTATTCGTTACGACAGCACCTAAATGTGATGGGCCCTCAGGAATATATTCTAAAGATGTTTTTAACCAACACTTCTCAGAAATCATAACAAATAAACCCGCTTGACCGTATGTCGCATTTGGATTCATGCGCAATTGAACCTCAGCCTGAAAATCTGTCATTATCTCATCATAAAATACATGGCCATTCATTACTTCAAAACCATAATGGGTTTTCAGCCAAAAATCTGTTTCTTCTTTCGAATGGACAATGAATGTATCATTGTCTTCAAGTTTGTAAAATTTAGGTGCGTTCATTACAGTAAGTTGCTCAATATGATTTGGTATATATGATGTTTTCATAATTCCTCCATAAAAAAGCTTTTAAATTAATATTTAAAACTCAGTTAATACCGGGAATTTATAACCTTTAAAATCTAATTCTTTATTACTTCGAACCATTAAATACTTACTAGTCTGTAATTCTGTATATTGTACATCATCAATTCCTAATTGATCTGGGTAGAAATAAAATTCAATCTCCGTAAATTCCCCAGAGATTTCCTCACATAATTCATCTAAAATCGGAATTACCGGCGCAAATACTCCAAATAATTTTAGTTTTTGATTTTCTACTGTAAAAACAATCAGCGCATCTAATTTCTCTGAATAATAAAGGTTTTCATTCCATGTTGAATCATACATATTTAAATAAAACGAAGAGCGGTAATTTAACGTTGAAAATTTATTAGAAAGCCTTTGGCCATTTTCAATAATCTCATGTATTAATTGTCTATCCTCTTCATTATAAAAATCTAACTTTTTAAGTTGAGAATCTTTGTAGCCTTTATTTTCGTATGATACTGTCATCAAATATTCTTGCACAATTTGAAAACCAAATGGTTTATATAGTTCCGGATTTTCAGTAAACAAGACCGCACACTCGCATTGCTCATCAATTTCCTCTATTATCTTACTAAACAATTGCTTCATTAATCCTCGTCTACGATAATTCGGATGTGTCATTACTGATTGAATACCCGTTGCATTTATTTTTTCACCATTAATTAAAAGCGGAAGTGAAAATGCCGCAACATTTGCAATCGCATTATCATCTTGTAAAAATGATAATGCTTTATATGTATAATCCCAATACCCTTTCTCTGAAAAATCCTGCAATGTTTGGCTCGTAATCCCAAACACTTCTTCAAATAAAGGAAATAACTGTTCTCTTCTCGGTTCTTCTAATAGAAAGTTTGCCATTTTTTCAACATTGCCCATGTTGTCCCTCCATACGTCGATTCCATTAATTTAGATATACTTATATGACCTACTCTCAAAAAATAGGCCTTTCAAATCAATATAGTATCATAAAACTTTTAAAAATGGTTTAATTTATTTTATGTTTTGATTATTAAAAAACAAGTCGAATAAACTAGTATTAAGATTTTTGAATAATATCATATTTATTATATAACAAATGGTGCTTCCTACTTATCTTTCCGATAATAGAAATACACCATTTTATGCAAATATAATTCACCTATTCTTTGGTTCCCTCAAGTCGCTCCTTCGTACTAATTTCTTCTCCCTTCACTCGCTTTTCAAACGTCTTTCTCCAACTAGTAGACAGTGCATTTACTTCTAAAATCCTTTTTAATCCTTCAGAGTTTTGTTTTTCTTTATGCATTATGCGATTCGCAAACAAAATTGACACACCTTTTGGATCAAGCTTCAACAATTTTAAAGTATCTACCGGTAATATCCACCCTTCTTTTAATACTCGAAAATAAAAACCTGTGTATCCTGTATCTTGAAAATATAATGGCAACTTTGGAATATTATATTTCTTGGCTAGTTTAAAACAAGGTTGTCTTGGCTGCGTTACTTGTACAATCGCTTCTCCGAGTTGAAACGTGTCACCAATACAAACATCTTCTTCACGCATTCCGCTTACTGTTATATTTTCACCGAAAGCCCCATATACAAGTTCCTGATTCAACTCTTTTTCCCAGTAAGGATAGTGGTCACCAGTATAAACACAAACCGCTTTATCTACCCCTCCATGATGAACTAAATCCGCCTGTCCATCTCCATTAAACTTTAAAAATGATAAAAAAACAGGTTCCTTTACTTGCTTTTTATTTATCCCTGTTTGAATTAACTTCCCACCATACATAACCTCTTTTGGCAATCCTAGATTTAAAGATAGGATTTCATATACTTTAGTCATTCAAATCCCTCCTCTTACTTGCGGCACAACTTTTCAAAAGACTCATTTATTATTTCAAATCCTCTATCTATTTCTTCGTTTGAGATAACTAGAGGTGGTAAAAAGCGTAGTACATTATCAAATATCCCCGCTCCAATACTTATAAGCCCATTCTTCCAAAAATCTTCAATTAGCTTTACTGTTAGTTCTTTTGCAGGTTCTTTCGTTATGCGATTCGTTACAAGTTCCATTGCAACCATCGCACCGATTCCACGAACATCACCAATCATTTCGTACTTTAATTGCATTTGATGTAGATGTGACATTATTCTATTTCCAATTTGCTGAGCCCTTTCAACTAGATTTTCTTCTTCCATTATTTCAAATACAGCAAGACCGGCTGCACATGATAACGGACTCCCGGCAAAAGTTCCACCAATTTGTCCTCTCCCAGGAATGTCCATCAACTCCGCACGACCGACAATAGCACTTAATGGTAAACCGCCAGCAATTGATTTTGACAAAGTCATTATGTCAGGTTCTATATGAAAATGTTCCGTTGCAAACCATTTCCCTGTTCGGCCAAATCCAGTTTGCACTTCATCCATTATCATTAAAATACCGTATTGATTACAAATTTCTCGTAATCGTTTTACAAATGAAATGGAAGGAACAATAAACCCACCCTCTCCTTGTACTGGTTCCATTACGATCGCTGCTACTTTTTCAGGTGATACTTCTTCTAAAAACTTTTCAAACTGATAGATGACTTGAGAATCCACTTCTTCAGGAGAAACTCCTTCTTCAGCTCTGTAATAGTACGGATACGGCAATATATGCATGTCTGAAACGAACGGACCAAATCCTGCTTTATATGGAGTTTCTTTGGTCGATAGAGACATTGTCATTAATGTTCTCCCATGAAATCCTCGTTCAAACGAAATTACTTTACTCCTCCCTGTTACTTTACGTGCGATCTTTACAGCATTTTCAATCGCTTCCGCACCACTATTGGCAAACATCGTTTTTTTCTTACTTGTACCTGGCACTTTCTCATTAATTTTCTCCGCTAAAGTAATATAATTTTCATATGGAGTTACATGAAAACAAGGATGTATAAATGATTCTGCTTGTTTTTGTACCGCTCTTACAACTTTCGGATGACAATGTCCAACATTTTGCATACCAATTCCACCAGCAAAATCAATAAACTGATTTCCATCTACATCTGTTATTATCGCTCCCCTTGCTTCTTTTACATATAAAGGCGTTAAATGATATATTCCTGTCGGTACGGCCTCCTCATACCTTTTTTGAAGTACTTGTGAATAACTGCCCGGTAATACACTAGATTTCAACAATTCTTCTTCACCTCATCTAATTTTTTAATCAATCCATTTCTGATAAAGTGATTATATATCCCACAAAACCATTGTTCAATTCAATTATTTATATAATAATGATAGGTATATCCTATGATTAAACTTGAGGTGATTTCAATCGAATTACGACAATTAGAATACTTTTTAGCTGTTTCGAAAGAATTACATTTCACAAAAGCAGCCGAGAAATTAAATATTTCACAACCTTCACTAAGCCAACAAATACGTGCATTAGAACATGAAGTAGGCATGCCACTTTTCGATCGAATTGGTAAAAAAATATCTTTAACTGAAGCAGGAAGAGTTTTATTATCGCACTGTAAAACAATCTTTCACGAAGTCGAACAAGCTCGTTCTGCCATTCAAGATTTAAATGGATTACATCATGGTTCCTTAACAATAGGATCTTTGTTAACCGTAGTAAATTATTTACTACCACCAGCTATATTAGATTTCAATAAGCAATATCCAAATATCGAACTCTCTGTGTTGGGGCTTCGTACAGGAGAAATTCGTGAAAAATTATTACAAAATGAATTAGATATGGGTATTACATTTCTCCCGGTGCAAGATAAAGAGATTGTTTCTATCCCACTATATAAAAGTGAACTTACATTAGTTGTGCCAACCAGCCATTCTTTAACTGAACGTAAGTATGTATCTATTGAAGAATTACAGGACTATCCTTTAATTCTTCTACCTAAAAATTTCTATTTAACAGAACTAATTACATCTCATTGCCAAAACTTTAACTTTAAACCAAAGCCAATTTTAGAAATTAGTACAATGGAATCTTTAATTCAAATGGTCGCACAAGGTATGGGGATTACCGTGTTACCAAAACCGTATATAGACTTTTTGCAAAATGAGCACATACAAGCTATTAAAATTGAAAACCCCACTCCAACAATAGATATAGGACTTATTTATAGAAGAGATAAATATATGTGCGCTGCTACCCGGAAATTTATTGAGCAACTCAAAATAACAGTACATTCTTTACAAAAATAAGCATAAAAAGAGATTATCCTATGCAGCCGTTACACAACGACCTATTAGAATAATCTCTTTTTATAATGATATAAAACATTACATTTTATGGTTTCTTTTCTAATAACCTATTATTCATTATAAGTGCTAAATTATTATCGTATTATTAAGCTACACATCAGCGATATTTTATGTCTATTTCGTATAGGTGTTAGCAAGTCCGTTTGCAAACTTGTTAGCACATTTTTATAAAAATTATATAATGCTTCACAAAGTAGGAATCCGTTTCGATCAATCTTTTTTCAAAATGGATTCCTTTTTGTCTCTTATCAATATTCAAATGTTACAGTAGTACCATTAAAACCATCAAAACAATTAGAGCAATTAGAGCAATTAGAGCAATTAGAGCAACCACCACAACCAAAACAACTAAAGCAACCGAAGCAACCAAAACAACGGAATCCACCACAACGACCACCGCCACAACGACCACAACCACCACAACGACCACCGCCACAGCCGCCACAGCGACGAGCATCATCTGTAATATAGTAATATGGATATTGGTTTTGCTGGTCCCAATACACAATATTTCCAGGCTGATAATCATTAAGGCTTAACGCTTGTAGTTCTTGTTGAAAATTATTCATCTTCATGACCTCCGTTTATAAACTAAAACCCCATCGATACTTTCCTATATTTCTGTTCGTTAAATCTAAGTAGAAATAGCGCTATAAAGTGAAACTTTAATCAGTAGGGGTTTTGTTCATCCCCCACTGATTATTAGCCCGCACCAATCGGGCGTTTACGGGCAGCAGGGCTCCCACCTAACTTCTTTGCTCCAGTTGAATTTTGAGGTGGGAGTTTTACTGCCCACAAATAGCGGGATAAACTAAGTTCAATACGTACACCAACAAAATATGACCTATCACTAGATGATGCACCTTGTTCATATGCCTATTTTTAGGTTATTTTTACTATGGGCTCATTTTTATAAAGTGAAACTTTAATCAGAGGGGGTTTACGGGCAGTTAATGCGGGCTAAATGGACATTATAAAATATGAATTTAAACAATAATATTTAGATTTATGTCATCATTTTCTAGTTCTATAGTCGTATATTCCATAATTTTGTTTGGTCATCTTCGTATTTCCAATATGCACTCCCATCTTTATTTTTCTTCGCTTCAATATCTGCTATATCAGAGCTAATTTTATAAGTATTTATAATTAGTGATTTCTGCTAAGAAAAGTCTATTTTTATGAATGGCAAATCAGCGATGTTTTTTGCTATTTCCCCCATCACAACCACGGTTTTCCTTTTCAAAAGGCATTATTTACTGTCTAGTTAAAACCTTGTTAAGATTACTGTAAGAATAGACTTTTAATAGGTTGTAAAAATAAGTTCAACATTACAAAACTAGATTTAATAATATCAAATGGATAATACTCTACATCGAAACTTCTTATTTGCGATCAACTATTTATTGAAACGAGCAAACTTGTATTTATAGGATTGCAAATAGCGACATTTTACAATTAATGAATAAATTTTTTACTCATCCATTTTCATGGCAAAAGGAGTATATATTAATGTGTAATAGCAAACCAATTGATGAATTAACTATTGAGGACCTGAAACAAAACCCAATATGGGAATGGGCAATAGATGAAGCGGAAAATGAAGAGTGCGATGAAACGTGGGTAAAACCAGTGGAAATAATAAATTTTACAGAAGAATTAAACGGTTCAATAGTACTTGGCGAATTAATAATACATAATGATGAGAAATTCCCTATGATGTGTAGTATTGATATTGAAAATAATGAGGTATTAATTAGTTCCATTGTTTTTATAACGAAAAAGAAGATGAGTATATTGCTATAGAAGATGTAGTGAAAAAGGTTGAAATGCCTTTATCACTTAATATTAATCTCACAATTAACGGAGAGCCTAGATTTTTAAAATTCTCTGCAGATAAAGTTGATATTTATAAAAACACTATAAAAACTAACTTAAATTAAATTTTAATTGAAGTAAGAGGAAAATACTCATTAAGTAAAAAACAGGAAACCATTATCATTAACGGTTTCCCAAATATCCTTCTATTTTCAATATTTATATAAATCCATACTAAATAATCCCATTTTCCACCAATGTCTCTGCGATTTGAACTGAGTTCCAAGCAGCACCTTTTAATAAATTATCAGAAACGATCCAAAGATGGAATCCTTTTGATGTATCAGGATCTTTACGTATCCTACCTACAAATGTATCTCTTTTACCCTCTGCATATAATGGCGTTGGATAAATTTGTTCACTAGGATTATCTTGTAAAATAACACCTGGTGCATTCAGTAGTACTTCTTTAATTTCTGCAACGGTCGCTTCTTTTTCAAGTTCAATATAAACTGATTCAGAATGCCCCGATACAACTGGAACTCTGACGCAAGTAGCTGCCATTTTCAGATTTGGATCTTCTAAAATTTTCTTCGTCTCTTGAATCATCTTTACTTCTTCGAATGTGAAATCATTGTCTGTAAATATATCCACTTGCGGCAATACATTAAATGCAATTGGATAATGTTTTTTATCTTTTTTCACTGGTAATATAGTGCTCTTCACTTCTTCACCTGTAAGCATTGACTTAGCTTGTTCTTTTAATTCATGAATCGCATGAATTCCTGAGCCTGATACGGCTTGATACGTTGAAACAATAATTCGTTCTAAACCAAATGATTTTCGAATTGGCTGAAGAGCTGTTACCATCTGTAGTGCTGAGCAATTCGGAACTGCAATGATCCTTTTATGTTCCCTTAAAGTATGTGCATTTACTTCTGGAACGACGAGTGGTACATCGTGTGCCATTCGGTATTCACTTGTGTTGTCAATTACGATTGCACCACTAGAAACTGCATGATTTACATATTGTCTAGAAACTTCTCCCCCAGCGCTAAAAAAGGCAATGTCTACACCTTCAAAACTAGTTGATTTTGCCTCTTGTATTTTAATCTCTCGTCCTTTAAATTGTACTATCTTACCAGCAGATCGTTTTGACGAGAGTAATGTAATTTCTTCTATATTAAATTTCGTTACTCTCTCTAACAATGCAATGATTTTTTGCCCTACTGCGCCTGTAGCTCCAACTACAGCTACATGATAGCTCTTTTCACTCATTTTTTCTCCTCCAATTTCAATTGAATGAATTTCTCCACAACTTAATTTTAAAAGAAATTTAATGATTTGAAAAATTGAAATACATGATATAATCATTCACAAATCATGATAATAAAAGAGGTATCATTTATGGAAATGAGACATGTTAAAACATTTTGTGCCATTGTTAAATATGGTAGCTTTTCTAAAGCTGCTCATGCATTAGGTTATGCGCAATCTACTGTGACAGCCCATATTAAAGCATTAGAGAACGATTTAAACATTCCCCTATTCGATCGATTAGGAAAAAAAATACTTCTTACAAAAGCAGGTCATCAATTTCATCCGTATGCATTAGAATTACTTACTATTTATGATAAAGCGCAAGAAATCCCTCAAAACAGTGACCATTTAGAAGGAACATTGGCTATTACATCTAATGAATCATTGGCAGTGTATCGGTTACCACAATTATTACGTACTTACAAACAGGAAAATCCGAAAGTAAATATCGTACTTGAGACAAATACCAATGAGCAAGCATTGAAAAAATTACATGAAGGAGAAACCGATGTTATCTTCATAATTGGAGAAAGTATAGAGCATAATGATTTTATTACGTGCAATTTATGTAATGAAACATTTGGATGGATTTTCCCTGCTCATTTCCCTTCAAACACTGATCCACTCCTTTTATTACAAGATACTCAATTTATATTTACAGAACAAAGCTGTGGCTATAGACCAATGGTAGATCGTTTTTTACGTCAAAGCGGAAGAAATCCTAATAAAACATTTGAGACTTCCAATGTTGAAGTCATTAAACAATCCGTTATGTGTGAGTTAGGAATTTCTATTCTCCCTTACATCGTTGTACAAGAAAGTAATCAAAAAGAACAACTCTGTTTTCAGCCCATCGAAACTTCAGCCGTCATTCAAAGCCACGTAATCTATCATAAATCTAGATGGATATCCCCAGTTTTGCAATCGTTTCTTACATTATTAGAGAGAATAGAAAAGTAAGCGAGTAATTACAAAAATGAGTAACTGCTCTAAAAAGCAATTACTCATTTTTGTTAAAACATTTGTGTTCATAACAATACAGGTGTTTCAAAATCAATATGTATATTATTTATTAGCTTGTACCTCACCTGCAATTAATTTACTACCTGAATATGTACCTTTTTGTATAAAAACTTGATTAATTAATTCTTTTTGCTCCTTTTCTGACATTACTCCTTTCCCTTCTCCTAAATTCCCACTTTGTAATTTCCAAATCTTGTTGTGGTCCACATCAACCTTTTCATATTTTCCTTGTTTCCATCGTTCTAAAATATCCACATATGTACTTTTTTGTGCAACATCATTACTATTTATAATTTCAAGTAAACTTTCAATACGTTCTTGTGTAATAAAAATATAGCCCCATTTTTGATCAGCTTTCGCTTTTTGATGTGCCATTTCATGTAATGCTGTCTGTATGTTCTCATCTGTCCATTTGAAGTTTTTATTAAAACCACTATTCGGCAATGAATAATTTCCATTTTCTAATATCTTTGCATCTTCGGCTTTTACATTACTATCAGCTAGCACTTCTACTGCCGGAGCGGCTGGTGATGCCTTTTTCGCAGCTGGTTTACTATTATTCAGATAATACAGCATACCATACGTTACACCTACCCCGATTACCGCCATACCAGCTATAATTCCTATGATTTTAAATAATGTTTTCATCTTGCTTGTTTCCTCCCAAATATCTCTGTTCTTACTACCTCATTATTTCTTATATAAAACAGTTCCTTCATTCAAAATAGTTCATCCCATCCCCTATCATATTATTTATATATATTTCCTTATATTATATTTCTTTTTTCGTGAAATTGAAAGATTATTCTGTTAAAAAATAAAGATATTCTACAAAATTTTCCTTTATATTTATATGGAAACAAAAAAACAACGAGCGCCTTCTAAAACACTCGTTGTTTTTACTTTATGCACGATTTTCTTTTAACCACTCCGTAATAGCATCTAACCTCGAAACATCAAAACGTCTTTCTTCACATACTTTTAAGCTGTTTAAACTTTTCACAATTTCTAATTCATTCGACTTTATACTTTTTGCTTCAATCAATTTACAGTACCCGTCTGTGACGGTATTGAGATTTTCATAATAACGCTGAAATGCTTTAGATATATGTAAATGTTTTTCAAAGTTTCTTCTTTTTTTCGTCCCATCAAACTCTTTCCGTTTTCTAAGCTCTTCATCACTTGTATATAAATAAAAATATTGATCTGGAAAACCAATTTCTCTATTTATCATCTTTTCTTTATAAAAGTTTTCTATTAAAGATAACGGCTGATTAAATATATCAAAACGAAAACACCAATTATAACTAAGTGGCTGATATATATCCCCATCGAGTATTACTAATTCATATTGCTGAGACTTCTGTATTGCTATTTTCCAGCGCTCTACTTGTTTTTCAAAATACCATGTTCTATGTTCATTTTTTGGTCTTTCAAATAATAGATTAACTTCAGGTATAATAAATGCACCGTAATTTTTTTCTAATTCACGACATGTTGTACTTTTACCAACAGCGCTCGCTCCCTCAAACGCTACAATCCCCATATTTTCTCCCTCTTTCATTAGCTAATATCTCGTTGTTTCACTTTTCGCCCCCATAACTGTTTCCATAAAACGATTGAAGCGATAGAAAGCATTATTGTTGTAATGATACTACCTTCAATACCAAATGAGCCTCCATGAAGCACTTCTGACCCATTTGTTACAGGTTTAAATAGTGGTGTTGAATATATCGTCATGCCACTAACTGCAAAACCATAGACATTATATTGTGCCCAATTCCAAATGGAATGCCATGCACAAATCCCCCAAAGACTACTGTCCTTTAATACGTAAAAAGCTGCAAATACACCAACTAATATTATATTCGATATTGAAAGAATTGTAATACCTGGATTAAGTAAATGAAGAAAACCAAATAAAAAGGACGTCACTATAATCCCAACCCATATACGACTTCTAACAGAAATAACTGGAAACAACCAGCCTCGTACAATAATTTCTTCCGTTGCACCTTGTATTAAAAAAGCAATTAAAGATCCTACAATACCAAATATGGCGGTTGCCGTAATTTGTTGCATTTGTAGTTTTACAATACCTGTTAATACAAGTACAATTACTGGTATTGAAATGAAGACAAATCCTATTAACGCACCTCTCAAATACTGTCTCATCCATTGCACTTTCCAAAAACC
Source organism: Bacillus mycoides (assembly GCF_000832605.1). Lineage (GTDB taxonomy): Bacteria > Bacillota > Bacilli > Bacillales > Bacillaceae_G > Bacillus_A > Bacillus_A mycoides. The sequence continues at coordinate 3,500,415 of NZ_CP009692.1, forward strand.
AATAGATGAAAATGACCTTTTCTCTACAAACCTAATCCATAAAAAAATAAAAAATATAGCCCCACCAAACGTTAATATCATCTCAATATTACTATAAATTGCCTTTACAAATGATGTATCTGCTTTCGGTAAAAAAAGCATAAACAACATGAAAAATTCACCTAAAGTTAAAAATACAATTGCAAGTATAACAGCGAAAATAGGATGAACTTTTCTTCTTCCTTCTTTTGCTGCTTCAATTATTTTAAATTGTTTATTTAGCAATATTCTATCCTCCTTATTATTGTAATCATCTGTATTCTTAAAATATATATCGTTTCCCTTAAACATATTTTTTAAAATAAATGATTTCTGTTTGGAATAAATTCAGATTAGGAATAATATATAAATAAAAGAGATGTCTTCGTGCCTTTTACCAGTATCACCCAATTCATTCACTGGTATTACCAGCACTTGCTATTTCCCACCATTTGTTGTAAGATAGTAATTAAGGTCAATTTAGCACTATACTTTCTTTGCATATTATCAAGTATCAATCAGGAATATTTTGTACTCCTTATGGATTTTTGATAATATGTGAACTTTTATTTTCAATCGAATAAGGCCGATCATATTGTAATCTTTTTAAATTTTAGGAGGCATTACCATGACATTAACAGGTAAAGTAAAATGGTTTAACAGCGAAAAAGGTTTCGGTTTCATCGAAGTTGCAGACGGTAGCGACGTATTCGTTCACTTCTCAGCTATCACTGGCGACGGCTTCAAATCTCTTGACGAAGGTCAAGAAGTTAGCTTCGAAGTTGAAGACGGTAACCGTGGACCTCAAGCTAAAAACGTTGTAAAGCTATAATTCAATCAATAAAAAGGTTGTTACCAGCTCGGTTAACAACCTTTTTAATATATAACTAAAAATTTTTACATAAAAGGAGTGGTTACATGTATCGCAATCGAAAGAACGATGTAGCAGAAGTACCACCAGAACAAACCCCTGTTTGGGAATGTGAATCAGAGGATTGTTTAGGATGGATGAGAAAGAACTTTTCATTTGAAGAAGAGCCTAAATGCCCTTTATGTAAAAGTAGTATGAAAAGCGGAGAACGTTTATTACCTAAAATAGGTTGATTTTTACAAGCCCCTCTTATTTTAAATAAGAGGGGCTTTTTTATTAATAATGAATATCCTCTACATCTGTTCGTACAATAGAATACATTAATGCATCGTGTTGTTTATTTCCTTGATGAATGTATCCACGTAACAGCCCTTCTTGTTGAAAACCTAATTTAGATAACATATTACACGAAGTTATATTTTCAGGATATGTAATAGCTCCAATTCTAAATAAGCCTAAATCTCGAAATCCATAAGTAATAATTTCTCGAGCAGCTTCAGAAGCATAACCATTCCCCCAATAACGAGGATGCAAATCATATCCAATCTCTGAGCGTTTACTCCAAAGTTGTAAATTATTTAATCCAATTGTTCCTACTAAATTATTTGTGTCTTTTAATACAATCCCCCAACGCATTGCCTTTTTCTCAAAGTAATTTTTTGAAAAAGATTCAATCATACGTGAAGCTTGTCCAAACTCAGTAAAAGAATTCATACCGTAATAACACGTTACCTCATCTAATGAGAATATTTCATATATTTTTTGACAATAAGATTGTTCTATTTCAACTAAGCGCAAGCGTTCTGTTTCTAACATAGGAAATACCATAGGATCACTCCTTTCTCTCTACTCATTTATTATAGCAGAAAAAGTATTTATAATTAGGAAAGTCCTTAATGTCCCACAAATCAAATATTTCTAGCGATGTTTATCCTATTAATAATATATAACTTCGTTGTATTTATTAATTCCCCTCTAAAAACCACCCCTAATTTACACCCTCTCATGTTAAAATATAGAAAAACAGTAAATATTTCTTACGGAGGTACTTAAACTTTATGTATATTTTCATTGGCTTATCCCTCTTGCTCATTTTACTCATTTTTTTATTCGCAAAAAAATTCACACCAAACTCATTTATGATGACAAGTTTTAAAGGAAATAGCTTTAAGACATTTTCAGTTGGTATATTAATCGCTGCCACACTCTCTCTTTCATACGGAATGTATCACGCAGCAACATATCAACCTAGATATTTAGATATTAAATTGCAAAATCAAAATTTCACTGTTTTTGGTAATGTTGGTGAGTTTGGTTATTTCTCAGAAGAATTACTAAAAAAAGATGCAGAAGTTGAACTGTATTTTGTCTCTTGGAAAACAATACAATTAAATAATCCAGAAATAATAGTAGACTACCCTTCAGGCAAACAGGAAACATGGAAGCCTAATATAACATTAATTCCTACAAATAATTTAAAAGAAAAACATAGTATTAAAGAACTTTATCGGCTCTCACCGTATTCCTTTGAAGAATCTGGAAAAATAACATTAACTATTAAAGAGAATAAAGCCAATCATAAAAAGATTGTAATTAATATTAAATAATTACAAATAAAATGTCCCTCCATTATGTTGGAGGGACATTTTATTTACATATGTATTCAATATTATTATTTTGACTGTTCATTCAATGTCGTAATTATTTCATTGGCAGTATTCTTTCCGTTTCCAATACAAGCACCAATTCCTACACCGTAATATGAAGCACCAGCTAAGTATACATTAGGATAAAGCACGGCCAATTTTTCTTGTAATGATTGAACAGCTTGATTATGTTCTAAATGATATTTCGGCATTAAATCTTTCCAATTTGTAACTTCAATTACTTCCGGTTCACCTTTAATTCCGAGGCTCTTTTCAATATCATATAAAGCAACTCGTACTAATTCTTCTTCACTATAACTTTTGATCGTTTCATATACTGGATTAGTGCTCTTATAAAACATTCTTACTAATAGCTTTTGTTTACCAGATGTATGTTTCCACTTCCTGCTTGTCCATGTGCAAGCATCACAATGTAAATCACTGTTTTCCGTTACGATAAAACCTGTGCCGTCAGCCGGTAGTTGTTCATCTAGTATGTCAAAACCTAAGTAAATACTTATAAGCGATGAATTTTTAAATTTATTAAAATGCTCATTTAACTCATTAGACTGTAATAACGTTTGTGCGATATCATGTGGAGCTGCTAAAACGACATAATCAGCTTGTATTGTCTCATGATTTGCAAAAGAAACCTCATACCGATCCCCTTTTTTACTTATCACTGTTGTTACAGCACCTTTATTAATGACAGTCTCCGTCAGCACTTCTTCTAAGCGATTAATAATCGTAGATAGTCCACTTTTAAATGATACAAACTTTTTATTTCCTGCTGACTGAAATTGTTTTTTATTCTCTTCAAAACCTTTAATAATACTTCCATATTTATTTTTATACTCAAGTAAATATGGTAACGTAGATGCCATTGTAAGCTCCTTCAATTTACCAGAATATACACCTGAAAGCACAGGTGCAATTTGTCTTTCCACTAATTCTTTCCCTAAAAAGCTTTCTAAAAATACAGCAAGTGATGTATCCTTTGTAAACTCCTTATTTTTCGTAATAAAATCTTTTAAAGCAACGATTTTCCCTTTTTTTGAGACTAGCGTACTGCTAAATAATGATTCAACACTCATAGGAATCCCAAATATAGTGTCAGCAGGAATTGGATGTAATATGTTATCAGAGTATATGTAAGAAATACCTGTTTCGTTATATACCATTTCATTTTCTAAATTTAAATCTTTTACAAGCGGCAAAACATGTTCATTACGAGCTACAATAGAATCTGCTCCAGATTCCATAATAAAATCATTTTCTTCCACACTGTGGATTTTACCACCTAAATACTCTTCTTTCTCAATAAGGATTAAATTTAAATCTATATTATAATCCTTCTTTAATTTTTCTAAATAAAACATAGTAGAAAGTCCAGTAATACCTCCACCGATGACAACGACTGTTTTCATATTTGCTGCGCCCCTAACCGATACAATTAATAATTCCTTTATTATTATAACCAAAAATTATCATAGTCGACTAGCAGCTTGCGCATTCTGTAAGAAATTAGACAATATATATGAATAAAAAAGAACTATAACATATTCAACTCACGTCATAGTTCTTTCTATTTTAAAAACATAAACCAGTTTATTAATTTGTCAATTTCTTGGCTGAGTGCTATTACTTTTTCATGTTGAAGTCCATAATTTGAGACTAGATTCAATAATTCTTCTTTTTTCAATTCAATTATTTTTTCTAACTTCACTAATTCCATATCGTCTTTATTCGCTCCAATTTCAAAATATATGTATTTTAGTATAGCCTACTTACATAATAAGTAAAAGTCTCATGCTAATGTAAAATCTTACATATTTGAAAAAACAATATACTACTAACAAAAAAAGAGACTTAAACTAAGCCTATTATTACAGGTCATTATAATTTTCTACCATTTTTTATAAATATGTTAGTTTATGAATGTGTACCATTTACTATTAATTTAAAGTTAGACACTTTTACTCATTAATAATACAACAGAATTTCTCAAATGTTTTATCTTTATATTCTGGAACCCTTGTTAAGTGATCAAAATAGCTATATGAAAATTTAAATATGTGCCCAAAATCCCAATTAAATTCGCTGTAGTCTTTAAGCCAGAATGCATTATCTAGCGGAAGTGTATCAACTTGTTTTGCTTTTGTAAGAGGTAAACGATCTACAGGAGAATTCAATATTATTTGGGCATTCGGCATTAAATTGCGACTTTTTCTAAGTACATAAACTAGCTTTAATAGTGGTTTTATTCCTCGTTGAAATAATTCTATATGCCCTAAGTCATATAATATATTAATCGCATGTGAGAAGGTAAGCATATGACCAATTAAATCTTGATGTGATTCTGCCTTATATATAACATTAAATTCAGATAATTCATTTAAAATAAATTCAGATAATTGCTTTGGGTTTTTAATTTCGCTTTGAATCTCCTCATTATTTATAATTAGTTGCTTTACTTCTTTAGTTGTAAAACCAATCCAAGATCTACCGGGAATTGTTTTTTGAAACGATAATATAAGGTTTGCTATATTATTAATATCTTGCTCACTCCCCCAATGACTTAACTCCTTAATGGCTAGTAAACTTAAAGAAGCGTAAATTACATTATGACCAACCCAATGGAGTTCATCAATCGTTTGTTCCAAAGATTTAATTATCGTTTCTTCAGCACTTTGATAATCGACACCTTGTTTATTATCAATTGTTTCGCCTAACCTTTGCTTATGGAGCATCATTTTCGCTTGAGAATAAATGTTACAGGCAGTTTTTTCATCAATGTTATTGTTTTTCGTAAAAAAATAACTAGCAATGGCAGCTGCTCCGAAATGTGCATGCCAAATATCATTTGTTTCTTTTTTACATTGAGATATAATTGAAAGCCCATCTTTTAATACACTTATATTTTCCATCTCTCTTATCCCCTCTAAACCCTAATAAAAATGGTTTTTTAGCATCTACAAAGTCGGCAAAAAGCCAGGTGAAAACTCTTGAAAAGTTTCCTCCTTTACAGTTATAAATTAAAATTGCCCCTGTCGCTCAACAAGAATTAAATTTGCTTCTAATAATATTTTGAGATGATACTTATTCATCCCTAATGCAGTCTCAATCTTCCACAATTGTGATTGTTTTGATTATGAAATACATAACGAACAATTTCTCGTTTTACTCCTGCCAAAGCCTTAAAAATTTCCACTCTTTGTTTATCTGAATTATTTGGTTTGATAGTCATGGAACTATCTTATTTTTTTGTCAAATCTCTCATCTTCTTAAACATACAAAGTGAAAATCAAATGTGTATGTATTTATAGATAGTTGTTTTATTATACACGCGAATCTTTATGTAATTGATACTTTCTATTATGTTACCACTTAGTATGTATCCTTAAGCTACTTCCTTAGCTTAACGAAGGTGTTAATACAAATAAGATGTGATTCATTTCATCACTCTTATTCAAAAATCTATGTTTCACGTTCGGTGGAATACGCACAACATCTCCTTCTTCTAAAAAATATTCATTCCCTTCCAATTCCACATACACTTCCCCTTTCATTACAACTGCAATTTCTTCCTTATCTTCGTGGGAATAGTGACTTTCTGTTGTATTTGCATATCCGTTTAAATCCATCATTAACATTTCAATGCGAGCTTTCATAAAATCTGGTGTTAACACATCATAAACAATATGATCATTATTTTCTCGATATACTTTTTTCCGATCTTTCTTCTTAGAAATAAGTGAGTCTGTATCGATATCATTAATAAAAAGAGTAAACAGCGGTACATTTAATGCTTTCGCTATTAATTCCAATACATTTAAAGAAGGATTGGCATGTCCTCTTTCAATTTGACTAATAAGTGAAGTACTGATTCCTGCATAATCAGCAAATTCACGAATTGTCATATTATTTTTCTTACGATAACTTAAAACAGTTTGACCTAGCCGATAATGAATCATTGTTACAACTTCCTTTCGTCCATCATAATACATCTTTTGTCCCTTTTGTGCTGACATACTAAACAGTGGCAATTAATCCTTCCTTATTTCATCTTAGGCTTATATACTAACTTTTGTACATTATATTATATACAGTTCATTATAATAAACAACCAATCGGAGGGACAAACTTTGAAATCACCTATTCTTTCATATTTCATCTTATTTTTCGGCGTGTTCGCCTTATCTACTTCAGCTATCTTCGTAAAAATAGCCGATGCCCCTGCAGCAATCACTGCTTTTTATCGATTATTGTTTGCTACGGTAATTCTTTTACCGTTTCTAATATTTAATACAAACAATCGAAGCGAACTTCGCTCATTATCAAAAAAGCAATGGGGATTTGGACTCTTATCTGGATTATTTCTAGCAGCTCATTATGTACTATGGTTTGAATCATTACAGTATACTTCCATAGCAAGTTCTACAGTTATCGTAACGTTGCAACCTTTATTTTCAATGGTCGGTGGTTATTTTTTATTTAAGGAACGGTTTACGAAAGGTGCGATTATAGGCTGCCTTATTGCAATTTCAGGAAGTATCGTGATTGGGTGGCAAGATTTTCAAATTAGTGGCGAGGCTTTATACGGCGATATTTTAGCTTTTATTGCTGCTGGCGTCATAACAGCTTACTTTTTCATTAGTCAATATGTTCGTAAAGACCTATCCCTAATACCGTACTCGGTAATTAGTTATGGCAGTAGTTCACTCTTTCTCGGTATATTTGCTTTCACACAGCAGTCATCTTTCTTCAATTACACTGCACAAACATGGTGGTCCTTTATAGGTCTTGCATTCATTGCAACGATTTTAGGACAAACAATTTTTAATTGGTTATTAAAATGGATGAGCGCTACTGTTATCTCGATGAGTATTTTAGGAGAGACAATTGGAACTTGTATTTTAGCCTATTTCATTTTAGATGAAACAATTTCTTTACAGCAAGGACTAGGAATTCTACTTATTTTCATTGGATTAGCATTATTTTTATTACAACCGAAACAATCAAATCACAATTTATAAAGTGAAACTTTAATCAGTGGGGGTTTTGTTCATCCCCCGCTGATTATTAGCCTTCACCAATAGGGCGTTTACGGACAGTTTTTCTCCCTCATAACTTCTTTGATCCAGCCAAATTTTGAGATGAGAGTTTTACTGCCGACAAATAGCGGGATAAACAAGAAAAGCATGACATTAGTTTGCCATGCTTTCCTTGTTTATTTATTATTGCGGAGATTGTTCCACCTGCTTTTGCTTTAGCCTTTGCTCCAATACATGAATCATGAAGAGGAAATGCTCTGCCTCTCTTGTAACATGATCAGCAAGCAATGGATTTATGACATTTCGGATTTGACATGTTTGAATTAACTCTAATCCTGCTTTTTTGAAATCCCTTAACTCAACAGTGGCATTTTCACTATCTTTATTCATTTTTCTTATAATCGGGTATGTCGGTTCTTTTTGATATAACATCGATTCAACATCTCTAGCTTGGTTAAGCAAAATTTCGAAATCATCACCGAATTTCAACGCTGTATGAAAAAGATTTCTTTCCGATTGATCCAGTAATGATCCAATAAAACGTGAGTGTTCCATCATAATTCGTAACCAGAAAACATTCTCGCTAATAATCGCATCTTGAATAGGATCCATCTTGCCTTCATTAAACTTTTGAAGTGTCCGCATAAAATATTCCGCTTCTCGTGCAACATGATCCACTAAAAGTGGAAAATTAAACCCTTTCACTTTACAATTGATGATTAAAATTAGTAAGTTTCTTTTATAATTACGAAAAGCATACACTAACTGAATACTCTCTTCATTTAATTGCCTTACCGCTTGAACAGTTTGTGGAATAGTAAATGCTTTTTGCAGCTGCCTATCAAACTGATTATAAAACTGTTCTACTTACTGAATTAAATTTTTATCGTTACGATTAAACCCCTCACCAAGAAACAAAGCATGCTCTTTCATAATACGTAACCAAAATCTATTTTCAGTTATAGATCGTTCAATAAATAATTGTTCTGTTAATGATTCAGATGGAGCTGCTTTCAATTCCGGTGGCAACAGCATAGCTCGCTGTGGGTCCATAATAAAATGTCCAGGAATAGGTTGGTCTGTCGACATTACAATCACTCCTTGTTCCTGGAATGCTCAATTATACTATGTATGAAAATAAATAAAATTTAAATATACTTATGCAATCGTTTTTTCAAGGTTTTTGAAATTTCCACATATGCATTCCCCTTGCACATAGAAATAGATTCTATTAAGTCATATGCTTTCCGGATTGAGATGATTCCTAATGCTTCATCCTTTAAAACATCCTTTAAATAAAAATTGTTCTTTATTTTTAATAAACTGAAAAAAGCATGGCGTCCTTTTGCCATACTTTTTTCAAAACAAATCGATATTTCTGTTCAATTTACACCCCTATTTATTATGTACAATCAAACCATTTGGTCTAAAACGACTCATCATGATTTCGTTAACAAAATTCCCATGAGCCTTCAAATTCCCAACCTTTACACCCTCTTCGATAAATCCAAATTTTTCATATAATACTTTGGCTCTAGGATTCGTTTCTAATACACCAAGTTCCACTCGTTCTAACATTAGCCAATTATCAGCTAAATCAAGCATTTTTGTAAGAAGTGCTTTTCCAATTCCTTTATTGTGATACTCACTATCTACTCCGATGAATAAATCACCCGAGTGAGATCTTCGCCCTGGACTTTGGGTTAAACCGACAAATCCAACAACTTCTCCATCATATTCTGCTACAAATTCAAATTGATTCTGTGCTAAATTTCGAATTCTATTCTCCATTGCATCTACACGCATACTAGGTAAGAAAACCATATAAGGTAAAACATCATCTTGTATGCATATACGATGAATTGCTCTAGCATCTTGTATTTCTACTGCTCTAACGTTAATCTCCATCTTTCTCCCCTCCATTCAAATATTCATATTCTAATATCCCATATTAAAATCCTGCCAACCCTTATTTCTTTGTGTTATTTTTATATAATTATTTCGATATAATATTCGCTTTTTGAACATCATCTCTTATATTCCCTCTCGTTCAAAATGAAAAAATCACTTAGAATATGCTAAGTGATTTTTTATTTAATTTTTCACCCTATTATACAACTCAAGCAGTTCTTCTACTGAAATACCATTTATTTTCATACCGGTAATATCACAATTTTCTATTTCAATATTTTTCAGATTACTACTACGTATTGTAGTACTTTCCAAATCACATCTATCAAATGAAATAGGATCTTTATCCTCTCCAAGGCTTGTATCTCTAAATTGAACTCCACCTAAAGTCACAAAATTAAATTTACTGCCAGAAATATTTAAATCTGCATATGAGGAATTTCTAAAATTAATATTTCTAAAGGTTGATTGACTTATATTACAATTACTCATATTCATATGCATTATATTACTACCAACAAATGCACTATTTTTTAAATTTACTTGATAATATTCTGTATTAACCAAATTACAGTTTTCGTATTGACCATTTTTCATATCTTTATTTTTAATTAGGTTCTCTCCAACTGCATCTACATTTTTTCTTTTTACATAGCAATACTCATCTTCAGATTTAAAAATTATTTCATAGCCCATTTTTTTATAAAAATGATGATTATTAATTTGTCTACTAGATGTTTCAAGATCCCAAATCCTTATGTTCGGAAATTTTTCTTCTATTAACTTAATAACCCGCGATCCAATTCCTTTTCCTTGAAGAAAAGGCTCTACAAAAATACGATCGATTCTTCCGTACGATTTACCAGAGATCGTAACTATAATTCCCCCGATTACTTTTTCATCCATTATCACTTTGTAAGTATCCAATTCTTCAATTGAATATTTCATCATTTCAACTGAAGAATATCCTGGCGGTTGAATGTTATAATCAATTACATCACCTTGGCCGTATAACCATCGCTTTGCTTCTTCATCAAATGTTCTTTTCATTATTTCTGTTAACTTTTCAGCATCTAAAATTGTAGCTTTTTCTATAGATATTATTGTCATTTTTGTTTTCCCCTTCATTGTTATAAACCGATAACTTTTGTGAACGATATAGTTATTAATTTACTTTTGTCTTTAATATTTTTCCCATTATTACATATGGGGCATCACTTTTACTTGGGTGAAATGGCTCTAATACATCCACCCAATCCAATCTTTTATATAAAGAACGCGCTTTTTCATTGTTTATTTGTGTTGTTAAAATACTCGTTCTATTTGAAATCCCTTCTAATAATTCATTATGTAATTTCATTCCAAGACCTTCATTTCGATATTGTGGGTGAACTGCTAACTCTACAAATTCAAAACAATCTTGTAACCATTCGTCTGCTTGTTCTAGATTTAACGCTTCTCTCATTAATTGATTATAGTACTGCCCTTCTAATGAGCGATAACCATAAGTAAAACCAACTACCTCATTTTCATCATTTATTGCTACTATACCTTTAAAATCTGCATATTCTATATGTCTTTTCATTCTCTCAATCATTTCAGTAAAATTTGTTTTCTCAAATGCTTTACAATACAATTTTGCCATATTATTAATTAGGATTTCATCTTTTTCAATACGTATGAATTTCACTTTACTTTCCCCCTATTAAAACATTTGAACCCTTAAATAATTATAAAATAAAGAAATTTAAAGCTAATCACTCTCTTTACTATTAAACTACAAATCAACCTATATTTTCCACTGTTACTTAATATGAATGAATAAAAAGAAGAGAACATGTAATATACATATGTTCTCTTCTTTTTATTTTAACGCTTATTCATTTTCAATTTTATATAATTAATAATTAGATATTACTTAAGCCACTCGTTACAAGTATTAGCTAGCTCCTGTAAATCCTCTATAAATCGACTCGCATGATATCCATCACAAACCGCATGATGTACTTGCAATGAAACAGGTAGCATAACCCTGCTTCCATCATTGAAATATTTCCCACAAGTAATAATTGGTAATAAAGAATCACCATCATTATTAATATTTAAATTAAATCCTGTAAAACTAGTCCAAGGTATACCAGAAATCGGAAAAATATTTGGCGGAATATTTTCTTTCGGGAAGAAACCATGAACATTAGCATAACATCTCATATCCTCTTCATAGTTTTTATAGAAAATGTGGAAATCGCTAGAATAATCCGTCCATATACTTGAAAAAGATTTATCATCTTTATGAAAGATTGTATAACTAGGTATCATTTCCTCCCAATACCCTAAAACTCCTTCATCATTAAAACATGTTCGAAATTCTGTATGTTTATTTATCACTCTAGAAATTACATAAATAGAAGTCGGATAAAATTTAATTTCCTTTTGATGTATTTCCTCTAGCATCATCGTAATATCAACATTCGCTGTCATACTAAACGAACACTTTAATTTTAAATAATGTTCAAAATACTGCTCTCTATTCCAATTTTCTCTGTCAATTACATGAAACTTCATTTTAATAGCCTCCTAAAATTTTATTTTTATTTTAGAAGGCTAACTTTCTTGTTTTCACCACACTTGTTCACTCCTTACAGTTTAAATTTAATACTAAGCTTTTTATTTAACTATATAACATCTGCAGAAATTCGTTCACATATTTCTGGAAATCCATCCACATACTATTAATAAATCAAATGACGTTTGGAGGATTCAAACATGAATGACAAAAATGTAAATAAAAAAGAAAATGTTATCGAAAACACTACATCTATTCAAAATAATAATACTGCAAATCTTAATATCGAAGAACAAGCAATGAACGGCTTATATGGAATGCCCGAAACAACCATTGAAGATGCTGATCACGTTGTAACTGATGATTTGACTTCAAAAAATTAATGAACTACATAGAAAAGAGCCAAGGAAAATATCCTTGGCTCTTCTCTATTATATATCCAATTTTTTTACTTTTTCTCTCTTTTTAGAAAGTTTCCCTGGCCAAAAAGCAAAGCGGCCTAAAACGACTGTAATCGCAGGTACAAGCAGTGGTCTTACAATAAATGTATCTAGCAATACACCGATTGCTGTCACAATACCGAATTGAACTAAAACTTGAATTGGCAATGTACCTAATACTGCAAATGTTCCTGCTAAAATTAAACCTGCGGATGTAATTACACTACCTGTTTGTATAACACCATTTTTAACTGATTCTAAATGATTTTGTTTCTTTTTATTCTTCCATATTTCTGAAACCATAAAGATATTATAATCTTCCCCTAAGGCAACTAAAAATACGAATGCATATAACGGTATCGCACCTTGTATCGCGGGAGCTCCCATACCGAAATGCAGTAAAATCCAGCCTGCTCCTAATGCAGAGAAGAAAGATAAAACGACAGTTACAATTAAGTAAATCATCGCAACGATTGAACGTAAATACACGAGTAAAAGTAAAGCGATGATACTAATCATAACCGGAATAATAACCGCTTCATCCCGTTCAGTAATTTGCTTTGTATCATATAAGGAAGCTGTTTCTCCGCCAATCCATAAATGATTCTCAGCTTGACTAATTCCTTCATCTTTTAATACCTTTTCTACACTATTTTTCAATTTAGGGATTTGATCTAATGCTTCAATTGAGTATGGGTTTTCCACTAAAGAAACTTCATACATTTGCAATTGATTATTTTCTTTTCCCTTCATTGGCTCTTTCACTTTATTAACAAAAGATAATTTCTCTATTTCTTGTTTAATAGGTAAATCTTTTCCCTTTGAATCAACTACAATCTTTACTGGCGCTAATTCTCCAGCTGAAAAATGATCCGTAATTAATGTAAATCCTTCGCGTGATGGCATATCTTTCGGGAATGATTCTAATAAGTCGTACGTGTATTGAATACGCGGTACAAATGAAGCCAAGCCTCCTAATAAAAATACGGTTAGCATAATAATTGTCCACGGTTTACGTACAACAATATCCCCAAGTTTTTGACTAAAGAACCCTTTAGTATTTTTTACTTTTACTACTTTCTTTTTCTTTCTTGCAAACTCTTCATTCATTTCAGCTGTTCTCGGTATGAACGGGAAAAATGCAACTCTACCGAAAATTAATAATAATGCTGGAAGAATAGTTAAAGCAGCGATTCCCATAATGAAAACAGCCACACTAAATGGAACTGCGAATCGATGAAAAGCTCCATAATGAGCAAGTAATAACGTTCCTAACCCTAATACTACAGTAAGTGCACTCATTATAATTGCTCCACCTGATGCTTTTATCGCAAGTTGCAATGCTTTATACTTACTTTCTTCTTCTAGCAAGTACTCTTTATATCTTGAAATAAGAAATAAACAATAGTCCGTTCCTGCTCCAAACAGTAAAACAGTCATAATCGATATAGCCTGTGCATCTACTTTAATCCATCCATTGTCTGCTAAAAAGCCCAGTGTCGGACTGATAATTCCGTATGCAAAACCAACAACGAGTAAAGGTAAAATTGCTAAAATTGGTGAACGGTACAGTAAAATTAATAAAACCAATACTAGTAGTACAGTAGCAACTAATAATTTCACATCAGCTTGACTAAATAAACTTACCGCATCCGTTTGAATACCTACAGGTCCAGATAATCGAACATGTAAACCAGAGTCGGTAATTTTTTGTTTGAACGGATCTTCATCCACTTTACTATTCACTATTTTTCGTAACTCTTCTAAATTACCTTTTAATATATCCGTTCCAGCAGATTTATTAAAAAATATTGGTGTGACAAATGATGTACCATCTTTTGATCCACTTTTTGATAATACTTGCTCTGGAATTGTATCAAATGGTGGTAACAATGATTGTTCTTTTAAAGGGTCCGTTTTTAACTCTTTATAAACGTCCTGTATTAATTTGTAGTCTTTTGACTCTAATCCACCATCCCGATGCCATACAACTAACAACGGGTTTCCTGCATTATTAGGAAATTCTTTTTTCATAAGTGCTTCAGCTTGCTGTGACATAGCTGTTTCAGGTAAATTTTTCGGATTCGGTTCTTTCGTACTGTTTACTTGTGGTAACGTAAATGAAAGTACTAATGTAATAAGAATCCATACCGATAAAGTTATCCATTGCGTATTCTTCCCTGCTACAAGCCTCCCTAACATATGTAACGGGTGCTTTTTCATAAAACCCCACCTTCCTTTTTTCCTCCAATATTAATTATATATACTGGTCGGTTAATTAATCAAGAATGATTAAAAAATTATGTTATAATTATCTCAATAATAAATGTCAGGAGCGAATGTATTTGGATCAAAAACAACGTCCTCTCGGAAGGCCTCGTCAAAATAAAAATACAAAGTCTACAAAAGAAATCATTTTAGAAGTTGCAACTAGGTTATTTCTCACTCAAAGTTATCAAGTTGTTTCAATGGATGAGGTCGCGAAAGAATGTGGAGTTACAAAAGCAACTGTCTACTATTACTACTCAACAAAAGCTGATCTATTTACCGCTACTATGATTCAAATGATGGTGCGCATAAGAGAAAATATGGATCAAATACTCTCTACGAATAAAACTTTGGAAGAAAGATTATTGAACTTTGCTACAGTATACTTACACGCAACGATGGATATTGATATGAATAATTTTATGAAAGATGCAAAACTTTCTTTATCTGAAGAGCAATTAAAGGAATTAAAAAATGCCGAGGATAACATGTATGAAGTGTTGGAAAAAGCGCTAGATAACGCAATTCTCCTTGGAGAAATTCCTAAAGGAAATCCTAAATTTGCTGCCCATGCTTTCGTCGCTTTATTATCAATCGGGAATTTTAAAGATGAGAATCACAATCCTACTCTTGCAAATATAGATGAATTAGCAAAAGAAATCGTTTCGTTTTATTGGAATGGATTAAGTCATCAAAATTAAATTGATTATATTTAATAAAGAGCACATTTGAAATTCCTTCAAACATGCTCTTTATTAATTTAAGGGTTTTATTTATATACTAGCAATTAAATTATACTTTAGCACTGATTAACAAAAAATTCTTATCTATAGCTCTTGAATTTGTGCATTTATATTCCCCTTACTTAATCCACCATGGTAACAAACTACAGAATCAATTTCTAGATTTAAATACTTCTTCAAAGAATTTTGCGCTTCTTTTATATCCAAAGTAGTTGGGGCATGAATTCCACCTAAAATTCCGTTTACGCTATACATTGAATCCCCAGCGATAAGAGTTTTACTTTGTCTCAAATATAAACTAATATGACCAGGAGTGTGCCCTGGGGTATGAATAATAAGAATACCACCGCAATATGGAAGTTCTTGGCCGTCAACCAAAGTATCATCCACTTTTCCTTTCGGAGGATTCTGTACTTGTGCATCCTTCAACAAAGGTAACTCCCCCTCGATATACGGCTTATCTAGATCGTGAGCATAGACTTTTATATTACTTCCACAGTTTTGTAATAGTTCAGGAAGACTACCTATATGATCTATATCTTGATGCGTCAAAATCACGGCTTTTAGTTTATCAAACGATACTCCAACCTTCCCCATCTCTATTCGTATATCTTCAATTTGTCCAGGAAATCCAGTATCTATTAAAACTGCCATTTCATCATCCCATAAAAGAATTGGGTGAATAATATACTCTTGAAATTCAAGATGTAACATCTCTACCCCTTTAGCAATCTCCATAACATTATTCTCCTTTATAACGAAATTTTTGAAATCTAAAAATTGGCCTGATAAACAAGTAATTCTAAATTACAAAGCCCCGCTATCGTTTAATATGTTTCGTCATACCAATCGAAAATCCCTCAAATCCAATTGATTCATAGTAAGATTTTAAATCTTCAACACACATAAGTTGTGGAATAACTCGTTTTTGTTCACAGTGCCGGATTAATCGTTCCACTATTTCCTTTCCAACGCCCATGGACTGATACTCTGGCATTACACATACACCGCAAATAATGCCCGTTATTACACCATCTGATATTACTCGTCCCATCCCAATTAATTGTTGCTCTTTAAAAGCATATATCACATACCAACTTTGTTTACACATTTGCTCTAACTCATTAACCGATAATTCAAGAGAATTCCATCCTAAAGATTCATACATAGTTAATAATTCATTGAAATCTTTAGGGGGTTCAATCGTGTAATTTAAAATAGTTTTCATGTAAATACTCCTTATCATCCTTTTTGTTTTTATTCCATAAAATTTTTGACCGTCGTTAAACTGACTAGAACAATACTTCAATAAAAAAAAATGAAACTCCTTCTCTTTAAAAACATAAGCTTAATAAGATTGGTACCATATATATTTCTCTATTTAATATTTGTTTAATATTTGTTTAATATATCAACTAATGGTGAGTATAAAATATATACATTTCAACCATCACCAAATACTGAATCTAAATTACAATTATACGAAAAAGAAGATATCTCATCTTTGTGAGATACCTTCTTTTATATCAATCCATCATTATATTATCAACCAAAAATCATACAGCTACATACGATAAGAACAAACAAAACTAATAAACTATTTGAGAAATAACCCATAGAATACTACCCCTTTATTTCATTATGTAAAAGATTTTACCATAAAATTATTAATAGTATAATGACTGAAAAAGACATTGGCTTCATTAGTTTTTTATGTATAAAGTAATATTTTATAATCTTTCTACTCACCGCTCATAAAAAACTTTAACTTTTCCTCTACTGCATCTCTCACGATTTAAATAACATTGATATTAGTAAATAAACAATTACTAATATCAATGTTATTATTTGATTTTAAGTAAAAATAGTAATAAAATAATTACTAAATTGATAAAGGACACGAAAAATAATGACTAATAAAGAATTAATAAACGAATACATGAATTTATTATTAAATATGTCAGGTACTTTCAAATTATTATCAGAGAAATCCACTGAATTTACACATTTAGAGCAACACATAGTTGAGTATATTGCCCAGCAAAAAGTCGCTGTAAATTTAAAAATGATTGCTAGTTATTTAAACATACCTAAACAACAATTAAGTGTAACCGTTCGTAATTTAGAGCAAAACGGATACATTGTAAAAAAACAAGATACAGTAGATAAACGAGCTGTTTTAATTTCCTTAACAGATAAAGCTGAAAAAGTACATTATGAAAGATGGAAACAAATTTATAATAATTTCACTAGTAATCTTGAAAAACTCAGTGAAGAAGATCAACGTGATTTAACTTACGGACTGTATAAAACAAATAAAATGCTATCAAAAATGCTAAATAACGACTAATCATATATATATGATATTTTTTTATTATTAAATGGAGGACGTTTCATGGTTAAAGAAATAGATTTACAATCAGTTCAAAGTACTATGCTTATTCCACTATGGGGACGAGCATATGGTAGTGAGAAAAACAAGGATATTTTAGATGATACGGAAGCTATTCGGATTATTAAAGAATGCGACTTTGATTTCTCTAAAATAGCAGATACATTTGGCGAATATGGATGTATCACTTACATTACCCGTGCAAGAAAAATAGACGATACTATTAAACAATTTATTAGAAAACATCCGAATGCTACTATAGTAAATATCGGTTCTGGACTAGACACTACTTTTTCAAGAATTGATAACGGTACCCTACAGTGGTATAACCTTGATTTGCCTGATGCGATCGCTTTCCGCAAAACATTAATTGAAGATACACCACGAAATATAAGCATTGCCAAATCATTTTTTGACACTTCTTGGTTCAACGATATAAAATATGATCCAAAAGACAGTATTCTTTTTATATCAGCAGGTGTGTTTTATTACTTTAAAGAAGAAGAACTGAAGGAGATATTTGTCGCTATGGCAAAACGTTTTCCTGGAGGAGAGTTATATTTTGATGCCGAATCAAAGTTCGCACTGACACTTTCGAATGCTACTGTAAAAAAATCTGGTAATAACGGCGCTATGATGTATTTTTACGTAAATAATCCAAAGACAATAGAAAAGTGGTCTTCTAACATAAAAATATTAAGCTGCTCCCCTTTCTTTAAACATATACCTACAAATAAAGATTGGGATGGAAGTACACGAATTATGATGCGGATTGTAAATTTAATAAAGATGTTGAAGTTCGTTCATATACGGTTTGAAAAATGATAAATCTATAGCTTATATATTAATCATATATAAAAGAAGACCTCGATTTTATTAAATTCATATAATAATCTATAGGATAGTTAGTCCATTATGAGGGCTAACTATCCTTTTTTATTTACATAATGAATGAAATAAGTAAACAATAAATATTTAGTTTAATCAGTATAATAAAGATATATAACTTGAAACGTTCGATTGGTTTTTGGGGGAGGGCATAGCCTCGGTGCGAAGGCAACACTCCGCTTTCGAGGACATGCTTCAGTTATAGTTTGTCACTATTTGAATTATAAATCAGTTATTTTATCTTTATCTGGATTCTTGCCCAAACTAATGACCTCTTCTCCTTTTCAATAGTTTCGAGTTAGGTCCGGGATTTCTAAAGGTCGCGTACGTTCCAAACAATCTCACCGCGCTCGTCCCACGTACTGTGATGCCTCTTAAATCCTATCTTTTCTAACACCCGGAAGGACGCAACATT
Source organism: Bacillus mycoides (assembly GCF_000832605.1). Lineage (GTDB taxonomy): Bacteria > Bacillota > Bacilli > Bacillales > Bacillaceae_G > Bacillus_A > Bacillus_A mycoides. The sequence goes on from NZ_CP009692.1 coordinate 3,519,627, forward strand.
CCAAGCGCCTACAGTCGACCAAAGTCTGTGGCGCCCCGTAGCAATCGCAGCGTCCAGCACAACAGATGCTGCCTCAGTCGCATAGCCTTTGCCATGAGCACTGCGGAACAACTCGTATGCGATCTCCGGCTCTTCCAGTGTGGAACGACCGATAATCAAGCCACAGTATCCGATGAAATCACCTTCGTCTCGTCGGCGAATAGTGAGAAGGGAAATGCCATTTTCGCCTGCTCTCTTACGCATCTCTATAAGCATGCTACGAACGGCGTCAAGGGTTGGCATATCCACACCACGTTCGCCAATTAATTTTCTCATCCAGACTGAATCGGATTCCTCCCACATACTCAGATCAAGTCGTTCAGTTTTCAGCTGGAACTCCATAGCTTTAAATAAAGCTGTCATAGTGGAAACCTCCTAGTTATGTCACTGCACTCATAATATAATGTACACCATCTTCCAACATGTACTGAATCACTTATTTTCTCTCCTTATCGCTCATTTACTACCACCTAAATGTATATGTTCTAATTATTAACACCTTTTTCCTTTAAATTCTTTAGGCCCTATCCTCATTTATAGTAATAGCTTTCTTATTCGAAAAAAAATTTTTAAAAATTCCTACCCCTACAATTAATAGACCTATACCAATTAATTTATTTATTTGTATAGGTACTCTCTCCATTCCAAACAATCCAAATGTATCAACACATAATGCAACAACTAATTGAGTAATAAGGCTAATGAGCACCGTATAAGCTGGACCTAAACTCTTTATTGCACCCATTATACAAATAATTAATCCGATACCAAACAATCCACTTATATAAAATAAATAATTTGCAGTATAAAAGTTAACGCTTATACTTTTCTCTGTAATGATATGAAATAAAACAGAACTTATGAGACCTATTCCAAGAACACATGCAGTTGTTAACCACTGTCCTACAATTTCATTCACTTTCGTATTAAAAACAGATTGTAAGCTAATTAATATTCCAGCTAATATAGCTAAACTAAATCCAATCATAACCCTTCTCTCCCTTTCATTACTCATATATATTATCTTTAGCAACTTCCTTCATTCTAGAAAAATCTTTAATTACAATAACTCCATTATTCTTTTCAATTAATTTTTCACTATAAAATTTTTGTAAAACTCGAATTACATGCCTATAACTTACACCTATAAAATCTGTAATACTTGATACAGAAGTTGAATCTAAATCCTCTTTATACATATTCCCATTACTATCCGTTGAAATCGAAAGTAAATAACTAGCTACACGTACTTCTACCGGATAAAGTAAATTTAGAGCTGTAAAACGAGTCGATATTTTTAACGTGTTCGCAATGTTTTCAAGCAAGAACTTCATAAATATAGGATCATGTAATAACTTATTTCTAATAACTGTATTAGAAATGGAGATTGCTACAACATCTGAACAAGCTTCAACAACATTATGTGCTTTGCTATTTTGTATTAATTCAATATCACCAACAATTGCTAATGGATTGATAAAGCGAAGGATTAGTTTCTTTCCTTCTGGTGTAATCGTGTAAACTTTTACTTTTCCTTTAATAACAAAATATAAACGATGAATTTCATCATCTTTATCGCAAATAAGCTTGCCTTTTTCAAAATGATTTACTTGAAAATTGTCAGTACTTATTCCTGAAAAAATTTCAAGTATATTATAAGCTTTCAAATATTGAATAATTAAGTCTGATTTATTATCCACTTACAGTCCCTTCTTTCCTTACATATTAAACACAAAAATACCTAAAATCATTACTATTGTCCCCACAATATGGTATCTCTCCATTTGTATCTTTTTTATATGAAATAATCCTTTCATTTCAATAACAGTAGCTGTTAATAATTGAGCAACCATAAGTGTTCCAGCTGTTAATGTAACTCCCATTGAATATATCGCCATTGTTTCCGCACAAATAATCAACCCACCAAGTGCGCCAGCTGCTAAATATACTTTTTTTACACCCTTTAAATCCGTTACTTTCTCTTCTTTCTTTAACAAAAATATAGTTGTTGCAATAAGAAACCCAATTAAATGCGTAATAATACTCGTCGACCATATACCGATATCTGAACTAAGTTTCGCATTAAACGTACCTTGAAGTGTAATGAATACTCCTCCAAAAACTGAAAGTAAAATACCTTTCAAAAAAATCATCTCCTAATCTTCTATCTATGATTTAATTAAAAGCTACAATACTACAACGACAAAAGGACAAATGTCACATCAATATGAAAATAATTAGTAATGTACACGAAAAAACACATCTCAAAATATGTGAGATGCGTTTAAAATACTTCATCCGTATATAATATTTTAGTAATTAAAACTATGCTACATTAACAGCTTTATTCTTCAAAACAAACTTTCCAAATAAGAAACGTACAAGAGGTCCCATTATTATTAATTGAAGTGGGTACGCCATAATGAAATTTTTAATGAAAATCGAGAAATAAATTGAAGCGAATGAGTCACCATGTAACCCATTATGTAAATACATCATAGCCATTCCGTAAAATGACATAAAGAATACCATTCCGATTACCATTGTTGTTGCCATCGCAATAATCATGTTTACTTTTTTTGATTTATCAAATGGTAATGCAAATACAATCTTTTTCGCACACGGTCCTACGATACATATTTCAATTAATAGCGCAATAATAAATCCAATTATTAGTTCTAATGCGATCTCCTTAATATGAATTGGCCCTCCTGTTCCATTCATTAATAAATTGTAAAACGTCATAACGATAACCATCCCGAGGCACATCATCATACCAAATTGGAGGTTTTCCTTTCTTGTTGTTGGCAATTTTCATCATCCCTTCTCTTTGAGTCTTTGTCATTATATCGATATTGGAAACTCCTTCGTAAGTGAACATTTTGTGAACATTTTTAAAGCGTTTACGTGCATTTCTTCCACTCTTCACTCCAATCCTCCCACTCTATAACTTTTTACTTACAAAGGTTTTATATATTTTGATGTTGAATTATTAAATTTAATATTGAATTATATGATAATTACTACTAGGAGGATAACCATGAATAAAGCAGAATTTTACGCATATCACATCGTTACAAGGAAAACAATGAGTATCGGAAAAATCATTCACTTTGACAAAAATCAAACTAATACCCTCTATCACTTCTTTTTTGAAAGAGAACAATTAAATTCTAATGATGAAGACTCCATTCAAATTTTAAAAAGGCATTATATCAATGAGGAATTACATATAAATAATGAAAATGCTAAAGTAGTTCTGAATTATATAGATCAAACAATTAGAGCGGTTAGAGAAACTATTGTAGAAATGGTTAGACTGCAAGAATTTCCTGAATATCCCTCAAGGTTGTCTTGCTTATATGCTTCCAAAAGCTATGAGGATGCTTTGAAATGGAAAGCTTTATTTGATTCTTATAATCGAGATGTTTTACAGATTGTTAAACTACGAGTGATCGGTAGTTCTTTTGAAGGTGACGGAAATCTTTTACCGAAAGAAGATGGTATTCCTTTCGCTCAAAAAATGGAACAAGCTAGAGAGTATTGGAAAGGAAACGTTAGAAATGAACTTCCTGAGTTACTGATTAATGGGAGAATTGAAGTGGTGGAAATTATTGATGATTTTTCATCAATTAAAATTTAATTCCTGGTTAAATATTAAAGAATGGAGATTAAAATGATGAAAAAAGTGTACTTCAATCATGATGGTGGTGTAGATGATTTAATATCACTATTTTTACTACTCCAGATGGAAAATGTAGAACTTACAGGTGTTTCAGTTATTCCTGCAGATTGTTATTTAGAACCAGCAATGTCTGCCAGTCGTAAAATTATAGATCGCTTCGGCAAAAATAATATTGAGGTAGCAGCGTCCAACTCTCGTGGAAAAAACCCATTTCCAAAAGAATGGCGGATGCATGCATTTTATGTAGATGCTTTACCAATTTTAAATGAGTTTGGGAAAGTTGTTACACCTGCATCAAAAAAACCTGCACATCATCATATAATAGAGACTCTTCTACAAACTGATGGAAAAACAACTTTATTATTTACAGGGCCCCTGACTGACCTTGCTCGTGCACTATATGAATCTCCAATAATCGAAGATAAAATTGAACGTCTCGTTTGGATGGGCGGTACATTTCGTACTGCAGGCAATGTACATGAGCCAGAACATGACGGAACAGCCGAGTGGAATTCATTTTGGGATCCCGAAGCAGTAGCTCGTGTTTGGAATGCTAATATAATCATTGATTTAGTAACTCTAGAAAGTACAAACCAGGTTCCGCTAACTATAGACATACGTGAACAGTGGGCAAAAGAGCGTAAGTATATTGGTGTTGATTTCCTTGGTCAATGCTATGCAATGGTTCCCCCTCTCGTTCACTTCTCAACGAACTCTACTTACTATTTGTGGGATGTATTAACCGCTGCCTTTGCTGGGAAAGCTGATCTTGCAAAGGTACAAGCGATTAAAAGTATTGTTCATACATACGGACCTAGTCAAGGACGTACAGTGGCAACTGATGATGGGCGACCTGTAAATGTCGTTTATGATGTAAAACGTGATGTATTTTTCAACTATATAACTGAATTAGCAAAGAAAGCTTCTACTTGAAATTCTATCTATACGAAAAATAAATAAAGTCGTATAACTTCAGATGATGAGCCTGCAAAAAAAATTCAAATTGGTTGCGACTTAATATTTACTTATTAAAAGGAGTATTGAATTAACTTTCAATACTCTTTTTGTGCAATTATATTATATTTGATCAAAATAAGCGTTAATTTGATTAGAGTTGTATTTTACAGATTATTCATTTCATAACCATTTACAAAAAACGTTATTGTTTCTAATTCATCTTCATTTAATTCTCTATCTATGTCTCGTTTATACGATGCCTTTATCTTCTCTTCATCGCCTTTATGAGTTTCCGTATAAGTTCCTACTGTTTTTAGCAAATGAATTTCTTGTAAAAACTCATCCCGATTTATAGCTGTCCCATGGGAAAGAATATATGTCTCAGCATCAAATCCCTCTAATTCTTGTATCAGTTTAAACGTTCGTTTCGTTGTATAGTTCCGCTTTGCAGAAAAGATATCTGCATATATACAGTCTCCTAAAAACAAAATCTTTTCTTCTTTAATATAAATGACAACAGAGTCATGTGAATGGTCTCCGCCCACATGCTCTAACACACATGTCACATCACCAAGGTCTAATTCAAGTTGTTTCTGAAAGGTTAAGGACGGCGGAAGAATTTGAATATTTCTTGGTTTTTCACTGAACTCTTTTTTTATACAGTCCGCACAAAATTCAATTTCTGTACCCTCTTTCACTCGTGCGTCCAATGCCTCATCCGACCACTCATAAGAAACAAGTGTGTTCATCTCTTTTTTTGTTTCAAAATGTGCGATAGACAATGCATTTTGTAATACAGGCAATCCAAAAATATGATCCCAGTGCCAATGCGTTAATGCTACAAAATCAGGATTTGAGATATTTTGCTCTTTTAGCATTTCTAAAAACAATTGTGTATGTGCTTCTGAATTACCTGCATCTATCATCAAAGTCTTTTCTTTTCCAACTACCATTCCTAAGATAGGTCTATCAGTCTCGGAAACAGGTGTCATATACCAAAATGCGTTTCCTATTTTTTTAATTTGCTGCATAACTATTGCCTCCATTTTATGACTGTATAAAAATTTCCAGCCGAGAATTTCCTTTATTTTGATTACTAGTAAATAACAATGTCAGAAATGAAATCATTCTACATTTTTTATTATCTAGTGAAATACAAATACTAATTTTAACAAGGGAATCCTTTCTCAACATTTGTTACTTTTAATCTATTTTACGCTACGAATTTACATTTAAATTATATTACAATTTGTATAAATGAGATACATTTTACAATATCGAAGGGGTGTTGAACCTGGAATGCAAAGGAAACAATCATTCCCTATTTCGGTAATGTGTTAACAGGTAAAGAGTTGATCAATCAATGAATTTAATGAGGATGGCTACCATGTATCAGCTGAATAAAAAGCAGCAACTATACAGTTGCTGCTTCCAACATTTCTTTTTGTATTTCAACACGTTTGATTTGGTGAGGGTCTTTAGAAAGAATTTTAAATGCATATCCTTCGCTATTCACTGTTTGCCCTTCCTGGATATCATAATTCTGCATCAGAATCCAACCACCAATCGTGTCAACATCACTATCATTCATATGTAATCCTAGTAAATCATTTAATTCACTAATTAATACTTTACCTTCTACGACAACATGACCTTCCTTCATTTGTTGGATGGGAGGACGCTCATCTTCATCGTATTCATCACGGATTTCTCCTACAATCTCTTCCAGAATATCCTCAATGGTTACAATACCAGCCGTACCGCCGTATTCATCATATAACACAGCCAACGGAATACGTTTCTTTTGCATTTGTAGTAAAAGATTATGTATTGGTATGGTCTCAATTACTTCAATTACTGGACGCGTATACGATTGAATAGAACTGAATTCTTTTGCTTCCTTATTCATATAACGGATAAAGAAATCTTTCACATTCACCATACCAATGATTTCATCTTTATCTTCCCCAAATACTGGGTAACGTGTGTACTTTTCATCACGGATTATTTTCATATGGTCTGCTAAAGAATTATCTACATGTAGCCCTATAATTTCTGTACGAGGGACCATGATTTCTTTCGCAATACGATTGTCAAATTCAAAAATATTATTTACATATTTGTATTCAGCTTGATTAATTTCTCCACGTTCATAACTTTCAGAAAGAATCAATCGTAATTCTTCTTCTGTATGTGCTACATCATGCTCTGATGCAGGTTTTAAGCCGAACATTCCTGTTATCATCCTTGCAGAGCCATTTAACAAGCGAATAAACGGATACATGATTTTGTAGAACCAGATAAGCGGAGCCGAAAGTAATAAAGTAACCTTCTCAGCCTTTTGAATCGCAAATGTTTTTGGTGCTAACTCACCAACTACAACATGTAAGTACGTCATTATAGTAAAAGCAATTCCTAAAGATAATACACCTGCAATAGAAGGATTAATGTTCCACTTACCAAATAAAGGATGTAAAAGTCTCTCAATCGTTGGTTCACCTAGTGCCCCGAGGCCCATTGCTGTAACTGTAATCCCTAATTGACAAGCTGACAAATATTCATCCAAGTTTGATGTCACTTTCTTAGCTGCCAGCGCACCCTTCTTTCCTTCTAATACAAATTGATCAATCTTTGATCCTCTTACTTTTACAATAGCAAACTCAATTGCCACGAAAAATGCAGTACATGCGATTAAAACCGCTACCATGATTAAATTAAATATGTCCAACTAATTCCCTTAGCTTCCTTGAAACTAAAGGATTCACCTCCTGATATATTTTCTCTTTCCATACCTACAATTTCATACACATTAACATGAGATTGTATACAATCTACATTCTCAAAATGATGAGGGGTACTCTGAGAAAATCGAGGTCATTTAGCCACCTATCCGAGTCAACATCTGAGTCCAATATATTTCCACCGCCTTGATTAAATTATCTATATGTTAGCATGAGAAATAAATCCCAGTCAATGTTTACATTTGAAATACCCTGAAAATTAAACAAAGAACTTCTCTCCCCTGTTTCCTAAAATTTCTTAATGCGTGCACCAAACACTATAACATACCCTTCGCTTCCACTAACTATATTATTTTTTATTCATTATTTACATTCCTTCTCACAGCAAAAAACAAAGCTCAGTAATTTTTATCAGACTTTTCGAAAACATTTTGACACACATATTAGCCAATGCTAATATGAATAAAGAATAAACATATTAGTTATTACTAATACGAATGGAGAGGATACGATTGTGTAACTCAAATGACTTAGATATAAAAGCCAAATTTATTCGAGGCTTTGCTGATAAAACTAGACTTCAGATTCTTCAATGTATGTTAGATGGTGAAAAAACGGTATCCGAAATTGTAGAAATCACTAAAGGAAATCAGTCAAATATCTCACAACACCTAAACTGTTTAAAAGGATGCGGCATCATCCTAGGTAGACAAGAAGGAAAGTATGTCTACTATTCTTTACGCAGTACACAAATTGAACAGTTACTTACAATGTTCGATGTTGTCTTTCATGAGGTGCAAAATGAAGTAGCATCATGTGATAAAAACGATGGTTGTTTATCTCAAAAAGGAGAGAACTGATATGACAGATAAAAAGGAGAGCGAAAAACAAACAAATTGCTGTAAAAATTCTTCCATAGCATCCACAAAAGAAGAATTAGCAACGGAAACTGCATCTTGTTGCTCTTCCAAAAAAGAGATTCCTATTGTGCCAATTGTTAAAAACACTTCTTGTTGTAATGGTGAAACCAAAACTGAAAAAGAAAAAACTACAAAAGAAACATCGTCATGTTGCTCTTCTAAAACAGAGATTCCAATTATCCCTATTACTAAGGAAACCTCTTGCTGTAGTAGTAACAACAATTCTATTAAAACTGAAACTTGTTGTTCAGCTGAATTAGCCCTACAAAAAGAGTCAATGACATCAAAATCTTCTTGCTGTAGTGATAGCTCATGTGAAGATCCATCACCTCTTCTTAATACTCAGAAAATATCAGGAGATGGCGTACAAACTTATCTTGTAGAAGGTATGGATTGCGGTGCATGCGCTTTAACAATCGAAAAGCATCTACACAACGTTTCTGGCGTAGAGGAAGTTCGAGTAAACTTCGCTACTGGAAAAATGCATATTCGTCATGACCGAAATGTGGATGACATTATAAAAGAAGTATCTAACGCAGGCTTTGAAGCCACTTTAGCTGGAGCTCGTAGAGGATCAACACCTGTTTCAAAATCAAAAAATACAACTTTGATTCTCTCAGGATTATTTTTAGCTTTAGGATTTGGAGGAAACTTTACAAACATATCCCCTCTTCTTATTACATTTCTCTATGCGGTGAGCATTGGTATTAGTGGTTATAAACCTGCTAAAAGTGCCTTTTATGCAATTAGAAGTAAATCACTCGATATGAACGTTCTCATGATATCAGCCGCTATTGGTGCCGCATTAATTGGTCAATGGCTAGAAGGCGCAACAGTTGTTTGGCTATTTGCATTAGGGGCAACGCTACAAAATAAATCTATTGAACGCACAAGAGAATCTATTCGTGGATTAATTGATTTAGCCCCATCAGAAGCTTGGGTAAAAATTGGAACTGAACTTATAAAAAAATCTGTTGATGATATTGCAGTGAATACAACGATTGTTGTAAAGCCAGGTGAAAAAATCCCATTAGACGGCACAGTTATAGGAGGTACTTCTACTGTAAACCAAGCGCCAATAACTGGTGAATCTATCCCAATCGATAAACAAATTGGCGATTCCGTATATGCAGGAACAATCAATGAAGAAGGTTCGATTGAGATTACAGTAACTAAACTTGTTGAGGATACTACATTATCTCGAATTATTCATCTTGTAGAGGAAGCACAGGAAAATAAAGCACCGACAGAAGCATTTGTAGATCGTTTCGCAAAAATCTATACACCTATCGTTTTTGTATTAGCAATTGGTGTCATGATTATCCCACCCCTTCTTGGTATGGGCGAATGGATGGAATGGATTTATAAAGGTTTAGAACTTCTTGTTGTTGCGTGTCCTTGCGCTTTAGTTATCTCAACTCCTGTTGCTATTGTATCTGCAATTGGAAATGCAGCAAGAAACGGTGTACTCATTAAAGGTGGTACAGCTTTAGAAATTGCAGGTTCTTTAAATGCTATTGCGTTTGATAAAACAGGAACATTGACTGAAGGAAAACCAAAAGTAATGCATGTACGAAGCGTAGATTGTACTGAAGATGAGTTATTATCCATCGCAGCAACAATTGAAGAATACTCTAATCATCCCATTGCAAAAGCCATTACGGCATATGCGAAAGAACACCAAACTTCTATTCAAAGTGGAACCGACTTGCGCGCCATTGTAGGAAAAGGTGCGCAAGTCACGATAGATGGCGAAACATACTACGCTGGAAATAAAGTATTATATGAAGATTTTGGAGTTTCGCTTCAAATGTGGAACGAACCAATTCAGGAAATGCAAAGAATTGGTCAAACCGTGATACTTGTCGGAACGAACAAAGTCATTTTAGGTATGATTTCAGTAGCAGATTCCATTCGTTCTACTACTTATGGAACAATTCAAGAATTAAAACGATCAGGTATTCAGGAAACTATTATGTTAACAGGAGACAATGAAGGAACAGCTGAACATATTGCACAGAAAGCAAAAATAGATCGTTATTTTGCTAACTTACTTCCAGAAGATAAAGTTCATTCTGTCAAACAACTTCAATCTGAAGGAAAAACAGTGGCTATGATTGGGGACGGCATAAATGATGCCCCTGCCCTCGCTACTGCAAACCTAGGGATTGCAATGGGCGGTGCAGGAACTGATACCGCAATGGAAACGGCAGATATTGTATTAATGGCAGATAATCTTGAAAAACTTCCTTATACAATGAAACTAAGTCGGAAAGCATTGCACATCATAAAACAAAATATTTGGTTCTCATTGATTATTAAATTTATCGCCCTTGCCTTTATCTTCCCAGGTTGGCTCACTCTTTGGATGGCTGTCCTAAGTGATACAGGCGCTGCACTTATTGTAATCCTTAACAGTATGCGTTTATTACGGAACAAATAATAAGATAAGAAGCTACTGAGTAGCTCCTTATCTTATATACAAATTGAATTAGGATGTAGAAATGTTATCATTTAGTGGGCGTTTACAAAAATAAGCGTTACTGCGAGAACAGCTGAGTTACTATGAACCTATGCCAACACACTCTATCTTTTCCTCATCTTCTGATTTAAAGGTCATCCTCTTCTTGTTTTTCAAAATCACTCCATGTCCAATTGGTCCAATCATTATTTACTTTCCCTACAGTTATCAAATTCACATTATTTAATTCAATCGCTTTAGCTAAAATTTGAAAGAATATGCTCTCACTCGGTTTTTGATCATCACTAATATTAGGATGTTCCCATTCTTCTGTTTGATAAAATAGATTTGGTTTAAATTCTGCATTGATTTCATCTAATATGTCCGAGGGCTGTATCCAGAATTTCTCCTTATATATAGAAGTTAAAAAACGAATAAGTTTGGTAGGATGAAATGAATCTGTTTCAATTCCTAAACGCTTATACTCTTCTACCATTGGTGTTAAAGTAATATGTTCTCCTTTCAAAAGTAGCTCCATATGAAAAGGATCTACAAGGAAACAATCTTCATCATCGTACCAATACTCTTCATTTACCAGCGTTAAGATTTCATTGAAACATGAAAAGAATCCTTTTTGTTTGCAATCTTATTCCCCATTTCACATCTTCTGTTAAATTCGATATATAGATTATAACGAATTGATAGATTTTTCTCCATAATCAAACACTATCATTTGGACTAATCTGCCTCGCCTGTTAGTAAGCTAAAAACAAGGGTATAGAATCGGAGTGTGATAATATGGAACGTTTATGGATTCCAATAATCGTTACGTTTTTTTCGTTCGGCGGGTTACTATTAGGAGGTGCTGTTGGAGTAGCAACACGCCAACTAATTGAAGAAAAGATGCATCGCTTATACGCATTATGTGGTGGGATTTTGCTTGGGCTTTTATCACTTGAAATTATTCCTGAAACATTTTCAAGCTATGAAATAATTGGGCCTATGCTCGGTATAGCTATCGGTATTTTAGTTATGAGCTTATTAGATAACTATTGTCATCATCCGATTATACATAAGAAAGATCAACAAGCATGGCAAACCTTCCTTTTTCTTTCTTTTGCTATATTCATTCATAATATGCCGAGTGGGTTTGCGTTAGGTACAGCGTTTATAAATCATAATGACTCTGCCATTCCTTTCTTACTTGCGATTGTCATTCACCATATTCCAGAAGGATTAGCTTTAATTATTCCATTTCTTTTTACAAAACATAAATATATTTCATTTTTATTAACAACTTTATTACTTTCTCTCATCCTAGGGACCGGTACTGTTTTTGGCATTTTGATGGACGGGAAAGCTCTCCATTTACAAGGACTTATTATGGGAAGCGCAATTGGTTCTCTTGGCTATGTCACAATTCACGAAATGCTTTGGAAAGCAAAGAAACAGCTCTCTTTCCTTACATTTCTCATGTGGGCAACTAGTGGTTTTTTACTAATAACAGTGTTTACTTTATTCGCTGGTCATCATTAAAGCGAAAAAATTTATTATTTGTATATTTTTCCTTTTTCTCCAAAACATAATGTTATCTACCTATTATAAGGAGGAACGATTATGTTTGGAAAAACAGCCGGTGAAGCATTAGTGGATCTTTTAATTGACTGGGGTGTAGAACACATATATGGTATGCCTGGAGATTCCATTAATTCTATTATTGAAGCTTTAAGAAAAAAACAAGATAAAATTAAATTTATTCAAGTTCGCCATGAAGAAGCTGGTGCGTTAGCAGCGGCAGCCTATGCGAAATTAACAGGAAAACTTGGTGTTTGTATGGCTATTGCAGGACCTGGAGCGATTCATTTATTAAATGGTTTATACGATGCAAAACTCGATCAAGCTCCTGTACTAGCAATTTCAGGACAAGTAGAAAGCGATTTACTCGGAACGGATTTTTTCCAAGAAGTAAACTTAGAAAGAATGTTTGATGACGTTGCGGTTTATAACCAACGAATAATGTCAGCTGAACAGTTACCTGCTGTAGTGAATCAAGCGATTCGAATGGCATATACAAAAAAAGGTGTCTCTGTTCTTACAATTCCAGATGATGTTCCAAAATTTGAAGTGAAAAATGGTGCGCGCATTACAAACTCTTCCTTTACATTACCAGAAATATTTCCACAAGAAGAAGATTTAGCTGTAGCGAAACTCGCACTTAATGAAGCGAAAAAACCTGTTATTTTAGCCGGGAAAGGAGCTAAACATGCGAGAGAGTCTTTACTTGCATTTGCAGAACATATCGGTGCTCCAATCGTACTTACATTACCAGCTAAAGGGATTGTTCCTGATGAACACCCTCTTTGTATCGGTGGATTAGGATTAATCGGGACGAAACCTTCTTATGAAGCAATGAAGCATGCAGATACTTTAATTATGGTTGGTACTTCTTATCCGTTCACTGGTTTCTTACCCGAAAAAGCAAAAACACTTCATATTGATACAGACCCCGCACAAATTGGGAAACGTTATACGACAGATATCGGCTTAGCTGGTGATGCTGATAAAACATTAAAATGGTTAATTGAAAATGTAGAAAAACACGAGGACCATTCCTTCTTAGAGCATCATCAAGAAATGATGAAAAAGTGGGAAGAAAAATTACACAATCAAGAAGAAGATTCTTCGACTCCAATTAAACCACAGCGAGTTATGCACGCTCTGCAACAAGTAGCAGAAGATGACGCAATTCTTTCGGTCGATGTTGGAAATGTAACAGTATGGACAGCAAGGCACTTCCGCATGACAAACCAGCAATTTATCATTTCTAGTTGGCTTGCAACACTTGGCTGCGGTTTACCTGGTGCACTCGCTGGACAAATTGCTTTCCCGGATAAACAAGTGTTTGCAGTTTGTGGTGACGGCGGATTCGGAATGACAATGAATGACTTCGTAACAGCTGTTAAATATAAACTGCCAATCGTTGTCGTTGTATTAAACAATAATAAAATTGCTATGATTAAATTTGAACAAGAAGTTATGGGAAATATTGAATTTGGTACAGACTTAACGAATCCTGATTTCGCAAAATATGCTGAGGCGTGCGGTGGTATTGGATACCGTGTAGAACAGTTAGATGACTTACTTCCCGCCTTTGAAAATGCAGTAAAACAAAGTAAACCATGCATTATTGATGTAGTTGTAGATGTAAATGAAGCACCAATGCCAGCAAAAATCACATTTGGTCAAGCAGCCGGTTATACGAAACATATGATAAAAGAATTATTTGAAGAAGGTAAGATTGATTTACCACCACTTTAAATAAAAAAAGATAGCTGAAAACAATTTGTCTTCAGCTATCTTTTTTTATTTTTGCACCTCACTATGAAATGAAAAATCATTCATGGTAGGCTGTATTTGTTTCTCTACTTTCACTTCTTCCTTCTTCCGATTCGCTCTTCTAACATTCCCTAGCTTAATCGCATCTTGCATACTATTACTAACTAGATTTCCCGCTAAAATTGTCATGCTATAAAAAGCAATTGGTATAAGTACAATCCATGTATGTGTGGTTAAATGACGGAAGTTTTGACCAATTAGGCCAGTCCATTCTTTTGTTACACTATCTGCTTCTGTACCAAAAATTATTGTTCCGCCAAAAAATAATTCTAACAAACCAAGATGCAAGAGGAGTAATAAAGTACTTACAAATTGCTGGGCTACTAATAAAAGAAATGATGGTAGCATATGCGGCCATACATGGCGTTTCAACCTCTGCCACTTACTCCCGCCGAGCACAGTGGCCGCCAACATAAATTCTTCATTCTTAATACGTTTTACTTCTTGCGCTACATACAACATAACAGTTGGTACAGCAAGGCACGCAAGAACTATAATTTGAAACGCAACCCGTAAATGAAACGGAGCAGCAGCCTCTCCACTTTCAAACGTTAAAACTGCATTTAACGTAAAATAGGAAATCATAATCATTGGTACAATACTAAACGGATCAAAAAAAGATGAGATAACTGGAAATGAGCGTTTACTGTACATACCAAGTAATAAACCAATAGCTCCTCCAATTACTACACGTAAAACTGCGATAACGATACTTGCACCAACTGTCCATTTCGCTCCTTCTATTATTAACTGGAACAGGTCACGGCCTTTCTCATCAGTTCCGAACCAAAATTTACTCGACGGTGAAAACGGAGCAGCCTCTAATTCTCCTTTTTCGTTATACATCATCGTTAGTTCACGAATATTCCCATCGAAAAACAGCGTATTTCCAATACTAACAATCATTAGTACACTCAAAAAAGTAACACCTAGCCAAAATCTCACATCTCTTTTTACAACTTGCCACATGTTACACACGCTCCTTTATAACATTTTGTAAAAGCGTATGTAATAAACGAAATAGTATAAAAAGCGGTACGTATAATAAAACTAAACTCACTGTAAATATTTCTAATTTCGAATTTTCTTTCACGAAAACGAACATACCGTACGTATTAAACAGCCATTCAATAATATATAAGTTTGATAACATAAATAAAATATTCGTTTTTGCGTAATAGACTGTTGTTAACAAGACATTTCTTGAAATATGGTGCATCAAAATATGTCTTAAACTTAGCCCTTTACTCTTAGCAAATATACTATAATCTTTCTCTAATTCTTCTCTGAAACGTAATAATAGTAGCTTAATAAATAATAAAGTTGTAGGTATAGAAAGGCATATTATTGGTAATAGGCGAGCCCTTTCCTCTCCAAGTCCTGCAAATTTCACTGGCATAAAACCTGTCTTTTGAAAGATTATTACTACTAAAAGTTGAGATAATAAAATTAATAAAATGTCCGGGATACTTTCAAGTGCGACGAAAATCCCATTCCACATACGTTGCTTTGATTGAGAGCGCTGCAATACCCATACAACGATAAGATACGCAATGAGTAAAGATAGTATAAATGCCGAAATAAATACAAACATTGTCTCTACATAATGAATCCATATTTGTGGAAATAACTTTCTTGAATTCCGAAATCCATACGTAATTTCACCTGGTTGAAGTAACTTCTCTCCAAGAAACACAACTGTGTTCCAAAAACCGATTAAATCAATTTGTAATCCCTTAAATAAACGCGGTAGTGCCCCTAAAAACAGGATACAAATAAGTGCCGAAAATAATTGTAAACATGTAATTCCACACCACTTACCAATTCGAATCAACATAACTATTACCCCTTACAATTTAATAGAATATTTAGAAATAAAAAGTTAGACATATTACATCTCTTCAGCTATACCCTGCACTCTCTTTTGCCCACTAGGTAATATAGCTTGATAAAGGCACGTAACAAATAATAATAAACCAAATAGAGCATACAAACTATTTACCATTTGGATTAATACCTGTTGCTACATCGTATTGATCTGACAAGTAAAACATTAAAGAAATTCCGGCAATCATAGAACCGAGTCGCTCTAAAATATTTGCTAGAAAAAAGCGTGCATACACTTTCTTTCAAAATAACTGTAGCATTTCTTTCATACTCAATATCCTTTCTCTCGACAAAATATTATTATTTCAGTCATTTATCGGAAGTCTTGTTATATTTTTCGATCATTATCCAATCTTTTCCTTCTTTATAAAAAACAAGCTAAAAAAAAGACCCTTGTTCATACATACAAGAGTCTTTACATTTTTCTTCGCTTCATGAATTTGTCGTGGATATTTATCTAAAATCTTTAAAATTCTCGCTAATACCTACTTAATCTCTCAATTTTTTTAATTTCCTAAAGTTCGGATACATTTGATTTACTTGACGAATGTTTCACACATCCATTTATAAAACTTTTCCTTCTCTTCAAATTGCGGATAATGAGCTGATTTCTCAAAAGTAATAAATTCTTTTTTATCCGCTTCAATCATATCAAAATATTTTCTTGCTGCAAGAAATGAAGTATTATAATCGTATTTTCCCATAAGAAAATAAAACGGTAGATTCAGCTTAGTTACTTTAGTAGGTAATGGATTCTTTAAATCTTTTTCTAATAAAACTGTTTGAGAATAGGATAATCCATAGTTATAACGAATTACGTCAAACAAGTTATATTCATTACTGAATAACATCCCTATGTTATCACCATCTGGATTTTCAATAAGTCTTGAAGTTCCACCATATTTCGCAACATAATTTCGCGGGGTATATGTATCGCCATTTTTAATTTGTTCAGTTAACCCTTTTAAATGTGAAACCTCATCCGCATTCCCAGCATTTTGTGCCTGTTCAATAACGTAGTTTAAACTATCCATCTCACTTTCTACTGTATCGCTCATCTGTCCAATGCCAATATATGCTTCATATTTTTCAGGAGCTTTGTTGGCAGCCTGTATTCCAATATATGTACCATAAGAATGGCCTATTAAAATTACTTTTTCTTTGCCTAGACGTTTTGAAACGTAATCCGTCATAGCTAATAAATCCTCCACGAGTAGATCTGATGAAAGGTTAGAATAGTCTTCAAAGAAATGATACGATTTCCCGCTTGCCCTTTGATCGTAATTAACAACTGTGAATTTCTCTTCCAATAAGTCTTGATATTTTTGAGCATATGGTATTTCTGAAGAACCTGGTCCACCATGAATAAAGAGAATAACTGGATTCTTCTTATCTTTTCCGCGTATCATAATTTCATGACCACTTCCATTTATCTCTACTTGCTCTAATGTACTTATACTGTTTTCCCCCTTTATTTGCGAGGTCCATGTAGGAGATACTAACGCTATGATTAGTAATAGTATAGTAATGACTCCGATAAGTTTTATTAATTTTTTTATCTTCCTCATACAACGTTTCCTTTCCTTTAAATTTATAAAAATATCAATTCCATCTAAATTTGTTTGTACATTATTAGTCTCCCATTCATTTCTTAACTTTCCACTACATAAACCCTTAACATTTCCTTAATTTTCTATATATTCATTACAGAAAGACTTGAAAACATCTCGCATACACGTATTTATGTATCACAAACACAGAAAAAGCCCTTGTTTTCATAACAAGGACTCTTTCGTTAAACTATTTCACCACTTCTTCTTTCGGCATTACCATACCTTTATAAAGTTGGACAGTAATCCAATAATAAATGAAATAAATTACTATGAAGATTCCTATTGGCATCCACACTTTTACAAATGGGTCAACTAATATGAAGCTGAATAAGTTAAGCCCTACTAAAACGTGGGAAATTCCAATAATTGCTGGGAAGATAAATAAATATGAGATTTCTTTATATATACTTTTTGTTAACATACTACGCCTCACACCGATTTTTCGTAGCATTTCATAACGGCGTACATCACGAGAAGCTCCTGTTAATATTTTAAACATAAGAGAACTCGCCATCATCGCTAAAAATGCAATTCCAAGGAAAAATCCCATAAACATTGTTCCGCTCATGAAACTATTCATGAACTGATAAATTGTCATTTTCGTATATAGTTCTACTTTTGCGCCTGTTGTTTTTTCAATTAATTCTTTTTGTCTCTTATCTATATCGAGCAACAATGGTTTATATTTTTTCATATCATCTACTTTTGCTAATGTTACAGTATGTTCTGTTCCTTGAATTCCTTTATAACGCTCTTCATCTGCAATTCTTACAGGTTTTCCGTTAAATTGATTATGTGTAATTTGTATCTCTCTTACAACCGCATCTTCCCAATCTTTTGGCATACGAGGAAGCTTATTCGCTACTTCAGGAGCTTCCAAAGCAGAATAGACAGGTTCAGTTAAAGGTGTAGCCACACGTTTACGAGCAGGTTCTTTTAAAGTCTTTGTATCAAAATGATCTGAAATAAGTGGTGGTTTTTCAGTTAAGTCGTTACGTAAATAATAAACCGCTTCTCCATCTACTTTATACTTATACTTGCTTTCTTCAACAATTTCCATTTCTTTTAATGCCGCTTTATCTTGTTCATTTGGATCATGAATTACGACATCATATACACGTGAGAAGTCTGTCATAATGCCTACATTCTTTTGAAACGCCATACCTGCTGTCATTGCACCTGCACCTAATGCAATTAACATCGCTACAGTGCCTAGTACCCTCGATAAACTAGTTACTCGAAAACGTAACTGTGCATAAGTAAAACTATTTAATCCCGTTTCATTTCGTTTTTTATTTCCCTTAATTTTTATTACAAAAAGTGGGAGCAACGAGCTAAAAATGAAATACGTTCCTACTGTCGTAACAATTGTCGCTATTATAAATCCTAGTTCAGCAAACATTTTTATATTCACCATAAAATAGTATCCTGTACTTACTAGCAATACACCTAGTACTGTCATAATAACAGTGCGAGTCTTACTTTTCTTCACCTCATCTTGCGTTTCATCTTCACGTATTAACTCTAATTCTGTTTTACGTAATAATCGGAAACTATTCATTAAACCAGTAATGAAAAATAATATTAAGAAGAAAATAGATGTAACTAATATAGCTGGTGTGTACACAGATGCGTAATTACCTTTTGCTGAAATTTCCATTCCATTCATTAAAAAATTTCCTGCTACACTAGCAAGTACTATTCCTACTAAAATACCGATAATAATACTGACAATCCCCATACCAAAAGTCTCAATAAATAATAATTGCGCTACTTTTTTCTTTTTCGCTCCAAGCATCATGTACATACCGAGTTCTTTTCTTCTTAATGTAAGTAAAAAAGAATTGGCATATATGATATAAAAAACTGTAATGAAAGAAAGCAATATTGCACCAACCCAGAAGACGAGCCTAATACTACTAATAAGACTATTATCTTTTGTAAATTCACTATTCATCGCCATCGTTTGGAACATGTAAAAAATACTAATACTAATGACTAGACCAATAAGTAAAACCATATAATCCTTTAACATTTTTTTCATACTATGACGTGATAATTTGAATAACATAGTCTCGCCCCCCTTACTTCGACTCAGTTGCTGAGCCCATTTGGGCAAGCACACCTAAAATATCTTGATAGAAATTTTCTCGTGTTCCTTGACGTTTTAACTCTTTATAAAGAAGTCCATCCTGTATAAATAAAATACGTTCACAATAGCTCGCACTAAATGCATCGTGTGTTACCATCAAAATACTTACATTGTGATTTTCATGTAAATCTTGCATCGCTTCTAATAAACTTTTTGCATTTTTACTATCAAGTGCTCCTGTCGGTTCATCTGCTAATACGATTGCCGGATTATGTACTAAAGCTCGTGCTGCCGCTGTTCTTTGTTTTTGTCCACCAGAAACAGCAGTCGGATATTTTGTTAAAATTTCAGTAATCCCTAATTTCGTCGCAACCCCATTTACTTTTCCAGTAATCTCACTTGACGGTACGCCTTGCAGGGAAAGTGGTAAAGCGATATTTTCATAAATTGATAAATTTTCTAGTAGATTAAAGTCTTGAAAAATAAATCCTAGTTTTTGAGAACGAAAATCTGATAATGCATTCCCCTTCATAGAAGTAATATTTGTGCCAGCTATTGTTACACTACCACCTGTCGCTTGATCAAGTGTACTAATCACATTTAATAATGTCGTTTTACCAGATCCAGAAGGACCCATAATCCCTACAAACTCTCCTTCTTTAATACTTAATGAAACACCCCTTAATGCTTTTGACTGATTCTCATTTCTTTTCCCATACGTTTTTTCTACACTTTCTACAGTAACTACATTTGTTGACATCTCTTTCACTCCATCCCTTTTGTATAGTATAAATTTCCCATATATTTCTTATATTTTTCTCATAAAAATTCTTAAGAATTTTTAAATTTTCCAAATGCAGATTGAGATACATAAGAAATACAAACGATTTCTCTGCTTAATATTCTCACTTTTCTAAAATCCTTTCATTCGATTTCCCTTACATTTACCTTACATTTTTGTAAGGTTAAAAAAAACAAACCACTTCATAAGAGCATTTCTTTGGAATGAGAAATGCTTTTTATTGTTATCAAAATTTAAAAGATATTTCAATAAAAATAATAACACAATAAAAAACAATACATTTTTATTGCAAAACGATAAATCGCATGATAAAATCATGTTGTTATTACATAAGTGAGGTGCTTTTTATGAAACAAGTTACGACACTCTTTTTAAAGCTAGCTATTATTTTTATAGGATTCCCAGTTCTTGCATTGTGCATATTTTTGGTGCCTAAGATTGGGAATTTCGCTGGAGAATTGTATCCAGATATTGCTTATATGAAATCTCTCGTTTTAATCGATATGTACGCGGCAGCGATACCTTTTTACTTTGCTCTGTATCAAGCTTTTAAACTTTTAAGCTATATTGATAAGAACCAAGCGTTCTCGGAATTATCGGTAAAGGCTTTAAAGAATATAAAATACTGTGCCATCACGATCAGTACCTTGTACTTGCTAGGTATGCCACTCTACTATCTCATGGCGAAAAAAATTGATCCTCCAAGTTTCATACCAATCGGATTGACCATCATTTTCGCCTCTATGGTGATTGCCGTTTTTGCTGCTGTTCTCCAAAGGCTTTTACAAGAAGCTATTAATATAAAATCAGAAAATGATTTAACGGTCTGAGGTGGAGAATATGACAATTATTATTAATATTGATGTGATGTTAGCAAAACGAAAAATGAGCGTAACGGAGCTTTCGGAGAGGGTTGGGATTACGATGGCGAATCTTTCCATTCTGAAAAATGGGAAAGCAAAAGCGGTTCGTTTTTCAACATTGGAAGCGATATGTAAGACTTTAGATTGTCAACCAGGTGATATTTTGGAGTACAAAAGCGACGAATACACTCAATAAAAACAAATAACAACTTTCTTCAACCAATGGGATTAGATTGTAAAATTAAGATGAAGGGATAGCAATTAAGCTATCCCTTCTCTGCGTTTATTATTGTTATTTAATATACCTTTAATTACTTTAACTTCAGTATTACATATTAATGGTGTGTTTTATTATCAATCTCTATTTCCTATTTTTAATTTCCTCTTTCATACTTTCCACAAACGCATCTAGTTCAACAACTTCTGACTTCTCTTCACCATATTTCCGTACATTTACAGCTTCGCTTTCCATTTCCTTATCCCCAATAACAAGAACATACGGAACTTTTTGCATTTGCGCTTCTCTAATTTTATATCCTAACTTTTCATCTCGTATATCTCGTTCGACACGAATTCCGGCTTGTGCTAATTTATCTGCAATCCTATTTATATATTGTTCATGCACTGCATTTGAAACTGGAATTACTTTCACTTGAACTGGTGCCACCCATGCTGGGAACGCGCCTCCAAAGTGCTCAATTAATATTGCTAAAAAACGGTCTAAAGATCCTAAAACTGCTCGGTGAATGACAACTGGTCTTCTTTTTTCATTATTTTCATCTATATAATTTAAATCAAATTTTTCTGGCATTTGGAAATCAAGTTGGACTGTTCCGCACTGATGACTTCTATTTAAAGCATCTTTAATATGGAAATCAATTTTCGGACCGTAGAATGCACCGTCACCTTCATTTAATCTATATTTATAATTTAATGACTGTAATACATTTTCTAATGCCAATTCTGCTTGCTCCCATAATTTATCATCACCCATTGAATCTTCTGGACGAGTAGAAAGCTCTACTTCATACTCGAAACCAAAAGTTTTATACACATAGTCAATTTGCGCCAACACTGATTTGATTTCATCTTCAATTTGTTCTGGTGTTACAAATAAATGAGCATCATCTTGGCAGAAAGTACGAACTCTTAATAATCCGTTTAAAGCGCCACTAAATTCATGTCGATGCACTTGACCGAACTCACACATACGAATCGGTAATTCACGATAAGAATGTAATTTATTTTTAAACATAAGCATATGGCCTGGGCAATTCATCGGTTTTAACGCAAAACTTTTATGATCTACTTCTGAGAAATACATATTGTCTTTGTAATGTCCCCAGTGTCCTGACTTCTCCCATAATTCTTGATTCATCATAAATGGAGTACGCACTTCTTGATAATTGTACTCATTTTGAATTTCTCTTAAAAATGCTTCTAATTCATTGCGAATAATCTGTCCTTTTGGCAAGTAAAAAGGCATTCCCGGAGCCTCTTCCGAAAACATAAACAATTCAAGTTCACTACCTAATTTCCGATGATTTCTCTTTGCGGCCTCCTCAACAAAATGTAAATACTCTTCTAATTTTTGTTGAGAAGAGAAAGCAACACCATATATACGCTGAAGCACTTGATTGTTACTATCACCTCGCCAATATGCACCAGAAACATGAGTTAATTGAAATGCTTTCAAATAACCAGTAGATGGCAAATGTGGTCCTCTACATAAATCTACAAATTCACCTTGTTTATACAGTGTTACACTTTCTCCATTAGGAATTGCTTCTAAAAGCTCTAATTTCAAACTATCATTCATTTCTTGAAACAATTCTTTTGCTTCTTCTCGAGAAACCTCAACTCGCTCTATCTTTACATTTTCATTTATAATATTTTTCATTTCTTTTTCTATTTTCGGTAAATCTTCTACGTTTACACTACTTGGAAGATCCATGTCATAATAAAATCCATTTTCAATGACTGGCCCTACACCAAGGTTTACATCACCATAAATTCTTTTTACAGCTTGCGCTAATATATGTGCCGCAGAGTGTCTTGCAATTTTTACCCCTTCATCTGAATCCATAGTAATGATTTCAACTTTCGCACTTTCTTCAATGTTTCGTCGTAAATCAAAAGACTGATCATTAACTTTTCCTGCGACTGCTTTCTTTTTCAAGCTACTACTAATTGCCCCAGCAATTTCTTCTAAAGTAATGCCTTTCACAAATTCTTTAACGCTACCATCTGGAAATTTAATTTCGATCATCTGTTCTTTCATTTTTCATCTCTCCATTTCATAATAAAAAGCACACTCATCCCTAAAATAGGGACGAGTGTGCTTTTACCCGTGGTTCCACCCAGATTCCCATCGCAAATATACAATGGCTTCTTTTACGGTAACGTCGTTTACACGGCACTAGATACTTGATTTCCCCAGTGCAGCTCTAAGGTGGTAAGTTATTTTACTGCGTTAGGAAGTTCTCAGCTTTTCTTCCTTCTCTGTATAACCGTTTAAAATAACTCGTGTCCTTTTCTTCGCTTATTATGAAATAAAATATAAAAAAGCATATTCATCCCTAGTAAATAGGGACGAATATGCTTATATTCGTGGTTCCACCCAGATTCCCATCACAAAAAACATAATGGCTTCTTTTGCGATAACGTCGCTTACACGGCACTAGATACTTGATTTCCCCAGTGCAGCTCTAAGGTGGTAAGTTATTTTACTGCGTTAGGAAGTTCTCAGCTTTCCTTCCTTCTCTGTATAACCGTTTAAAATAACTCGTGTCCTTTTCTTTGCTTTTGTAACAAATACATTTATTGTTATTTAATATATCCTATTCATTTTATTTTTACAAGTGTTAAAAATATATCTTTTATTCAAAAAAAAGAAACCAAAAACATTTTTTGGTCTCCCCTTCTCTTTTTTACCAATCTTGTGGTTCGTAATTTAAGTCTGAAAATAGGCGTTTTTTCTCTTTTTTCGATAAATCTCTCCACTGTCCGACTGGTAAATTATTCAACTCAATATTCATAATTCTCGTACGTTTTAACGTGTATACTTGATAACCCAAAGCTTCACACATACGGCGAATTTGACGATTTAGCCCCTGTGTTAAAATAATTTGGAACTCATATTTTGATAACTGTGTTACTTCACAAGGAAGTGTTTTTGTATCTAAAATTTTAACACCTGCTGCCATTTTCTCTAAAAACTCCGGTGTAATCGGCTTATCTACTGAAACGATATATTCTTTCTCATGTTTGTTTTCAGCACGTAAAATCTCATTAACGATATCGCCATCATTCGTTAACAAAATTAAACCATCTGAGTCTTTATCGAGACGTCCGATGTGATTAATTCGTAAAGGATGATTCACTAAATCGATAATATTACCTTTTACGGCTTTTTCACTTGTACATGTAATACCTACTGGTTTATTTAAAGCGATATACACATGGTCTCGAGCAATACGAAGTTGCTCTCCATTTACTCGTACGTCATCACCTGGATTTACTTGGTCACCAATTTTTGCAACCTTACCGTTAATAATTACTTTTCTCTCGTTAATTAACTTATCTGCTCCACGTCGAGACGCTTTTCCAGCTTCACTAATAAATTTATTGATACGCAAGTTAGGCACATCCTTTTCATAAAAAATTTCAAGCTCACACTGCTTCTACCGTACAATACAAAAGGGTAAGCCTCCTATTATAACTTAAATATATTAACATGAAAGGGTATATGACGTCTTCACTTAATTACATGTTTACACGAAAATAATTGGTCCTCTTTTCCTTTTCACCTCAAACTGTTTAGCAGTCAATAGATTAACCCTTGAATATAACATCATTTATTTACTTTTTTCATAGATAATATACCGATATAAGTTTGATTAATCATGCCTAAATAACTCACAATATGTGAAAAATAAAAAAGAACCCTTTTGAAAATAATCAAAATGGATCCTTCTTCAACTAAACGAATACTAGTTTTTATACAAAAGTGTTCAATAATTATAATCTTTGATAGAAAACATCGTTCAACAAACAAAATAATCTCGAACTCCCCTAATTTTTTACGCTTCACTATTTTCTTCACATACTCCAAAAAGAAGCCCTTGATTATCTATACAATAAGCAAAGTAACCCATATTAGGAATAGCAGTTTTAGGTACAACTACTTGTCCACCATTTTCAATAACTTTATTTATGTACTCATCAACTGAAGGTACTTCAATCGAATTAGTTGTCCTAGTAGCACCATCAGGTGATTTCATTAATCCACCATCGATACCAGGTCTATCACTCTCACCTGTAATTATGAACCAATAGTCATGTGGCCCAGGCATTTTTTCAAACTTCCATCCAAAACTATTTGTATAAAATTGAATAGCTTCTTCAGGGTTTGGGACTTGCAATTCAAATCTTAAAACTCTACTCATTTAAATATCTCCCCTCTTATTCTTGTACAAAGTAATTATACAAGAACTAATGTTCTGTATCGAATTTTTCGAAACTAGCTACTTTAATAAGTTCTAACTTTATTTAGAAGCGGCAACAGACCATTCTTCCTCCCGAATAACTCTCTTCCCATTTATATTTTCAACATACTCATTTACATTTGCTAACTGATATAACTCTGGGAAAATTTCTTTCATATAGAGTTCATGTGCTATTTCATCTTGCCAATACGTTAATACTATGTAACGATTTTCAGTCTTTAAAGACTTCCCAACAACTCCACCTAACATTCCTTTTGCATTTTCCATTCCTTTATTCCAAATTGTTTCTTGCGTATGTAAAAAATACTTTTCTTTTCCTTCTTTCACATCGCAAATTGCAACTCTTACAAATGATCCTTGTGCAGTTACGTCTTTCAAAGGAGTTTCTGTTATATCATACAACGTTTGAAACATTTCAATATTACAGGAAATATATGTGCCTTCTTGATTACTATTTAAAAAAATTGTATCATGAGCATCATTCATGAATGATTGATATGCATTTCTATCTTCCCATAAAGTATATACACACGCTTCCCCTTCATTCCACCCACCAAATTGTCCATAGAATCCGTCTAAATACTGTAAATCACGCCATTTTTCTTGCGCATCAGAAAACAATTCCCTTTTCTCTTCTTCCACCTTGCAAAATATTGTTTTTAATAGCATTTCTAATCCCCCTTATGATACGGTTCATTTCCCACTTGCAATACTTTCTATTTTTCCACCAACGCAAACATTAATTTTACTCTCAATCACCTCTGCTTCTATATGTATTAGAGAATGGCGATTTATCTCATCCCCTTGTCCAACATGCATATTTATCTTTTTCGTTCCAAGATAACGATATTTTATAAGATACGCCGCTAAACATCCATTTGAGCTTCCTGTTGCCACATCCTCTGTGATTCCATAATAATCTGCAAAATCACGGACATTAAGATCATTGATTTCCCAACTAGAAAATCCCTAATTTTCCATAAATAACGCAAGTTGATTACCTGAATACTTGCCTTGCGAGAATACATCCACAATGTAAAAATCCCAATATCTCTCCTCTCTTCTATTCTTCAACACAATCTGTTTACATAACGAAATTATAGTTTATTAAATTTGTATATTTTTCAAAGAATCCTCTGCTTTTTCTATCAACCAATCACCAAACGTATCTAAAAATGATAAGATTTCTTCTATATCTTTTATCGGTTCAATTACATATTGTAGTGCTTTCCTCATATTTTTTTCTTGTTCGGGAAAATGCTTACTAAATAACTCATATGCTGGATATAAGTCCCTGGAATACAGCCCTTCTCTATCAATTGTTAATGCTAGACCTGCCCTGACTACAATCTTCATGATCCAACGACAACAATCCTCTATATCATCCACGTCCTTATTATGAATTAACTCTTCGTGTGTTTGTTCAATTTGTTTCCGCAAATGAATGAGATGTTCATACGCTATCTCCTGACTTACTTTATATTTAGGTAAATATAATTTTACGTCTTCACCTAATATACATACACTATGTGTCTGAATCATAAATCCTATAAAAGAAAAATCCTCTGAGTTTATTACTTCTTTTTCACTATAAAAACTTAATTCCACTCCTGATATACAATTAAACTGCTGTGTAATTTGGACTTCTAGCTCCTTGCTCCAGCTTAAGTCAATTACTTGAGGATTCTTTCGAACTAATATAATCATATCTACATCTGCAACCCCTTCTATCCCAATCCCTCTTGGAATAGAACCCCTTATATAAACACTGTGCAAATCATCCCGCAAAAATTGACAACAAGTATCCTTTATTTCTTGTATTACCTCCAAAAACACAGGCTGAATTTTATTAAAATGTGCATCGTTTATAATAAATCCTTCATCATCCACAGGACAAAAACGCCCTATTTTTTTTATTCTTGGCAATTTATCAACTCATTTCCCTATAAAATATTGGTTTATTCCACACATACAACAATTATAATTCAGAATTGAAAATTTGAAAGTAAGACATAAATAATCCTACATTGTTACGTCCTATCTCTTTTATCACCATTCATTTTTCGAATATATAATAAGTAATCTCTCCTGAGATCATAAAATAGAAGATAAATTAGGAATACCAAAAAAATAAGTTTATTTACTATTTCAAAATAAAAAATGATTGCATTTCACTAATTGTATATCTATAATGTTTTTATTGATTCTATACAGAATCAATGCGTTTAAGTTTTTAATTTTATAATTCGGATGAACCATTCAGGAGAAGGTCTATTGATCTACCGACGGGGCAAAAAGTTGCTGAACCAACTTTGAAACTCTCAGGTCTTGTTTACAAGTAGAACTGCATGGGGACGAATCTCTGGAGAGACTCCCTCTCGCTTAATATAGCGCGGAGGAAAACGAGCACCGAAGGAGCAAATCCGCTAATCTAGCGGATAATCTCTCAGGTAAAAGGACAGAGACAAGCGAAAGAAAATGCCGATTTGTATCGGTTTATTTTTCTATCCCTTGTTTCTCCAGAGACCATTTCATTTCCTTGAAGTGGTTTTTATTTTTTCTAAAAAAGGAGAATACAGATGGAGACAGTAAGTAAAGTATTAGAACAAATTAATCAGTATGTGTGGGGGTTACCAACTTTGTTGCTACTTGTTGGAACTGGTATCATTCTCACAGTGCGCTTAAAAGGTTTACAATTTAGTAAACTAATATACGCTCACAAACTAGCTTTTAAAAAATCAGAGGATACATCATCTTCTGGAGATATTAGTCACTTCCAAGCACTGATGACAGCTATGGCTGCAACGATTGGTATGGGAAATATAGCAGGTGTCGCAACTGCTGTGACAATCGGTGGACCCGGCGCAATCTTTTGGATGTGGATTACTGCTTTATTTGGAATGGCAACAAAGTATGCCGAAGCAATCCTTGCGGTGAAATACCGTGTTAGTAATGAAAATGGTGAATACTCCGGTGGACCAATGTATTATTTAGAACGTGGTTTAGGGAAAAAATGGCTGGCTGTTTTATTCGCTATATTCGGCACAGCTGCTTCTTTCGGTATCGGTAATATGGTTCAATCTAATTCGGTTGCAGAGGCAATGCGAATCAATTTTTCTTTCCCTCCTGCATTAACTGGTATACTCATGTCATTCTTAATCGCTATCGTTATTTTGGGCGGTGTAAAAAAGATTGGTAGAGTTACTGGATATATCGTTCCTATTAAAGCATTCTTTTATATAATCGCTGGCCTTATTATTATTTTCTATCACTTTGATCAAATTCCAGAAGCATTTTCACTTATTTTTTCTGGTGCATTTCAAGGTACTGCAGCTGCTGGTGGTTTTATCGGAGCAACAGTTGCATCTGCAATTCAAATAGGAATGGCACGTGGTGTATTTGCTAACGAGGCTGGTTTAGGAAGTGCTCCTATTGCTGCGGCTGCTGCCAAAACAGATTCACCTGCAAAACAAGCTTTAGTTTCTATGACTGGTACTTTTCTAGATACATTTATTGTATGTACAATTACGGGGCTAGTATTAATTACTACAGGCGCATGGAAATCAGGTAAAACTGGTGTTGAAGCTACAACATTAGCATTCCAATCCGTATTCGGTACTGCTGGTAGTATGATTCTCGGTATCGCCATTATATTATTCGCCTACTCTACTATTTTAGGTTGGTCGTATTACGGAGAGAAGTGTGTAGCTTATTTATTTGGACAAGGTGCTGTACGATATTATAAAGCAATCTTTATCGTTATGATTGCAATAGGTGCTAATTTAAAGCTAGGTGTCGTATGGACATTTGCCGATATTGCAAATGGACTTATGGCGATTCCAAACTTAATTGGTCTAATCGGATTAAGTGGTATTGTTGTCGCTGAAACGAATCGCTTTTTACAAGCAGAGAAATTGAAAGAAAGTCATAAAAAACAGGCAAGTTAATCACTAAAACAAGGAATGGCTCATTTATAATAAGCCATTCCTTTTTTCTCTATTTCAATTCCTTTCCCTCCTGAACCATATGTAAATAAAGTACAAAATCCATCATTGTAGATGAATAACCAAGTTGACGGATCATTGCTGTTATATTCCCTCTATGATATGTACCATGATTTACGACGTGTTGCACTAACTCTAAAATGGAAGTGTCTAATGCACCTGCATATGGGTTCTCAATAACAAATACAGTATTTACGTCTTGTATTCTACTTAAAAATTCTTTATATTGATTTGCCATGTTTTCAAACATTTTTTCTAATTCATGTAACGATTTAGTTTCGATTTGTTTTCGTAATTTTTCTCGGTCTTGTATTACTTCACTCATACTTTTACCATGCAATATGTGTAACCACACTTGATCTGTAATATAAATATGTACAAAAGTATCCTTAATTGATGGGAATACACTCTGTATCTGTTCATTAAAAATTGTCTCATAGTTTGGTAACTCTTTTAGTCGGTTGAATAATCGTGTATTAGCCCAAGCATGGTAATCAAACTGTTTTAACATGTAATCTTTCAATCTAAATCTCCTCCTTATTGTATGAAACGAATGTTTTGCTTCTTCATTTCCGATTCTCTATCAGCTTTTACAATCCCTTTTTCTTTAACTTCATGTTTATTTATAGTTTTATATTTTACATATGTATAAAATTCCGTTTTAAATGGAAACGATGTAATTTGAATTGTTTCTTCATCCACCCATTCAGCTTGAATAGGCTTCTCCCCCTTACTATTAAACATTTCTGTTCCTTCAAAACCATCTTTAAATAAATCAATTTCATCTTTCTTTTTTACACCAGGTTTATTCATACATACATATAAAGAAAGTTCATCACAAAACTTTAATAATCTATAATGTTTATCAAACATCGCATATTGTTCTTTTGTTAACGTTTTCAAAATTCTTTTTTGTCGTTCCAATTCATTTTTATAAAAAGACATCATCTCTTCATCTTCCTCATTTAATGAAAATGATAAAAAGTGCTTACTACAAAGTAGCGCCCCGTATGGATTTGACTCTTCAATTGCATTCAAACCAATCGTATAAAAAACAAAGCGTAATGAACTTGGACAATCCATAAATGTATATGGAATATTTTTAGTATCATTCAAAATTGGTACTTTATCAAGCTCTATCCATCCTCTATCATGCTCATATATAGCATCAATTGTCTCTTTTAAGTATATTTTATCTTCAAAAAAATCTTCTATTATATGTCTTGCAATTTCACCAGCTAAAAAACCATGATCATGTTGACGTATTAATATACTTTCTTTCTCATTCTTTTCACGAAAAATCATCCGTATATTCCCCCTCATCCTCATATTACAGCTTGTTGTATGCATCAATTCTTAATTAATCCCTAAATATTAGCAGGGATTCAGTTTCTTTCAACGAAATTAACATAAACATACAGCATTCTTTCTAATCACAAAGTTAGCTTTATCTTTACTAACCATTATACTAAAACATTCATTCTAAAAAATTTTTTATGAGGTGAAAACATGAACAAAACAGAATTAGTTAAAAATGTAGCACAATCAGCTGATATTTCTCAAAAGGATGCTTCTGCAGCTGTACAATCCGTATTTGACACAATTGCTAATGCATTACAATCTGGCGATAAAGTGCAACTAATCGGCTTTGGAACTTTTGAAGTGCGTGAAAGGTCTGCTCGTACAGGGCGTAATCCGCAAACTGGAGAAGAAATTCAGATTGCTGCTGGTAAAGTTCCAGCATTTAAAGCAGGAAAAGAATTAAAAGAAGCTGTTAAATAAACAAGAAACCAGCCATTTTATAGGCTGGTTTCTTGTTTATTGTTTATTATTTATTATTTATTATTTATTATTTATTGTTTATTGTTTATTTCTTATTTAAGCAGTTCCTTTATATTCTCTGCATGATACACTTCACAAATATAAAATACACATTTGCAGTTACTTACAATTTGATATTTTCTAGTTGGATAAACATTCGCCGCAACAGAACATCCATCAAACAATTCGATAATATTTCCAGATGGCTGATATCCTTCATATAATACGTTTCTTCTTACTTCCATCTTTTCTATAAGGTTTTCAACAGGAATATTTCCACTCTCTAATTCACTCTTTATTGTATCCGGTAAAAACGAAGTGTCTGCAAAAATTAGATTTTCAGATAACACCTTACCTTTATAACTAACATTAGATACGCGATAAAGAAATGTTCCGTTTTTATCAAAGAAATTCTTTGCTTCTTTCGGAATGTATTGTCTATCGAGCGCTTCCTGTTCAAGTACATCAAACTGAACTGTATCTTTTACAAGTTTTTCTAAAGCTAGAATAGATGACGTATTTCTAGAAAACAACATATCTTTAATTGCCTGTACATTATAAGTTAATTCAGTTTTTCTATTTTCCGCTACTAACATGAGGAACACCTCTTCTATAAGAAATTTTATTAAAAATTAACGATGATTTAATAGCAATCCCGCGTCTAACTGCGTAATTTCAGTTACTTCTTTACTAAATATTGCAATGGAAGCCATATAATCTAAACTAGGTCTTACATCTTCCATCATTGTATTTTCTGCTAACTCTTGTCTATCTTTAAAAATCAACAATTTTGGAGGGTCATTTGGAGCTGATACTGTAATTTCTACTGGTGGGATCAATAGTCCTTCACCTGTCGCTTTCAGCACTGCTTCTTTTCGAGTCCAATATGTTAAAAATCCTTCTAGTCGCTGCTCATCAGGTAACTTCATAACTTGTGCTATTTCAATGTCTGTTAATACGCCCTCTGCCATTTTCATAACATCTACATTTGGATTCATTTGCTCAACATCAACACCCACAGGTGCAGATTTAGTAAATGCAACAACAACCCACTCACCCGAATGTGAGACTGATATTTGCGGCATCCCTTCTGGTAACTGTGGTCTGCCATGTTGTAATTTACATACTGGGCACATTCGATCAATTGGCACTTGAACTGGCGACATAGAAAGTACCTTTCCAAGTACTAATCTACTAATTACACAACCTATTATAAAACGCGCACGGTCTGCCGAATGATGATATGAATTTGCTTTCTCTCGCTCTACATCATTTAGTAAATTGCAATGCCATGATTGTAAATCTGAAATTCTTGCCCACCATATTTGACAACTATTCTCATTAAGGGTTGGTACAGAATCTACAACTTTACTCTCTATCATGTAAACTCTCTCCTTTTAAATGCCAATATTACTTTATTTCAAAAGAGTATTAGCATGCTGCAACTCATTCATTTACAACTTCTTTCTCTTTTTGTAATACAGATAACGGCTTTTTATTCTTCTTTGACATTACCTCTTTATCAGAAATACGTAAAGAAAATAGTAATGCTATGAGTAAAAATATTGCTGATCCAATTAATGCTGCTTGATATGGTAAAAAATCTGATTGTGCATTATTCTGTACGTTATTACTTCCAAAACCAGATAGTATACTAGCTAAAACAGCAACTCCTATTGCAGATCCTAATCGGTTTTGCACATTGAATATAGTAGTTGCTCTCCCCATAGAAGGTGGTGCAATATTGTTAAAAGCAGAAAATTGAACCGCACCGACAGATTGACCTAAGAAAATACCAATGCCAAACAATAGTGCCCGAATTTGCCATGGATTCGTATCATGATTTACAAAACTTAATAAAATAAAGATAACCGCCGTACTTACTAATCCAATAGAGATTACCTTTCGAGCTCCTAATTTCTTATATGACCATGGTATAATCTGCGAAGAAATCATTAATCCAATCGCCTCTGGGAATGTAGTAAGACCCGATTCCAGCGCGGAAACTCCTATTACATTTTGATACATAAGCGGAAAAATAAATAACATTCCTAGTAAACCAGCTGATGAAAACAACGAAATAAGACTCATTTTTCTAAAGACCGGTTCTTTTAATAAGTGTAAATCTAACATCGGTTGCTTTACTTTAAGTTCTACAATAATAAACAATGTAAGTAATACAATCCCAGCTATCCCAATACTAATTATTTCTGGAGAAACCCAACCTTTTGACGGGCCTTGACTGAGTGCATAGATGAGCATCGCAAAACCTGGTGCTGAAAGAACAAAACCGAGAGAATCAAAACGACCAGCCGATTTTTCAATATGCTCTGCTAAAAATAGAAGTCCAAATAGCAACGCAATGATACCAAACGGCAGATTAATATAAAATGCCCAGCGCCAAGACATTTGATCTACAAAGAAACCGCCAATAATTGGTCCGATCGCTGGTGCTACAGCAATTGGAAGTACAATAAATCGAGAAATTTTTGGTCTTTCCTCTGGTGAAAATGTTCGGAATAACATCGCCATCCCGACTGGTGTTAAAAGTCCGCCACCAGCACCTTGAATGATACGAAAAATATTTAATGAAGTAATATCATTAGCAATTCCACATAGTGCAGATGCAATTGTAAAAACGAAAAGGGCAGTTAAAAATACTTTTTTCGTACCAAAGCGATCTCCTAACCAACCAGAAATCGGAAGGAAAATAGCTAAGCTAACTAAATACCCAACATTTACAGTCCCCATTGCAGATGGGGGCACTTGCAGTTCTTTGCTTATCGTTTGCAGTGCTACATTCACAATCGTTGCATCCATCGCAGCCATAAACATCGCTGTTATATAAACGATGCTTACAACTACTTTTGGATTTATTTTTACTTTCATTATTGTTTTCCTACTAATATTTTTTCGCTAATTTGATTTTTTTTCGGCTCTAAATCATTCCAGTTAACTTCAACGTATTCTAAGCAAACTTGTCTGCTAGCTTCTTCATGTACGACATTCCATCCAATTGGTACATCGAGAAAGGCAGGCCAGAGAGAATACTGGCCCTCCTCATTCATTAATACTTTATATGTGTAATTATCATTTTCAAATGGATTCGTCATACTTTACTTACCCCTTTCTTATTCTGCAAATATTTCGCTAGCACTTGTCCAATTTCTGTAAGTGGACCTGGCTGACATAAATCTTTATGTCTACAATCAATGTCATGCTGCACGATTTCCCCGTCTAAATAATTTAGCCACGTATTTGGAGAAATAGGATCAAACCAGTCTGGTATAACAGTAGATCTAAAGAATAAAATATCCCCGTTATAAACTTTTGGCACGTATTTCCCTAACAACCCTACTGAATTTACATATGTTTCTTTCAAGTTTAAAATAGTCTCTTCCTCAAGACTTGCTAATGCACTTCCATCTTTGCGAAGTATTGCAACCGCACTTTCCATAGTAAGTGGTTTACCATCCATGTTATCTGGATCATATCCACCTAAAGCAAGTAATGCGATTAACGCTTCTTCTTCAGTAGGTGCTTCCGTATTCGGTAAGAAGTGACCAGGATACGAATCCAGCATAACGAGTAATTCTACTTCTTCCCCTTCATTTTGAAGTTGCGCCGCCATAGCATGAACAACATTTCCTCCAAGCGACCATCCGAGTAAACGATATGGTCCGTGAGGCTGTATTTCACGAACGTGTTTTAAATAATCCGCCGCCATCTCCTCTAAGCTTTTTGGAAGTTCTTCATTTTCAGCGATACCACGTGCTTGTACACCATAGATTGGATAATCTGTTCCTAAAGATTTCATAAGTCCTGCATAGCACCAACTTAATCCACCTGCTGGATGTACACAAAATAGTGGTAATTGATCTCCGCTTGCTCGTAATGGAAGCAACACATCAAGTGCACTTTGACCATTCCCCATTTCAAGTCTTTCAGCAAGCCCTGCAACAGTAGGTGCTGCAAATAAAGTTCCGATATTTAGTTCAACTCCAAGTGCCTCTTTAATGCGACTCATCAGCTGCACTGCAAGAAGTGAATGACCACCAAGATCAAAGAATCCATCATCAATTCCAATTTGAGACACACTTAAAACTTCTGTAAACAAGTCACATAACATTTCTTCTTGCGGTGTTCTCGGTCCGCGGCTAGAAGATGATGCAATAAATTCTGGAGCTGGCAATGCCTTTCTATCTAATTTACCGTTTGGAGTTAAAGGTAACTCATTTACTACTACAAAAGCGTATGGAACCATATAATCTGGCAAACTACCTCCAGCATACTGACGCATTTCATTCGTATCGATCGTTTCATTATTTGATGCGACGATATAAGAAACTAATCGTTTATCCCCTGGTTGATCTTCCCGTACAATAACAGCTACTTGTTCAACTTTAGGATGTTTCATTATTACCGCTTCTATTTCCCCTAATTCAATTCGGAATCCACGAATTTTAATTTGATGATCTGCACGTCCTATATAATCTAACGTCCCATCTTGACGCCAGCGCGCTAGGTCTCCTGTACGATACATTCTTGTACCTGGCTTACCAAATGGATCTGCGATAAAACGTTCAGCAGTTAATCCTGCTCTTCCTAAATATCCACGAGCGAGCCCTGCACCTGCAACATATATTTCTCCAACTACTCCAGGTGGCATCGGTTGTAAATAGTTATCTAATACGTATACTTTAAGATCCGGTATACTGCACCCGATTAAACTATTTGCTCGTAAAGATACGATACTTTCATCTAATTCAATATAACTAACATGTACCGTCGTCTCCGTTATTCCGTACATATTAATAAGCTTCGGTGCGTTATAAGGATGACGACTATACCAATCTTCTAATCGACTTAGTTCAAGTGCTTCTCCGCCAAAAACAACATATCGTAAAGATAATTTTTGACCAACCTCTTCATTTTCACGATCTGCTTGCATCAATTGATAGAACGCTGATGGAGTTTGGTTTAAAACAGTAACCTTTTCCTTAACAAGAAGCTGTAAAAATTCTTTCGGCGAGCGACTTACAGTATGTGGTACTACAACTAAACGCCCTCCATATAATAAAGGTCCCCAAATTTCCCAAACCGAGAAATCAAAAGCGTATGAATGGAACATCGTCCACACATCGTCTGCGTCAAATTGGAACCAATGATCAGTTGCTCCTAAAAGTCTTACTACATTTTGATGAGGTATCATAACCCCTTTCGGTCTACCTGTTGAGCCTGACGTATAAATAACGTAAGCAATATGTGAAGGAGATAACGGCTTCATGCGCTCCATTTCATCTATATTGTCTTCACTATATTTCTCAATTTCTTCTATTACGTTCACATCATCAACTAAAATCTTTAGTGCCTCATCACATTCAATTTCCACATCTGAATTTGTTAAAACACATGATGGTTTCGCATCGTGTAGCATAAACGAGATACGATCTGACGGATAATCCGGATCTAACGGAAGGTATCCCGCACCAGCTTTAAGAACAGCAAGTAAGCTTACAACCATATTTAAAGATCTCGGCATCGCTAAAGCAACAAGTTGATCAGGACCGATTCCTTTCGCTATTAACAAACGAGCTATTTTATTCGCTTTTCTATTTAACTCTTCATAAGTTAGCTTTTCATCTTCAAAGACGACAGCAATAGAATTTTGATTTACATGAGCCTGCTTTTCAAATAATTGTGGCAATGTCATTTCAGGTACAATTTGAAAACCACCATTCCACTTTTCTAAAACTGTATTTCGCTCTGCTAAAGTTAATATTTCTAATCTACCAATTGATTGATCCGGATGTTTCTCTGCATCATCTAATAATAGAATGAATCGTTCTATTAGTTTTTGAACCGTTTCACGTTTATATAAATCGGTACTAAACTCTAACAATCCGTATAAGCCGTTTGGAGTACCATCAACTCTGTTACTCTCGCTAATTTCAAATGTTAAATCAAATTTTGCAGAACCAACACTTTGAATTTCAAGGCTTGCTTCTAAATCCGGTACATTAAACGTTGCTTCTGGCGTATTTTGGAAAGCTAACATAACTTGAAACAGCGGATGACTATTTCGAGTTCGTACTGGGTTTAACACTTCAACAAGTCGTTCAAATGGAACATCTTGATTTTCATAAGCTGCAAGGTTTACCTGTTTCACTCTATTTAATAATTCTTTAAAACTTGGATCTCCTGATGTATTTGTGCGTAACACTAATGTATTTACAAATAAACCAACTATATCCGTGAGTACATCGTCGTTTCTTCCAGCAATCGGACTACCTAATGGTATATCAGTTCCAGCACCTAATCTTGTAAATAAGGCACTTAGTCCTGCTTGCAACACCATAAACAAACTAACTCCATTTTTACGAGCGAGCTCCACTAACCTACTATGCATACCTTCATCTAAATGAAAATGAATTGTTTCCCCGCGATAACTAGTTTCAATTGGGCGCTGATAATCTGTAGGTAACTCCATTTGATCTGGTAAACCTTTTAACTCTTCTTTCCAAAAATCTAATTGTGTTGAAATAATACTGTCTGGTTTTGTTTCATCACCTAATAGCTGTTGTTGCCATAGTGAATAATCTGCGTATTGAACTGGAAGGGTTTCTAGTTGAACACTATCACCTTGACATCGTGCTTTATAAGCCGCTGTAAAGTCTCTCGTTAACGCTTGTAATGACCATCCATCTCCTACAATATGATGCAAAAGAATTAGTAAAACATGTTCGTTTTCACTCACTTTAAAAAGTTGCAAACGAATTGCTGGTTCGATATCAAGATTAAAGCTATATCTTACAGCTTCAGACAGTGTACTTTCTAATTCATCCTTACATGTATTTGTTATAATCATTTTTAAATTCAATTTATCCATTTCTAGAATTCTTTGATATGAACTGCCAAGTGAATTCGGGAAAATCGTTCTAAGTGTTTCATGTTTCTCAACTACATCATAAAAGGCACCTTGCAGTGCTTCCTCATTCAATTTTCCAGACATACGAATGACTAACGGAATATTATAAGTAGGACTTGGACCTTCTAAACAATTTAAGAACCATAACCTGCGCTGTGCAAATGAAAGTGGAACTTCATTTGGCCTACTTACTTTCTTAATAGCTGGTCTTGCGCTTTTTGCACGATCCAACTGGTTCGCTAATTCAGCAACAGTTGGTGATTCAAATAGCTTTCCGATTCCTAATTCTACACTTAACGTTTCACGAATTCTTGCCATTAAACGAGATGCAAGAAGCGAATGGCCGCCCATTTCAAAGAAATTATCATCTATACTAATTCGCGAAACACCAAGTACTTCTGCAAATAAATCACATAGTATTTCTTCTTTCGGATTTCTAGCAACTCTCTCATTGTTCATTCCATTAAAATCAGGCGCAGGTAATTTCTTTCTATCAACCTTACCATTTGGTGTTAATGGTAATTCTTCTAGCACAACAAATGCTGATGGTACCATATAATTCGCTAAACTTTCTGAAACATAAGAGCGAATTTCTGAAAGATGAATCATTTCCTTCTCTTCGGCAACGATATACGCAATGATTCGTTTATCATTTGGACGATCTTCTCGTACCATTACCACTGCTTGTTGTATATTTTCATGTCGTTGTAATACCGTTTCAATTTCAGCTAATTCAATTCGGAAACCGCGAATTTTAATTTGATGATCTGCGCGACTAATGTACTCTAACACACTATCCTTACGCCATTTCACAAGATCACCTGTGCGGTACATACGTGCTCCAGCTTTTCCATAAGGGTTTGCAACAAACCGTTCAGCCGTTAACGCTGGTTTTCCTAAATATCCGTTCGCAAGTCCTTCTCCTGCAATATATAATTCACCGATAACTCCAGGTGGAACAGGCTGTAACCCTGCATCCAAAACGTACACTTCTGTATTCCAAATTGGTCTTCCAATAGGAGGTATACCATTTTCACTGTCATCAATATTCATGAAAGTAGACCAAATAGTCGTTTCAGTTGGTCCATATAAGTTAGTTATAGAGCAACCTAATTCTTTTAATTTATTTGCTAAATGTGCCGGAAGAGCTTCACCGCCAACGAGTACGTTTAGCCTTTGTAACCTCTCTGGATATTCAGTTATTAACGCCTGCCAGAGCGTCGGTGTAGCTTGCATAATTGTCGCTCTTTCTTCTTGTAACAATGTCGTTAATGCAGAAGGCTCTTGGATTACCTCTTTTTGTGCAATTGTTAAACTTGCACCACTAATAAGAGGTAAATAAATTTCTAGAGCAGAAATATCAAACGCAAACGTTGTAACTGCTAATAAATGATCGTTTTCATTTAATGAAAACATATCTTTCATAGCTAATAAGAAGTTACTTAAACCTTTCATAGTAACAATTACACCTTTTGGATTTCCGGTTGATCCTGAAGTGTAAATTGTATAAGCTTGGTTTAAAAGTGATTCATCATTTTTAAATGGTAGATTCATATGAGAATATGTTTTTAACGCTATTTTCGTTTCTTCGCTATCTAATATGATTTCTTTAATATCATTTTCTATAACTAAAGTAGATGAAACAGATGAATGTGTTATGATACAAACTGGATTTGCATCATTTACTATATAATGAATTCGCTCGGCTGGGTATTCTGGATCTATCGGTAAATACGCTGCACCAGCCTTTAGAACTGCTAGCATACTAACTACCATTTCTATTGATCTTGGAAATACTAAGGCTACAAACTGATTTACTTCTATTCCTTCTTCTAATAAATAGTGTGCTAGTTCATTCGCTCGTTCATTTAGCTCTTTATACGTAAGTTTTATCCCGTTACAAGTAACTGCTATTTTATTTGGATTTTTTTGTACTTGTTTTTCAAATAATATAGGTAGATTAATTAGCTCTTCAGCTTTCTTCGTTTCATTCCATTCCAATAAAACTTTATGATTTTCTTCAGGAAGAGTAATGTTTATTTTTCCAATCGGCTCGTCTTTATGATAATTATTTATCACTAATTCTAATAGACTCATAAATCTTTCTTTATGCAATGCTAGTTCCGCGCCGTTATATACTTCCGGATTCGCATCAAAATGAATCATTAACTCATTTTCATCGAAACGTTTATATACATTTATCGATAAATCATCAACAGGTCCTGCTGATAAATTATGTGTAATACCACGATTCCCAGCAAAGTTAAGCCCATAATCAAAAGGCATAACATTCACTAACGGCCCAAACAACCTTTGATTTTCACCTAGTAACTTTAAGTCTCTTCTTAATTCCTCATGACGATATTTATGATGACGACGTACGTCTCGAATTTCTTTAGAAACTTGCTGTATTAATTCTGCAAAAGTTATATTTGGAGTTAACTTTAGACGAAGTGGAACTAAATTCATTACCATGCTTGGTGTATGAATAGATACAGAACCAAGACGCCCCATCATCGGTAAACCTAAAACAATATCATTTGAACCTGTTAATTTATGCATGTAAATACTCGTTACGGCTACAACAAATTCGGGCCAACTCGTTAACGAAATATTAATA
Source organism: Bacillus mycoides (assembly GCF_000832605.1). Lineage (GTDB taxonomy): Bacteria > Bacillota > Bacilli > Bacillales > Bacillaceae_G > Bacillus_A > Bacillus_A mycoides. The sequence continues at coordinate 3,560,964 of NZ_CP009692.1, forward strand.
TCTTCTAGTAAAGTTTTTGTACTAGCATTTGATAGATAAGCAGTTTCTCGTAAAAATCCATTTGATGTTCTCGGCGCTCGTTCTGCTAAACTTATAACTTCCGGTTCATCTGCAAACTTTTCTAGCCAAAAAGTACGATCTTCCTGAAATTGTTTAGATTCACGATACTCATTATCTTCTTGTACAATTTTTGCAAGAGAACCAAATGGCTTTTCATTCTTATTTGTTTCTTCTATAAGTGATGTATACTCATTCGCTACCTTTTGGCTAAGAAGTGAAAATCCATAGCCATCCATCACAATGTGATGGATGCGCTGATACCAAAAGAAACGATTATTTTCAACTTGAATAAGTGCTTCAGTAAATAATTTATCTTCTTTTAAATCTATCGGTACAGATAAATCATTTTTCATCCATACTTTAGCAGCTTCTTCAGGATTTTCTTCTTTACGAACGTCAATAAAATGCATATGAAATGTTGACGATTCCTCAATAACTTGCCATGGGCCAATTTCATCCTCTTCGAAACGAACATGAAGTGCTTCTGCTTCTTTTACCACTTTACGTACAGCTAACTCGAAAATTTCATGATTAATATTTCCGTTTATTTCTATATATTCCCCAGTATTATAAATCGGATTAAGCGGATCTAATTGTTGCGCAAACCACATACCAGACTGCGCAGATGATAACGAATGACGAATCTTTTGACTATTAGGCATTCTTTACTACCCCTTTATTATGTAGTCTATTTGTTACAGCACTTGTGCTGCTTGTGAAGATAGTAAACGGTACCAATCATCAACAGTTGGACGTTCTGCTAAATCTGCAAAAGTGATTTCTTTCCCTTCGCGACGCCATTTCTCTACTAAACTCATAATTCTGACCGAATCAAGTCCTCTATTTAATAAGTCTTCATCAACTTCAATACTCTCTACTGGCTCACGGAGTAGTTGTGCAACTAGTTCATGTACTTTCTGTAAAGTGATTCCTTCACTCTCATCGCTTTTTACACTTTGTAAATCTTTTAATAGTAAGTTTGTTGATGTCGTTACTGCACATCTATTTGATGCATACTGCAATGCTTGTTTATGATGCTCTAGTGAAAAATCAGCAACTGCATCTGCTACAAAAAATGGCTCTATACCATCCATAAATGCTTCACAAGCTGTTAAAAGGCAGCCAATATGCGCATAAATACCGCAAATAATAAGTTGATCTCTTCCCTGCTCATTTAAAATTTCTAATAGATTCGTCTTTTTAAATGCACTATATCTCCATTTGGTTAGGAATATATCATCCTCATCTGGAGTAAGCTCATCGACAATTTTCTTTTTATCTGGTCCAGCAGGAATACCGTCACCCCAAAAGTCTTGTAATAACCCTCGTTGTTCTAACGTTTGTCCACCAGGTTGTGCTGTATAAACAACTGGTATACCAAGTTCCTTGCATCTTTCTCTTATCACCTTAATATTTGAAATTAGTTCTACTTTTGGCGATTCTTTATCGCTATATGCATCAAGAAAATATTCTTGCATGTCATGGATTAGAAGAACCGCACGTTTCGGATCTGGCGTCCAATTCACTTTATTTTTTGGTAGTTCTGATTCAATTGGCATTTTATATACTGAAATAGATGGGATAGCCATCTAATCACTTCCTTCCGATTTTTATTATTGTTTTACTGTAATAAGTTTTTCAGCAATGACTTTACGTAATTCTTTTTTGCTTACTTTTCCAACACCTGTTTGTGGGAATGATTCAATAAATTCAATTCGATCTGGAATCTTATAAGCTGCTATACCACGTTCTCTTAAGAACATTTTTAATTCGTTTGCAGTTAGGACTTGTCCACGAGCGATAACAAAAGCGCAAGTGCGTTCTCCTAAATAATCGTCAGGCATAGATACAATTGCTACATCATGTACTGCATCATGTGCTAATAGATGATTTTCAACTTCTTCCGCAGCAACCTTCTCACCACCACGGTTAATTTGATCTTTATCTCTTCCTTCTACAATGATGTAACCTTGTTCATTTACTTTTACAAGATCACCTGTGCGATAAAAACCATCTTCTGTAAATGATCTTACATTATGCTCTTCCGCTTTATAATAGCCACGAATTGTATATGGCCCTCTTGTTAATAAACTACCTACTTCACCAGGCTTAACATCATTATCATGTTCATCAACAACTCGAACTTCATCAAATGTAGACATCGGTCTACCTTGTGTATGAATAATGATTTCTTCTGGATCATCTAGTCTTGTGTAATTTACTAACCCTTCCGCCATACCGAACACTTGCTGTAACGTACATCCGAATGTAGGGCGTATACGCTTCGCAACTTCGGCACTAAATTTCGCACCGCCTACTTGAATAACTTGCAGGCTTGATAAATCGTTATTACGGGAAGATACCGCATCAAGCCAAATCATTGCTAATGGTGGAACGAGCGCTGTAATCGTAACTTTTTCTTTTTCTATAAGAGCAAATGCCTCATCTGGACTACCTCCAGTTGCCAATACTACTTTTCCACCGGCATAGAAAGTTCCAAATGTCCCTGGAGAACTCATCGGGTAATTGTGTGCTACTGGAAGAACTGCCATATAGACACTTTCTGCATTTAAATTACAAATGTCAGCGCTAACACGTAAACTATAAATATAGTCATCATGTGTTCTAGGAATTAATTTAGAAAGTCCTGTCGTCCCTCCTGATAATTGGAGAAACGCAACATCACTTGGCTGAACTTCTGGTAACGGAATCGGATCCATATAAAGATCAGTTATGTTCACGAATTCTTCTTCTTCCCCCACTACGATTACATGTTGTAAAGCGGGAACTTTCTCTTTCACTTCTCTTGCTAGTTTTCGATAATCAAAGCCGAGAGCCTTATCTGAAATAACGTAAGCACTCGCTTCACCAAACTCGCAAAAATAACTAATTTCACTACTGCGATGAGAAGGTAGTGCAAAAACAGGGAGTGCTCCAATGCGAAATAGCGCAAAGCATATTTCGAAAAACTCTATAATATTAGGTAACTGGATTACAACTCGGTCTTCTTTCTTTATTCCTAAATTCAGTAAACCTGAAGCTAAGCGATCTACCTTTTTATCAAGTTCACTATACGTTATATGCGTATTACTACTTACAACCGCAATTTGATCCCCATATTTTTCAGCACGTTCTTTTAACATCGAACCAAATGTTTCTCCAAGCCAACACCCTTCTTCTCGATAGCGATTGGCAAATTCTTTTGGCCATTCCGTATAACCTATTAACATTCTTTCTTCCCCCTATTTTTCATTCAGCGCATTATCTCTTAACCCTAAAGCCTTCAACATTGTTTGGAACTTAGCTGATGTTTCTGCTAACTCATCTTCTGGCTTTGATTCAGCAACAACTCCAGCACCTGCATATAAGCGAAGTGTATTCTCTTGCACTTCAGCACAACGAATTGTAACAATCCATTCGCCATCTCCATTTAAATCGCTCCACCCTAACATTCCTGTAAAGAATTCACGGTCAAATGGCTCAATTTTTTGAATAGCCTCTCTCGCTTCTTCCATTGGAGTTCCACAAACTGCTGGCGTAGGATGAAGAGCAATTGCTAATTCTAAAGAAGACGTATTTGGGTCCTTTAGTTCACCTTTCACTTCCGTAGACAAATGCCACATTGCTTCACTATGAATAACTGAGGGTTTTTCTGGAACATGTAATATATGACAGTAAGGGCGAAGCGCAGCGGCAACCGCTTCAACTACTACCGCATGTTCATGTAAATCTTTTGGAGAAGAAAGTAATTCTTCTGCCCTTCTTTTATCTTCTACTGGATCCTCACTTCGTGGTCTTGAGCCAGCCAACGGATTAGAAATTACTTGCATACCATGACGTGAAACAAGTAATTCAGGACTTGCTCCAATTAACGTCTTACTGTACTCGTTTTCATCTTTCGGCAAATTAACAGCAAATGTGTAGCCGTGCTTATTATGTTCCGCTAATTCACGAAGTAGTTTTTGTTGATCAATTTTCTCGGAAGACTTAACATCCAACGATCTAGATAGAACGATTTTTCTTAAATCTCCGTCCTGAATTTTTGCTATTCCTTGCTTCACACCATCCATATAAACTTCAGGAGCTGGAACCGGTGTCATTTCAAATGTCAGTTTCTCATTTCGTTTTATCTCATTTGTTGTCTCTAACTGTAAACGCTCAGTAATTCTACTATGTTCTGGTACGATAAGTTGAACTTCTTTTCTACGATCAAAAGGCAAAGCACCAACAACGATAGGATTCGGATTTCCGGCTTGTTTTGCATTACTTAATACCGCTTGTACAAGTTCTGGAAAACTTTCAATTTCATGATGTTTTACTGTAGTAAACTCTCCTTCTGTCAATATCGTTCGAGTTGGTGAAGCGAAAAAGAACGAAGATTCAGTTTTATAATCTTCTAATAATTTTTCTGACAGTTCCTTTACGGCTATAAGTTCATTCATAGTATTAAAACCTCCTGAATTTTTTATTAAACTCCTAATGTAGCTCCGCCATCGACACATAAATTGTGCATTGTAATATGACTCGCTTTATCAGAAGCTAAAAACAATACAGCTTCAGCAATTTCTGAAGGTTGTGCAATTTTTTGTAACGGAATACCGAGTCTATATGTATTTTGAGAACCAGCAATTATATTTTCAGCTCCATTCTCATCAGCCCATAGTAATCTTTGCATTTCAGTTTCAGTAGAACCAGGAGAAACTAAGTTGCAGCGAATATTGTATGCTGCAAGCTCTAATCCTAAACACTTCATAAACATTGTCGTTGCGGCTTTTGATGCAGCGTACGCAGCCATTTCCATTCTCGGAGTATTTGCCGCATTTGAACCAACTGTAACAATTGCCCCTGACCTTCTTTGCATCATATGTTTACTTACTGCTCGAGACATATAGAAAACTCCTGTAGAATTTACAGAGAAGGTTTTATTCCAATCTTCATCACTTAAAGAGTGAATCGGTCCCATACGTAATACCCCTGCAACATTTATTAATATATCTATTGTTGCTATATCATTTTCAATACCGTTTACCATATCTTCAACAGCAGTACTATCACTCACATCTAAATGAAATGTTTTCATACGTGTTTCATTTAATTCATTTTCATTTAAGAGTACGTTTAACCCCTCTTCATTTTGATCAACCGCAATAACTGTAGCTCCTCTTTCTAAAAACATTTTGGCAACAACACTGCCTATACCTTGAGCTGCACCTGTTACTAAAACCGTTTTTCCATCAAATTCCCCTAAGTTCATTTCCTCTATCCTTTCATTTGAAAATTAATCTAATTAAACAAATAGCGATAATGATAACGATTATCACTATCAATGTAAAAAATAATACACTTACTAAACTAATTGGTCAAGTGTACTTTTCATCAAAATATTATTCATTGATAATGTTTTTCATTTAATATTCTTACACCGAAATGATAATCTTTCTCAATAAACTTGTCAACCTATTTTTATTTTTCAGATAAAATATTTTAGTACTTCTCAATACAATTACATCTAAAAGCATTAATAAGTACTTACATTAAAAAATTTAATTCGTACTCCTCTTTTTAAAATTGAAGAAGATAAACTGTAGATACCTTCATTTACAAAGCCTTACCAAAAACTCAAGTATATATTTTCTCAACATTTTTCTGAAAATATCGAGAAAGTATATCTTGCAATTACCGATGCATGTCGTGTTTATAATTTAAGATTTAATAAGTATTTCGAATATAATATATCAATTTACGATATTCCAATATAATCCAAACGGATACTTTACTCATTTTTTGCCTCTAGAAAATTCCACATGTTGTAATTCATAAAAAAGCACCCTATTAAATAGGGTGCTTTTTAGTAAACATAGTGTTAAAGAAGATTTATATACTTACGCTACACTGCGATACTCTTCTTCTTTTTCTTTTTTCTGCTTAGGCACTTGGATTAAAAGTGCGATAATAAATGATACGACACATAATACGCCGATCACCATGAAAGTTGGTTTGAATCCACCTAGAACTGCACCGATAAAGGAACCAGCGAGCGCTCCAAATCCAAATCCTTGATACACAATTCCGTAGTTCTTACTATGGTTTTTCATACCGTAGAAATCACCAACGATAGCTGGGAAAATAGTGATATTTCCACCAAAGCAAAACGCTACACTTGCTACACATACGAAGTAGATACCATAATTTAAATCTACGAAACTTAAAACCAAGACTGAAGCTGCCATAACAACAAATGTACCAGTAACGATTTTTAAACGGCCGATTTTATCTGATAACGGTCCTAAAATAATACGACCTAATGTATTGAAGATTGCAACCATAGCCACCGCATTAGCTGCTGTCGCTGCGCTAAGCCCTACAAGTTGAACACCAATGTCTTTTACCATACCAATTAAGTATAAGCCACTCATACATGATGTAAATAACATAATAAATAATAAGTATACTTGTTTTGTGCCTAACATTTCTTTCGTTGTATATTCCTGAGTTTTTGTTTCATGAACTGCTCCTTGATCTGCAGCTTGATGGATTAAACAAGCGCCAAGGACAATCATAGCTGTAACAATTAAACCCCAGTATATAAACGCTTGTGATACACCAACTGATTCAATTAACTGTGCGTTAATATATTTAAAAATTAAGCTACCCGAACCATATGCAGAGACAGAAATACCAGCAATTAAACCTTTACGCTTTGGAAACCACTTTATTAAATTGGATAATGAAGTGATATATGCTGTACCATCTGCATAACCTACAACAACCCCTGCTAGTACATAAAGCAATATTAATGAGGAAGCTTGTGAACTAAGTATTAATCCACTTCCTAATGCTAGTCCAGCTATCATAATAAGTTTACGAAGTCCCCATTTTTCTTGCAATTTACTCGCAAACAAAGTTGAAAACGCTAAAGACAGGCTAGTAATTGAGAAAGTTATAGCAACAGCGTTAAGACTCCAACCGTATTTACTCACTAAGGGCTGATTGAATAAACTCCATGTATATATCGTACCAAGCCCCATTTGTACTATGACTGTTCCAAGGACAACAAGCCATGGATTAACCGATGATTTTTTCATACCATCTCTCCTCCTCTTTCTATTTCAATGCTATTCGCTAAATATGCTTTTTTTATTTTTATTTTCGCCACCTCATTCGACTTAACAACTTCATTGTATAGGATGTTTTCGCTTATGTAAGCACTTACAAGATGGAGCGTCAAAAATATGGAATCAGTTACAGAAAACGAAGGGTGAAATACAAAAAACTACTTGTTAAATACGTAGTAGTTTTTATAATGTTTTACATCAATACGACTTACGGAGCTTTCACATCCTCTTTTACCAAAAAAATTATCGAATTATCCATGGCTGGACTTCAATATTTTGCTTATCCTATTCTTATTTAACTCTTCAACGTTTATAACATGTTGCGTCTGTATTTCTTGATACAAATCATTTAATAGTCTTGTAATCAAAAATTCCATCTTTTATACATTTTAACTTCCATATATCTTGTTTTTAACGAAACATACAGAATTACAACGTTTTTTTACAATTTTATACATAAAAATAGAAAATATATAATTCATTTACATAATGTTGCACTTTAATTTTTACTAAACAACAAATATTTTATTGATAAATAAAACTAAACATTCACTAATATATCTATACGTGGTTTAATATATATAATAAACAAACATTTCTGACTTTTATAAGGAGGTACTATGAAAGCAAACGTAGGCGATACTATACTATTTCAACGAAATAACTTAAAGATCACAGCATCTGTACTAAAACTATACACTGAATCGGTCTTAGTTGAAGTCACAGATGTAAGCGGTGGTACTTTTGAATTTGACCGAACAATTGTAAATCATAAAAACTATAAAATTTTAAATGCAAATAAATAAAACAATACAATACAAAATAGCCCCTGCTTAACAGCGGAGGCTATTTTGTATAATAACAATTCATTAATTTACATATCCTAAAACACTAACAATCTTGCTTGCTTTTAAATTATTAATATAATAATAAATTTCTAACCCTCTTCTCTCAGCTCTTAGCACTTTACCTTTCATTTTTGATAAATGCTGCGAAACAGTCGATTGAGGAATATTCAATATTTCTGTTAATTGTGTTACATTACAAGTTTTGCGTGCACTTAATTCATTTACAATTTGTAATCGTATTGGATGCGCCATTATTTTTAAAATATCCACATCTTCTTCAGTTACTAAACTTTTTTTTATCTCGCTCGTATATGTTGTCATAAGACATTCCCCTTTTATTTGAATTCCTTTTTATTAAAATCTGCTTCTAAATAAAATATTATCTCTAAATATACAATTAAGACCCTTATATAGAAATAATAGGATTTTGATTATTTAAAAACAGCAATACTATACAATTTCATCTATTTGGTACATATACATAATACAATTTCAATTTGTGCTCTATGTGAAGTTAGCATAAATTTATAATGAAGATTTTTCAAACAATTCACATCTAACTATATACTTCCTCATAATACTATCCAGTGATTTTAACATATTTTAGGCATTTGTATATACTATTGCAAAACACATTCTTATTGAGGGGGACTATATATGCCAACACCGTTACAAGAACAAGTTGAAGAAGCTCGTGAAACGTATGTCAGTCGTATTATTTTAGTTGGTGGTTCAGCTTTATTTTTAACAGGTGGTGTTATATCTGCAATTTCAGCCTTTAAAAGTTATAACCGTTTGGCAAATACGCCACCTTCTTCAAATGATTCATAATTGCATCATTCATTCCTTTAAATAATAAAGATGCCGCCTCTACTATAGAGACGGCTTTATATAAAAACATTATTAAATTCATTTGAACTTAATTGAAAAAACGTTATAACAATTTGGTACAATGTTCAAAGTAAGGATAGATACTTTCAATTTGACAAGCTTATTTCACCACAAACCTCGTCTGACTACACCCATCCTTCTGCTTCGTTACCTCTAATACGGCTGGCATTGCGTTTTTCAGTTCTTGAACGTGTGAAATTACACCGATAAAGCGACCTGATTTTTGCAAGTCGATTAGGGCGTCAACTGCTTTCGTTAATGACTCTTCATCTAATGAGCCGAATCCTTCATCGATAAACATCGTTTCGATGGAAATACCACCCTCATACGCTTGAATTACATCTGCCATTCCAAGTGCTAAGCAAAGTGATGCGTTAAATTTCTCACCGCCAGATAATGTTTTTACATCTCGGGTTTGACCTGTATATGCATCATATACATCTAATCCTAATCCACTTTGTCGATTCCTCTTTTCAACTCGTTCGCTTCGTTTTAAATAAAATTGTCCATTTGATAATTTACGTAGTCGTTCGTTCGCAATTTGAACAATTTGTTCTAAATACTCAATTAAGATGTAACGTTCAAAGGATATACGACTATCATTATCCCCTTTCATTACTTCATATAAATCAACAAGTTCTTGGAATGCTTTTTCTTCCTCATGAATTTGTTCATCAATTCGTTTAATATTTTCATGTAAATCCGTAATATATGATACGGCGTTTTGAGCACGTTGTCGTTTTTCTTTAATAATATCAAGGCTAATTTCCAATTCTCTCACTTGCTCATCTAATGAAGAAATGTCCATATACTCTTTATCTTTTAAGTCTGCTTTTAATTCGTCAATTTGTTTTGTAAGTACTTCTAGAGATGAGTAATAACTTTGGATTTCTTGTTGTAACTTATCCATCTCAGCATCATTTAATTTGGATTCTTTATATGTTAATTGATCTGTAAATCCGCTTTGTTCTAGCTCTTTCATAAAGCGTGTAAACGTCTCTTCTTTCTTCTCTTTTGCACTATTAAATTGATTAGAAGCATTATCATGTTCTGCTTGAATACGTATATTTTCATTTTGCCAATGTTGATACGCCTCTTGTACTTTCTCCCATTCATCTTCCATTAACCTAAGTTCTTGCAGAGCTTGGTCAAACTGTACTTTCCAAGCTTGTACCGTTTGCAAGCTTTCCGGAATATTTTGCTTATCATGTTCATATGACGTACGAAGCTGCATACACTCCATTTCAGTACGGTGCTGCACAGTTTCTACTTCACGCTTTTGTTTCTGGAGTTCTTCTACTTTTTCTTCTACGCTTTTTATATTCACAGCAATTTGCTTACGCGTTTCTTCACTTGCTTTTAACGCATTAACTTCTGCTACTAATTGCTTTCCTTTTTGAACGAGCGCACTATATGTTTCTACTAATTCTTCTGAGCGATAGCCTCGCTTTAGCACTTCTTCTATCACTTGTTCATATTGAACTCGATAGAAATTCCACTTTTCTTCTAATTGAACATGTAATTTTTCCGCAATATTTTTCTTTTCTCTTAGCTCATTTAACTCTTTTTCATCAATTGCATTACTTTGCTCTGTAGCTTTTTTCGGGTGGTCCATACTACCACATACTGGACAAGATTCACCATCATGTAAATGAAGAGCTAATATACCAGCTTGTTCACTTAACCAGCGGCGTTCAATATTTTCATATGTACTAACTGCCTGTTGCATCTTATGAAACGCACTTTCTTTTTCTAGCTCGTATTTTTGTTTTTCTTGCCATACATCATATGCCTGCTTTAATACTTTTGCATCTTCTCGCATATTCGTTAGTTCTTCTACTTTAGCTACATATTGTTCAAGCGCTGCTTCTAATTGCTGTAATTCGCCAGACATTCTTTGTTTTTCATTTTTATGCGCTTCTAGTTGTTCATCTAACTTTTGCATACCTTCTTTTAATTTTCCTATTTGAATTTCAGCATTTTGCAAATTTAACTTTTTCTCAGCTAATGATGCAATAATTGGCTGTAACTCTTCTAGTCTTTGAACTTGTTTTTTAGCATTTTCTCGCTCGGATGCCTTATTCTTTAATGCTTCATATTTCTCCTGAGCAAGTGCAAAACTGTTCATTATATGCTCTTTTTTTGCGATTATCTGTTTTAACAAACTTTCAGACTGCTGTTCATATTGCATCGCTTCCTCATACCATTGCTCAAATGGTAATAATCGCTTCGCCTGTTCCGCATGTTTAAAAGATTTTTCTTTCATTTCGATTACGGCACGGTTTTCTTGTAAAATACTGTACTTCTCATTCTTTTGTTCTAAATCTTTGAATTTCTCATTTACAGCTTTTGCTGCATGAAAACGTGCCTCTGCTTCTTTTAATTGTTTCGTTTTGTCATTTTGTTCTAAGTGTAATTGCTCAACCTCTGCATTGTACCAAACTGTTTCTTGTTCTAATGCCTCTACTACTTGATGTGTATTTACATGCTCTTGTTCCACTAATGTCTCTAATAATGCCCCATCACGTATTGGTAATTTAAATACATTACGGAAATATAGCTCACGTTCTTTTTGTTTTTCTTGTAAGACGTCTTTCCATTGTTTGCGCTTTTGATCTAATATCTCACGCATTAATTTATAACGATCTGTTTTAAAAATGCGGCGTAGTATTTCTTCTTTATTTTCCGTTTCTGATGTTAATAATTTTCGGAACTCTCCTTGCGGTAACATGACAATTTGGCTAAATTGATGTTTACTTAATCCAATTAAATCTTCAACTTTTTTATTTACATCCGTTACATGAAAACGATCGACACATGGAACTTTTTCCTCATCAATTACTTCATATAATTCGACTGCATGTCCTGTAATTGTTTTATTTCCTTGTTTTTTATGGCCCAGTTGTCGTTTAATTTCATAACTTTTTCCTTTTAATTGAAAAGTTAATTCCACACTTGTATAAACATCATCATCAGCAAATTGGCTACGAAGCATGTTTGTATCACTGCGCTCTTCTCCACTAGCCTCTCCATATAATACATAACAAATCGCATCAAAAATCGTTGTCTTTCCAGCTCCTGTATTTCCAGAAATAGCGAAAATACGATGCTCACCAAGATCTTTAAAATCGATTACTTCTTTCTGTTTATATGGACCAAACGCGGTCATTATAAGCTGAATCGGTCTCATCCTCGCTCACCTTCCCGTTCTTGCACTGTTTGCAAAACATCTAAAAATAGACGTTCTTTCTCTTCTGATAAATCTAGCCCTTTCATTTCTTTATAAAATGCTTTTAAAAGAGATAAATCATCCGCTTTATGTCTTGAAACAGTTACTTCATTTTCATCTGTGAACTCTCGTCTTTGAATAGATCTTTCAACATGCATTGCATTTGGGTATACAGAACGTATTTTTTCCATTGGCTGCAAGACAGGATTTTCATCTAATAATTTCACAAATACATAATCTTCACTCACTGGATGAAGCAATAAATCGTCTATTTTCGCTTCTACTGTACGCATTTTACGACGTGGTGTAAGTAAACGTTTTTCAATTGTTGTTTCACCTTTTTCATCCAGTTCCACAATATAATATCCTTTTTTATGCTTTTCTTCAGAAATAGAATATGCAAGTGGTGAACCTGAATAACGAATTGTCTCATTACGTACAAAATGCGCTTGATGTAAATGGCCAAGCGCCGTGTAATGAAACTTATCAAAATAATGGCTATTTACATATTCAGCACCACCAATTGAAAGTGGTCGTTCCGCATCACTCGTATTTTCCTCTGCCTCTCCTGAAGAAGTTACAAATGCATGTCCTACAAATATGTGTCTCGCTTCTTTATCCATCGTTTCAGAGAGTTCGTTCATAAAAATACGCATCGCATCATCATGAGAACGAACATCTTCATTTTTCAATATATGTCTAACAATACTTGGATCTGCATACGGAATGAGATGGAAATGAACCTCTCCGTATTCATCATTTAAAACAACAGGATTGTATGGAAACTGGAATTGTCCAACAATATGTAATCCTTGTTTTTTCATTAAATTACTACCAAAATGTATGCGGTCCGGACTATCGTGGTTTCCTGCAACTGCAATTATTGGTGTTTGTAAATCAATAACTATCTTTTGTAATACATCATTTAATAAGTCTACTGCTTCTGTAGGTGGAATTGCTCGGTCATATAAATCTCCTGCAATAATTACAGCATCCGGTTTTTCCTCTTCAACAGCTTGTACAAACTGATCTAACACAATTTTTTGATCTTCAGTCATATATACACCATGAACAAGCTTACCTAAATGCCAATCCGCTGTATGAAAAAACTTCATATTACCCTTCTCCTTTTAGTTTACTGATTGTAGTGAAACAAGCTGATAGTTTAGTGTAGTTTTTCCGTTCTCCCATTCTAACTTTTGGACAATTGCACTACCGATTCTTTCTTCGTTTGATTTATATAAAGGCAATATTTCTTGAATAGTAAATAGATGATAACCATCTAAAATTAATTGAAATAAATTATCTTCTATATGTAATCTTACTTCTTTTTCATTTGAAATAATTTTTGTATGCATCTCAAATTTCATGCTAGATACAACCCCTTTTTTCTAATCTCTACATTTTAATAGTATAGTGGTCATGCAAGATTGACAAGTAAATACACCGCGATGTACATACTTTTTTAATTATAAATATTTTATGTTTTTTTATATGAAATACGGTATGTGAAATTATTAATCTACAAAAATAAAAATGCCCTTTCAGGCATCCTTATTTTTGTAAGTACTCTTTCATAACGTAGTACAATACAGTTATTAAGACAATCGCTACAAAAAACGCAAATACGGCCACAACATACCCATCTTTATTTAATAAAAAGCATATGGAAATAGATATTATAAAAATCGGAAACACGAGACGTACCTTAGCCTTCACTTCTTCTGTCGTATCTGTATGATGAAAATACTGTGTAATTCCTACCATAAGAGATGACAAAATAATAACCGACAATAGTAAAGGTCCTGGCATTCCGATCTCTCCTTTCTCTATTTCTAATTATATACAAACCCCGCGCTCTTTAAAAGTTAGATAATTCAGCCTTTTAACTTTTTCTACATCAACTCTTTAATTTACGCCACGTATACTAACTCAATATAAGTTATACATATAATAGCGCCTTCAACACGACATTTTCAAATAATAGCACTTACAGTAATGTTGTAATATTCCTCTTCATTCTCTGAAATCCTGCAAATATAACTCGTCAAAATATGCGATAAATACTAACACTAAGCACCTAATTTAGACAAAAATTATAGAGGACATTTCAGCATGTATCAAGAAATAAGAATAGAAAGATAAGTAAGGGAGGATTTATAATGACTGAACACGTTTTATTTTCTGTTAGCGAAAACGGCGTTGCATCTATTACTTTAAACCGTCCAAAAGCACTTAATTCTTTATCCTATGACATGTTACAACCAATTGGGCAAAAACTTAAAGAATGGGAGCAAGATGAGCGTATTGAACTCATCGTTTTAAAAGGAGCTGGGACGAAAGGTTTTTGTGCAGGTGGTGATATTAAAACGCTATACGAAGCACGTTCTAACGAAGTTGCATTACAACATGCAGAGCAGTTTTTTGAAGAAGAATATGAAATTGATACATTTATTTATCAATACAAAAAACCAATTATCGCTTGTTTAGATGGAATTGTAATGGGCGGTGGTGTCGGTCTGACAAATGGAGCGACGTATCGAATTGTAACAGAGCGTACGAAGTGGGCAATGCCTGAAATGAACATCGGTTTCTTCCCTGATGTCGGTGCTGCTTATTTCTTAAATAAAGCGCCTGGATATACTGGTCGATATGTTGCTTTAACAGCATCTATTTTAAAAGCTCCTGATGTATTATATATTAACGCTGCTGATTACTTTATGACATCAGATTCATTACCAAATTTCCTTACCGCACTTGAAAATGTAAATTGGAAAAAAGAAGATGTACATACTCATTTAAAAGAAATTATTCGTACATTTGCAACTGCTCCAAACTTAGATGGCAATCTTTCTTCTTCAGTAGAAGAAATTAATTCGCATTTTGCATTCGATACAATTGAGGGAATCATTCAATCGTTAGAGAAAGATCAAAGTCCATTTGCCCAAACAACGAAAGAAAAGCTATTATCCAAATCCCCTGTTTCATTAAAGGTAACATTAAAACAGTTTATTGATGGCCAAGAAAAGTCAGTTGAAGAATGTTTCGCGACAGATCTTATACTCGCTAAAAACTTCATGCGACATGAAGATTTCTTTGAAGGAGTACGCTCCGTTGTAGTTGATAAAGACCAAAATCCAAATTATAAATATAAACAATTAAGTGATGTTTCAGAAGAAGATGTAAATCGATTCTTTAACTTACTTAACGCTTAAACAAAGAGGCCATATATTGTAGCACACTCTCAGCTACTCTATATGGCCTCTTCTTTTTAGTTAAATATAATTTAATTTTATTTAACTAAAATGTATGTTAAACTAACGTTAATCGAATTTTCTAAAAACAATAAAGGAAGGTGGATAACATTATGGAAAATTTTTTTCTGTTTATTATTATGTCTATATGTCTTATTATTCTACCCGGTCCTGATACAGCAATGGCTACGAAAAACACATTGATTGCCGGCAAAATCGGCGGCGTAAAAACTGTTTTTGGTACTTGTGTTGCGCTTTTAATTCACACTTTAGCTGCTGTAATTGGTCTTTCAGCACTTATTGTAAAGTCTGCTCTTTTATTTTCTATTTTTAAATATGTTGGTGCTGTATATTTAGTCTATATTGGTATTAAAGCCCTTTTAGCAGTAAGAAACACAGAAGACTTAAATACAAATGATGTTCCAATAAATAATGACAATAAACATACTTCTTGCTTTCGCCAAGGGTTTCTTACAAATTTACTAAACCCTAAGGTTGCAGTCTTCTTTTTAACTTTTTTACCACAGTTTTTAAATCCAAATCATAATACATTTATACAACTTCTCGTTATGGGACTTACTTATCTCATTTTAACCGTCATTTGGTTTGCTTTTTATATATTTTTAATTGATAAAATTAGTGCTTTTATGAAAAAACCGAAGACACAACGTTATATTCAAGGGATTACAGGAATCGTCTTAATTGGGTTTGGTATTAAATTAGCCTTTGAAAGAAATAGTTAACATAATACAAACGAAAATACACTACTCCATTATGAGTAGTGTATTTTCGTTTGTATTATTTTTATAATGAGTGGGAATGCCCCCCACTCATTATCATTTCACTTTATTAAAACCAGCGCTCAGTTACAACTTTTTTACGTGTATAAAATTGGACGCCATCCGTACCATTTGTACCAAGATCTCCAAAGAATGAAGCTTTGTTTCCTGCAAATGCGAAGAATGCCATTGGTGCTGGAACATTAACGTTTACACCAATCATACCAGCATCAATATTGTCTCGGAATGTTTGTGCATGTTTTCCATTTGATGTATAAATAACAGCACCATTCGCAAATTTCGATTGATTTGTCAGCTTAATACCTTCTTCTAAATCTTTTACTCTTACAATACTTAATACCGGAGCGAAAATTTCATCTTGCCAAATTTTCATTTCTTGATTTACACCATCAAAGATCGTTGCACCAACAAAGTAGCCTTCTCCAACTTCTTCATTGATTTTACGGCCATCTACTAGTAAAGTTGCTCCATCTGTTACACCACTATTAATATAGCCTAAAACACGTTCTTTATGAGATTCACGGATTAATGGTCCAACATAATTATCTTCGTTGAAACCGTCACCTACTTTTAACTTCTTCGTTTCCGCTACTAATACATCAATGAATTCATCAGCAATTTCATCAACTACTGCTACTACTGAACATGCCATGCAGCGCTCTCCACTACTTGCAAACGCAGACCCAATTACACCTTGTACTGTTTTCTCAAGGTTGCAATCTGGCATAACAACTGCATGGTTTTTCGCACCTGCTAACGCTTGTACACGTTTACCATTTTTTGTACCAGTTTCATATACGTAGCGTGCCACTGGCTCAGAGCCAACAAACGAAACTGCTTGAATATCTTTATTTTCTAAAATACTATTTACAACATCTTTTCCGCCTTGTACTAAATTTAATACCCCTTTTGGAAAACCAGCTTCATAGAATAACTCTACAAGTCGCTCAGCTAAAAGTGGCGTTCTTTCAGATGTTTTTAATACGAATGTATTACCGCAAGCAATTGCAAGTGGGAACATCCATAATGGAATCATCATCGGGAAGTTAAACGGTGTAATACCAGCAACAACTCCGATTGGGTAGCGCCAAATCGATCCATCAATTCCACTAGCAATATTCGGAAGAGCTTGTCCCATCATTAAATTTGGTGCTGATGTTGCAAGTTCTACCGCTTCAATACCACGCTGTACTTCACCAGTTGCATCCGTTAGCGTTTTACCGTTTTCTAGCGTAATGATTTTTGCAAGCTCATCTTTATTTTCTTGTAACAGTTGTAGATATTTGTATAGTTGTCTTGAACGATTTGGAACTGGCACTTTAGACCATGTTTTGTATGCCGCTTTTGCCGCTTCAACAGCTTTTTCAACATCTTCTTTTGGAGAAAGTGGAACGTAAGCGATGATTTTTCCAGTTGCCGGATTCGGAACCGCTTCTACTTCCGTACCAGTAGATTCTACCCATTCGCCATTAATATGATTTTTCACTCGTTTAATTTCAGTTGTAATCATTATATTCTCTCCTTTTTTATCATGGTTTTTATAAGTGCACTATTTTTGATTAGAAATTAATTGTTCGCTAACTTTCTTATATAAAGCAGCCATATCGTTTTCACCATATCCTGCCTCACTCGCTTCTTCATATACGTTTAATAGCATTTCGCTTACTGGTAAGTGAAGTTCGCTTTCTTTCGCTAAATCTACTGCAAATCCTAAATCTTTCTTTAATAAATTCACAGTAAAGCCTGGCTCATAATTTTCTGATGCAATGAAACTTTTATAATTACGCTCATAAATTCTACTTTGACCGTAACTTACATTTAAAATATCAAACATTTTATCTAAATCCATATTGTTCTTTTTCGCTAATGTTAAAGCTTCACTCACACCAGCTGTATAAAAACCAATTAATAGATTATTAATTAATTTAACAGTTGTACCACTATCAATCTGCTCACTAACATGGAAAACATTCGCTCCAAGTACTTCCATGACAGATTCAGTTTTCTCATACACTTCTTTCGATCCACCAACCATAAACGTTAATGTACGGTTTTCTGCACCAATTACCCCACCGCTAACAGGTGCTGCTAAAAAGTCTACTTTCTTTTCCTTCGCCGATTCCTCTAATTGTTTGTTTAATTGTGGAGATACTGTACTTGTATCAATTAAAGCTACATTCGAGTGGCTATTTTCAAATAATCCTTCTTCCCCAAAATATACCGCTTCCACAGCACGAGGTGAAGGCAAACTTGTAAAAATCACATCGCATGTCTCTGCTAGTTTTGAGATTGATAGACCGATAATTCCTCCTTCTTTTTCAAAGGAAGCTTCCGCCTCTTTATTCAAGTCCACTCCATATACTGTGTAGCTAGATTTAACTAAATTTTTAGACATTGGAAGACCCATGTTACCTAAACCGATAAAACCAATCTTTTTCATATCGCTTTCCTCCTATTTACACAATATATTTCCCGCGATTTATAATAACTTTCGCAATATCTCTCTTTTTCGTAAATAAGTTTGAGTATAAAGGCACTAATAATTGACGGATTTCAGCTAATATTTCTTGTCTATTTTGTTCTTCTGTGACAGCTGCTGAAAGAATGGAAATCGCAGCTTCTTCTACTTTACGATATCCTTCTTCACAAATAACACCTGTTATCATTTGCTTCGTACGCTCTTTTTCCTCACCATTTTTACTAACTGCTTTCCTCGTACGTAAAAATGCTGATTCCATGACGTACACGTCCGTCAACATATTTGATAATACGCGTGAATATTCTTGCTCTTGCTCAATTTTTAAACCTGGAGTTTTAGAGAGCGTTTTCAAAGATTGTTTCAACAATTTTTTCGCTAATAAAATGTAACGATGGTTTCTTTCTACATTTGCCACATCAATTTCTACTTCAGCATCTTCTATTTGCTCGATTTGCTTCATTAACATTTTTGCAACTGTTAATCTATTAATTTCATTCGTTCCTTCAAAAATACGACTAATTCTAGCATCACGATATAATCGTTCTACTTCGTATTCTTGCATATAACCGTAACCACCATGAATTTGTACAGCTTCATCTACGATATAAGCAAGTGTTTCAGAAGCGTTTACTTTATTCAGTGCACATTCAATTGCAAATTGGGACATTTTTTTCATAAGATCTTCATCACTCTCATGAATTGCTTCATCAATTACACCCGCTGTACGGTAAGCTGCACTTTCTGCTCCATATGTAGAAATAATCATATTGGCAATTTTCTCTTGAATCATCGTAAAATCTACTAATTCCGTTTGGAACTGTTTTCGCTCTTTTCCATATTGAACTGACAAACTGATTGCTTGTTTTGCTGTTCCAATATTTCCAAAAGCAAGTTTTAGTCTAGCGAAGTTAAGAATATTAAGAGCTACGTGATGCCCTTTCCCAACTTCCCCTAAAATATTTTCAGCGGGGATGACAACATCTTCTAAAATAAGCGTCGCTGTTGAAGAACCTTTAATCCCCATCTTCTTTTCTTCTAATCCTATTGATACACCTTCACATGTTCTTTCGACAATAAACGCTGTCATTCCTTTATTTGTCTTCGCAAAAACAACGTATACATCTGCCATATGAGCATTTGTAATCCACTGCTTCTCACCATTCAACTTCCAAGCAGTCCCCTCTTCATTCAATACTGCACTCGTTTTTGCACTTAATGCATCAGAACCAGCATTGGGCTCAGTTAAAGCATAAGCACCAATCCATTCTCCCGATGCGATTTTCGGCAAGTACTTTTCTTTCTGTTCTTTCGTTCCGTAATATATGTAAGGCAATGTACCTACACCAGCGTGTATATTAAATGAAACGCTAAATGCACCAGCGTAACCCATTTTCTCTGCTACAAGACCTGAGACAGCCTTTCCTAACTCGAATCCGCCATAATCTTCTGGTACCTCAATGCCTAATAATCCAAGTTCCCCAGCTTTCTCAAATAATTGACGAGAAACTTTATAGTTATGTTGTTCAATATTCTCAATTTGTGGGACAATTTCTTGTTTAACGAATTGTTCTGTCGTTTTTGCAATTAAATCTTCATCCCCTGAAAAATCTTCTGGTGTAAAGAAAGTATTATTCACATCTTTATTGAGTGAAAAAAATTCATCCCATGGTAACTTCGTTTTCTCCATCTGAATCCCCCCTATCATTTCGGCCTTCGTTGATCTTTGCATATGCTCGTCTACGATGAGTGGAATATCTTATTATTGAAAACAGAAGGCGATGATTTTTCACATCAAGCAGTTCGTTTTGCCAAAGATGTATTTTCATCGCCTAAATCCTTCTACCTATTGATCTTCAGATAATACTGTTTTTGCAATTCCAGTATCTAACTCTTCAAAGTCATGATATGAAATTGTTTCATATAATTCACTTCTCGTTTGCATATTAGAAAGTGCATCTTTTTGAGAACCTGTTTCCTTAATTAGCGTAAACACATTCTCATATGCTTTTGCAGCAACACGAAGTGAAGTTACAGGATAAATTACCATTTGGAAGCCCATATTCGCAAATTCCTCTGCACTATAATATGGTGTTTTTCCGAACTCAGTCATATTTGCTAGTAAAGGTGCATTCACTTTGCTAGTAAATAAACGAAATTCTTCTTCCGATTGAAGCGCTTCTGGGAATATTGCATCTGCTCCTGCTTTTACATATGCATTCGCTCTTTCAATCGCTGCATCTAATCCTTCCACGCCGCGAGCATCTGTGCGTGCTACAATATATAAACTTGGCGCAACTTCTTTAATCGCTTTAATTTTTTGAACTAATTCTTCTGTAGTAACAAGTTTCTTACCATTTAAATGTCCACATTTCTTTGGTAATTGTTGATCTTCAATCTGAACAGCCGCAACTTTCGCTTCCACCATTTCTACAGCTGTTCTCGCTACGTTTAGTACTCCACCAAATCCTGTATCAATATCAACAAGAACTGGTAAATCTGTAGCTCTAACTAGATCCCTTGCTCTCTCTGCTACTTCAGTAGACGTCACGATTCCTAAATCTGGTAGTCCTTTACTTGCAGTGTAAGCAGCTCCCGATAAATATAGAGCTGAAAAACCTGTATTTTTCGCAACAAGAGCCGCCATTGCATCATGAGCACCTGGAATTTGCAAAATTTCATTTGCTTCTACTAAAGCTCGGAAGCGATTCGTAAGCTCCTCTTGTGTCGACTGTTTATTCACAACCCAAGCCATTCTAAATTCCCCCTATTATTAAATTAAGAATAGATCTACAAATTCGTTTACATTCATATTTTCTAGTTTTTCTTCATTTAGACAAGCTTCATGGATTTTTTCTTGTTGCTTACTAGAATAATGACCTGCCATATTTGCAGTGAATTTTCGAACAACTTTTGGAATTGCTTCGTCTCTACGGAAACGGTGGCCAAGTGGATATTCACATTCCACATTTTCTGTTACAGTACCATCTTTAAAATGAACTTGAACAGCATTGGCGATTGAGCGCTTGTTCGGGTCAAGGTAATCTAAACTGTACTGTTTATTTTCAACAACAACCATCTTATTACGTAATTCATCTACACGTGGATCATTCGCTACTACATCCTCATAATCATCCGCAACGATATCTCCTTTTAATAAACCTATTGCCGTAATGTATTGTAGGCAGTGATCGCGATCAGCTGGGTTATTTAATGGACCTTCTTTATCGATAATACGAATTGCTGACTCATGAGTTGTAATTGTAATACGATCAATTTCATCTAATCTTTCTTTAAGTTCCGGATGTAATTTCACTGCACATTCTGCAGCTGTTTGTGCATGGAATTCTGCTGGGAATGACACTTTGAATAATACATTTTCCATTACATAAGATTCTAGTGGTCTTGCTAATTTTAATTCTTGCTTGTTAAATAACACATCTTGGAATCCCCATCCTGGTGCAGATAATGCCGTTGGGTAACCCATTTCACCTTTTAATGCAGTCATTGCGAGATGAACACCGCGGCTCGTCGCATCACCTGCTGCCCATGATTTACGTGAACCTGTATTTGGAGCATGACGATATGTACGAAGACTAGAATTATCAATCCACGCATGTGATAATGCATTAAAGATTTCCTCACGCGTTCCGCCAAGCATTTTTGCAACTACTGCAGTTGTTGCTACTTTTACGTATAATACGTGATCAAGACCAACACGGTTTAAGCTGTTTTCTAAAGCAAGTACACCTTGAATTTCATGTGCTTTAATCATCATTTCTAGTACTTCACGTACTTTTAATGGTTCTTTTCCTTCTGAAATACGAACGCGGCTAATATAATCTGCAACTGCTAAAATTCCGCCTAAGTTATCAGATGGATGTCCCCACTCTGCTGCAAGCCAAGTATCGTTATAGTCTAACCAACGGATCATACATCCGATATTAAATGCGCCTTTTACTGGATCTAGCACATAAGATGTTCCTGGTACACGTGTACCATTTGGCACGATTGTTCCTGGTACAACTGGTCCTAATAATTTCGTACACTCTGGGTATTGTAGTGCTAAAATTCCACATCCAAGTGTATCAAGTAATACGTAGCGAGCCGTACTGAATGCCTCTGCACTTGTAACCTCTTTATTTAATACATAGTCCGTAATTTCTTCTAATAATGCATCTTTTTGTTTAATTTCATTTGTTTTAATCATGCTATTCTTCCCTTTCTGTCGAAAATTCGTTATTATTAATGATGGGTGTCGGTCAAACACCCATCTGGCGGGCGGCGCTAACAACTCCCCAGTTGTTTTTATTTACTAAATGCATGTCGCTCGCCAATATAATTTACACGTGGACGGAACAAACGATTGTTCGCATGTTGCTCAATTACGTGTGCACATAGCCCTACTGTTCTAGAACTAAAGAAGATTGGTGTGTAAAGTTGAATTGGAATACCAAGCATCCAATATACTGGAGCAGCATAATAATCAAGATTCGGATAAATCCCTTTTTCCTTCTCCATAATTTTTTCTCCAGCTTCACACATTTCATATAGTGTATAATCGCCTTTCACATCACATAACTGCTTTAATGCTTCCTTCATCATAAGTGCTCTTGGATCCATCTTTTTCATATAAACACGGTGTCCAAAGCCCATAATTTTTTCTTTGTTATATAGTTTCTTCTGTAATAACTCTTCAAATTTCTCAACATTACCAGCTTCTAAAAGCATGTACATAACCGCTTCATTCGCACCGCCATGAAGACTTCCTTTTAAGGATGCAACTGCTCCTGTTAAAGCACCGTATAAGTCGGATTGCGTTGATGCAATAACGCGTGCTGTAAATGTAGAGTTTGGCATTTCATGTTCACTATATAAAACAAGGGAACGATCAAAGATTTTCTCTTCAAGTTCAGTTGGTTTCTTTCCAGTTAACATATAGAAGAAATTCGCACTATATGACAATTCTTGAAGAGGCTCAATTGGTTCCTCATTATTTAAAATATGGTAGCTATTCGCTACAATATTTGGCACTTTACTTAAAAGCTTGTATCCTCGACTTTTATTCACTTCTAACGAGCGGTTTTCGATATCACTATCGTAACCAGCTAATGCAGACACACCTGTACGTAGCCCATCCATAGGATGCGTTTCCTTAGGCAATGCCTTTAGAACATTGAATACACCTTCTGGCACTGCATATTCTTCTTTTAATTTCTTTTCAATTGTTACTTTCTCATCCTCATTCGGTAAACGTTCTTCTAATAAAAGGTGCACAATGTCTAAATACTCTTTTGTTTTTGAGAGTTCGATTAAATCATACCCTTGAATTACAATTTCACCTTTTACTGTGTCAAGAAACGAAATTTTCGTTTCCGCTGCTACTACACCATCTAATCCCGGGGAAAATTTTTCTTCAGCTTTCATCATTATTTCCTCCAATCCTAATAGATCTTCGTGCACATAACTGTAAGCCTTTACAATAATATGAAACTACATTTCTATTTCAATGTATCAGAGTTTTTAGAAGATTTCAATTTATTTTATAATGATAAGTTTCCTATACTTTTACCGATGTAATAATACAATTTTTCAAAAATAACTTTCATCTTTTATAAAGAAAGGACAGACATCCTTTTACAATTTTTAAAAACGAAATATAACAATTATCCATATGATCCCACTAAATATACCTTTAATCCCTTTTTCTTCAACAAACATAAAAAACCGAGCTGCACTCATGCACAGCTCGGTTTTTTATAATATTTATTTCATATTCCCATAAATATAATTCTTATATAAAATTTATTTATTTTTAATAAAATTATTATTTTACATAATTAAATTAAATTTCTTCCGTTTCTTTACGATAGCTTACAACTAATTCATAGTTTTGAAAGTACGAAAGATCATCAAAATCTATAAAAATAAACTACCGTCTTTCTCAACTGACACTATTTCCCCATCTGATTTCTCAGAAATAATCCCTAAAGAATATCCGGGCTGAATTGAGCTATTTCCTCCGTACCTTACAATACATCAAATAGATTCATCATGCTTTATACGCAATTCTTCCTTAAAGCATCGTCGAGCATCATGTTCAATTGAAATTTTCATCTTCGCTCTTCCTGTTTACGCAAAATCCTTTTTGCCTAATCTTTGTTTTACAAAAATGACAAATATAATTAAAGCTATTAATCCTGAAATTGCACTACCTGCGAATAAAATACGGTAACCAAACATTTGTGAAACAACTCCAAGTAAAATCGCACCTAATCCAATACCTAAATCAAATGCAGTAAAGAATGAAGCGTTAGCAACTCCTCTTTTACTAGGATCAACAATTGTCAGCATCGCTGCTTGTAAAGCGGGCTGTGCTGAACCGAATCCAACACCATATAATGCCGCTGCAATCATTACACCTATCAAACCATTTGAAATCGTTAGTACAACTATCGCTAAAATAGTAATACATAGTGCCGGAAGTATGATAAAAACTTCTCCATACTTATCTAATAGTTTTCCTGAAATAGGTCGTACAATTGTTAAAGCAATTGCATATACAAGAAAGAATGTCCCAGGATTCACATCAATTGATGACGCGAATAACGGTAAAAATGTTGTTATTCCTCCATATGCAAATGATAAAAAGAAAACAACAACCGTTATTGATAAAACGGATTTTTCAAACAGCTGAATTTTCCCTTTTTCTTTTTGTGGCGTGAATGGCATTTTCGTTATTAACGATAATACGACTGCCATAAAGGATAAAAGAGTTGCTAACAAGAATAGACCATGAAATGAATAATTTTGTACAACCCATAATCCAATCATCGGGCCAATTGCCATCGCGATTGTCATCGCCATGCCATACCAGCCCATCCCTTCACCACGACGTGAATCTGGAATAATATCAGTTATCGCTGTTCCAACTGCTGTTGTAGAAACAGCCCACGTCACTCCGTGAATAACGCGTAAAACAGCTAAAAGGGCAATAGTCGATGCTAAATTATACGAATACATCGTTATCCCAAAAAAGATGAGTCCGAAAATAATAAAAGATCTTCTACCATATTGATCTAACATTCCTCCAATAATCGGTCGTATTACAACCGCAGCTATTGTAAACATTCCCATCATCAGTCCAACTTGTGATTCATTTCCACCAATCTCTTTAATAAAGAGCGGGAGCGTTGGAACAAGTAAATAAAACCCTGTAAATAAAAATAACA
The DNA here is from genome assembly GCF_000832605.1 of Bacillus mycoides. GTDB lineage: Bacteria > Bacillota > Bacilli > Bacillales > Bacillaceae_G > Bacillus_A > Bacillus_A mycoides. Next base: position 3,586,869 of record NZ_CP009692.1, read on the forward strand.
TCGCGATAGTCATTTGAATAAATGATTTCGTCCATAATCGTTCCATTAAAATTCCTCCATAAACACGTAAAATATTGCAATCAACATATCAATGGTATATTTTTCATGTTCCCTTGCCCTCCGCTAATAGACGTATCTTTTCATAATAAATGGTCTATCCTCAATTTAAGTTGGTCTTACGACTTTATACCTATGTTTTAAGCAAAAACCCTATATATGTACCTTTATATGTTCTAAAAGAATATACTATTTTATTATTAAACTTAGGAGTGATCGTTTCATGTGGATATCACCAAGAATAACCGCCGTTGTCCCATCAGCTCCCTCAATACATGTTCCTGCCGTTCATACAGCTAGTTCTGATGTTGGTATCGAACTTCCTGCCGCTTGGCAACATTATCAATCGCCTGACCAAGTCACCCCTTCATTTTGGCATCATGGTACACACCCTAGTAGTAGTACTACTTTTTATAGCCCTAGTTATCCAATACCACCAACTCAAATTTTTTATCATTTCCCATCAATTTACTTTCAAAATTTCTATGGTACTTTTAACATTTAAAAATAATATTAACCTTTATAATATAAAAAGCACCAAAGGAACCGTTTTATCGGTACCTTTGGTGCTTTTATATACATTACTTATTGTCCATTATTGGCAGGGACTTCTCCTGTGTTCCCGCCAGTAGTTGGTGGCGTTGTTGCTGGTGGCGTTGGAGTTGTATTCCCTTGGCCTCCTCCACCGTTAGTCGGTGGGGTAGTATTTCCTTGATCCCCACCGTTGTTCGGTGGCGTTGTATTCCCTTGGCCTCCACCATTGTTCGGTGGTGTTGTATTTCCTTGGCCTCCACCATCGTTCGGTGGTGTTGTATTTCCTTGGCCTCCACCATTGTTCGGTGGTGTTGTATTTCCTTGGCCATTTCCATTATTTTGTTCATTTTTCTTATTTAATTCATCCTGTTTCTTTTGCTCTTCTTGCTTCTTTAGCTCTTCTTGTTTCTTAAGTTCATCTTGTTTCTTTTGCTCTTCTTGTTTCTTAAGTTCTTCCTGTTTCTTTAATTCTTCTTGCTTTTTCTCTTCTTCAGTTTTTTGCTGTTGGTCTTGTTTTGGTTGTTCCGTTGTATCCGGTACGCTCGTATTTGGAGATGAATCACGTTTTTCACCTTTTATACGTAACTCACTACCTTCTTGAATAACACTACTTGGCATTTTAAAGCGTGATTTATCTGTAGCCATCTTGCTCATCATTTCTTTAAAGATCAACTGTGCAATTTTCGTATTTTTACTACTAATATACTCGTCTTTACCATCTTTCGTATATCCAGTCCATACTGCCATCGTATATTGCGGTGTATATCCTGCAAACCAACTATCACGAGTTGCACTTTCTGGAATTCCATATTGTGCTAGTTGTTTTGAAGAATAGTTAGTTGTACCTGTTTTACCAGCTACATCTAAAGAGGCCACATTTGCCGATGTACCAGTACCTGATGTAACTACAGAACGAAGCATATCAGTAATCATATATGCTGTAGAATCCGCCATAACTGGTTTTGGTTTTTGTCCAAAACTTTGTGACTTGCCGTCTGGATAAACTACTTTCTTAACAAAATGCGGCTTCGTATACTTACCGTCATTCCCAAATGCCGCATAAGCACCTGCAATTTCAGTTGGTGACGCTTCATTTGTACCGATCGCTGTTGATTCTGTCGGTGCTACATTAAATGTAATACCTAATTTCTCAGAGAACTCTTTCGATTTACTAATACCTACCTCTTTAGCTGTTTTAATAGCTGGGATATTACGTGACTTTGTTAGTGCTTCACGCATTGAGATTGGCCCTAAATGACTTCTATCTGCATTTCTCACTTCTTGGCCAGTTGAATACTTAAATGGAGAGTCATCGATTTGATGATACGTAGCCCATTTTAAATATTCAATAGCCGGTGCATAATCAAAGATTGGCTTCATAGTTGAACCAGCTGCACGATCTAATTCAATCGCCATATTATGCCCTTTAAATACTGCTTTATTTTCACCACGACCACTACCTATAGCACGAACTTCACCAGTTTTTGTATCCATAAATGTGAAAGCCCCTTGGAACTTATCGTTTGGATAATTAATAATATTTGCATTTAAAAGCTGATCAGCAAAATCTTGCGCTTTTGGATCCAAAGTTGTATAAATTTCTAAACCGTCAGATCCAATATTAACATCTGGTATTTCTTTTTCTACTTCTTTCACAACTGCATCCATAAATGCAGTATGTGGCATCGCTTGTAGTTCAGCTGCACTCTTAATATTTTTATCCACTGGTACTTTCGATGCTTCTTCCATTTCTGCCTTTGTAATATAACCATGTCGATTCATTAACCCTAGTACAGTATTTCTTCTTTCTGTTGCCCTTTGAACATTTTCTTTTTTCGTTGGGTCATAGTTATTCGGTGCTTTTGGTAAACCGGCAAGCATCGCAACTTCTGGTAATGTTAAATCTTTCAATTCTTTACCGTAGTAGTTTTGTGCTGCTGTTGCGATTCCATATGAACGATTACCTAAATTAATTTTATTTAAATACATCTCTAAAATTTCATGTTTTGAATACTGTTGTTCTAGCTTATAGGCTAAATATATTTCCTGAACTTTACGTTTTGACGTTTTTTCCATCGATAAGAAGTAGTTTTTAATAACTTGCTGCGTTATCGTACTACCACCTTGAGAGCCATAATCTCCCTTAAGACTAACTAAAACTGCACGAGCAGTACCTTTAAAATCTACTCCGCTATGCTCATAAAAACGCGAATCTTCTGTTGCTAAAAATGCATTTTCTACCAATTTAGGGATTTGATCATACGTAACATTCGTCCGCTTTTCTTTCCCATATTCATATACCAAATTCCCGTCTTTATCATAAATTTTTGAGGATAACGGATTAACAAGTTTTGGTGCATCCTTAATCATTACGAAAAAGGTAGCAACCCCTGCCACTAATCCTACAATACCAAGTAGTAAACAACTGATTAAAAATTTACGAAAAAACGATGTTTTACCTTTTGGTTTTGTTTTTTTAGAAGCTGGCTGTTTTTTCTTTTGAACTTGTCGTCGCTCCTCTCGAGAACGATAATTTTCTGACATGTTACTTTCTCCTGCCTTTCAATTCTCCCGTTGATTTACTTGAAAATATTGAGGTCACTTTCCCAAATACATTTAATCAAGAAAGTATATTGACCTGGATCATTCAATATTTTCCCAATTCACAGATTATACATTTTAGAATACTTCTTATACAAACTATTTTCACTTCTATTTTTTCTAATAATACTGCCCCTTAAAGCATAGAATGTAAGAAGTGAATTTTTAATACCTCGTATAAATAATATACCTTTTTTTCAAATGGTCAATATTTTCTTATTTATAAATCAAAGGTGAAATAAAAATAGCACAACGATATGTACTTCGTGTGAACTTCCTTATAATTACGTATAACAAACATTTAATATATTGCATATAAGTATAATACTCCTTTAATTATTAGGATTTCAACACGACAATCCCCTTCTCTACAAGAAACCATCTAAAATGAAAAATAAGGAGTTGCGTAATGATGAAGCTATCTCCCGTTATTTCAAAAAAATTAGTTGCTGTTGGCTATAATCCTTTTTCTATGATTTTACGTATTCAACTAAAGAATGGTATGTATGATTTCTTTAATGTGCCAGAAAGCATTTACACCGGTTTATTAAACGCACACTCTAAAAGTTATTATCATAATACTTATATTAAAAATTCTTACCGCTATACTAAAATTTAAACTTGATTGACATACAAAAAAGAAAGGCGAATCAAATCCCCTTTCTTTTTTGTATGTCAATCGCAATTTACCTTCTATTTCTTTTATTAATTTCATCATACGCTTGAACTTGTTTTTTAAGTCGCCTGTCGGCTTTTTTATCATGTACGACAAGAACTGCGTGTATCGCGCCTGGAACCCAAAAAATTAAGGTTAAAATGAAATTAATAATCGCTTGAAACGGCTTTCCGCAAAATAAAACAGCTACCGGCGGAAGTAAAATTGCTAATAAGTACATCATGTCTGAAAAACTCCTTAATGTTTATTTTTCGATTCTTCCCCATCCATCTCCTACACTATCAAACCTATGAAATCATGTTATTTCTAAAAGCGTATATAAGAACTCATCATTACAAAAATCACATATAATAGTATAACTAAATGAGAAGCCTCTCACTAACGTTAACAAGTTATTTTCACCTGTTCATTTATATGTATATTCTACGCCTATATGAAAAAGCCTACAAAAACAATTAACACATCCATCTTGTCCTACTTCTAAAATTGAAATACTCCAAACTTCATTGAAATGAGTATTTCATCACCTTTTCTTAGTTTCCAATCGTTGTTCCTCTACTATTTCGGTTAATCCAATTGCTGAAATTACAGTACCTATTGCCTGTATCCAAATACCTATTAGCCCTATTATACGTTGATCTTCTTTATCTATATTACTGTCTTCTTTTCCCTTTTCTTCTTTTGGTATATTTTTAATACCTTCATATGCTTGTAATCCCGCACCTAAACTTTGCATTGAATTCCCTAATACGATAATCCACTGTATTCCATTTATCTCATTCAATGCTACTTCTACTCCTAAAAAAGCGCCAATTGATTGCAAACTATTTCCAGTAATTATAAGGAAATCATTTTCTTTCATTTGTTCATTGAGATTAAAATACGTTCCTATTACATTTGAAATATTACCTAAAGCTAATAACTCAATCCCCGTTTTCGCTAGCGCTTTATTTTTATTATCTATAGTTACCTCTTGCTTCTCACATTTATCTTCATCTTTCGCATCATTAGTTGCTATAATTTGTAATATATATCCGAGAGCTTGTAATGAACTCCCTACAATAACGAGATCCGACTCAATCTTTTCTTCTCCTGCAAACCCTCTAGTTGTTCCAATTGCCGCTATAAGATTTCCTCCAACTTGAAACCATGCCCCTGTCAATTCTAAATCGCGTAGGTTCATTTTCCATCACCTATATTAAAATTTTCTAGTACATTCGAAATAAACAAATATCACCTTTAATTCATTATTCTATTTTTCATATGTAATTTTGTGCATCACATAATGTACTAATAATACAAAAGAGCACCTTTCTGGCGCTCTTTTTGACAAGGAGTTTCTCAATGAATGTATGCCGGACATGTCAATGACTCACCGTTTTTATCTATTGATATATTTAATATATAATGAATTGCTTTATGTGACCACATTTCAGGTGTAGGAGATTCTTTTACATATTGAGGTGCACATAAGTGAAGCATTGGAGTGCTAATACTGCCACCTGGATCTAAAGCAACTACTGCCATACCATTTGGTAGTTCCATTGCCATTGACTGCGTGATACCTTCAACAGCAAACTTCGAGGCACAATATGGCGCAAGTTCAGCCTCGCCTTCTCTTCCCCAACTAGAGCTCATGTTAATAATAATTCCTTCTTTCCTAGCTATCATCGCCGGGACGAACGCCCTAATGACATTTACTACCCCGTTCACATTTACACTCATTACACTTTCAAATTCTTGTGCGGTAACTTTCCATAGAGGTGCATTTTGATTAACAATCGATGCATTATTTATTAACATATCGGGAGCCCTATACTTATTAAGAATACGACTTGCCCATTTACTAACTTGGTGATGATTTGAAACATCAATTATTTGAAAATCATGTGAAGCACCGTAATATTTATTAAGCTCTTCAATTTTATTTTTTGAGCGTCCACACCCTGCTATGTTCCACCCCAATTCATGAAACCTATCAACCATTGCACGTCCTAACCCTTGCGTTACTCCAGTAATAATTACAAGTTTCCCAATGTCGTTTCGCTCCAACTTCATCTCCTCCTTTCCATTAATATTACTCTTTTTATTCTTATTCAACTTCTCACTTAAGTATCAATTCATTTCATACTTTAGAAGTATTTTTGATATTACATATTACAAACAAAAAGAGTAACCATCATAGTTACTCTTTTTGTTTGTATCGTTATTATTTTTAAATTGTATCTTCTATTCCCTACATTTCTCACATCGATAAATATAGGTTACACCTTAATGAAAGTATATTTATGTTTACGGTTCGATTTATCCAAATACTTTTCAATCCACTTTTTCAACTTAACAGAGCCCACCTCTATCAATAAATTTCCACCTAGTCTTATAACATACTTTTATTTAAATTCTCAATCTCATTTTGCAACTTTTTAAATTGCTCAAAATGCATTGTTATAGATTGAATACTATTCCTTTCAACATTTTGCTTTACTAATAAAACGCCTGTATCGTGAAAAATTGCTTCAAGTTCTTTCCTTATAGATACTTTCGTAATATATGCGGTTTTAATTGCCGATAAAATTGCTATTTCATTAAACTTTAATTTTATTTCATTAGGACAAAATGCTTTTTCGATCAATGTGACATCATTACTATAAATATAAGCAACAAGTTTACTTGATTCTGCATCTGTTAAATCCACTGTTTTTATAACATTATCCATTACATTTTGTCTTCTTTAATTCCATATATATTAATTATTCAAATTTATTCTTTTTAAAATTCAGCTCTTCATTAATTTTAACATACTTTTTGCTCGATTGATTAAACAAAGCTTCAAACATTTTTCTATTCCGGAATATTTGTCAAATGAACCAATTAGACTATACCTTCATATAGTAATGCAAACAATTACTTATAAAGTAGGTGAAAATTATGCCCTCAGTTGTTGGGAATTTAGTTGTACAAAATAGTAACGGATCTTTCAACTTAGGTGATTTCTACAATGTTTCTCCAAAAGAGAATACGAAAGCTTATAACGGCTCTGGCGCATCTAACGTTGGTTTCGTAGTGAACACTTTTAGTGGGGTTAGCGCGACTAATACATTTGATTCTGATCTAGCAGATCAAAACCAAGTTGGTACGGCCTAACCAGATCTGTAATCATTTTTGTATAACATTTTAAAATTTGTCTATACTATACTCAGGCTGATACACAGCTATCATTGATTTTTTGAGTGCCAATCTTTTTCTCCCTTTCCCTGGGGCTAAGCAGCTAGCTTGCAGCTAGCTGCTTTTTCATTTAGTTCTTCACCTCTTCAAAAAATTAGGTTTTAACAGGTAGCCTGACTCACAGCCGAATTTTGAGGTGTGAATCTGCCTGTCCGTAAATAGCTAGATAAATTAAAGAAGCTAAACTTCAAAATTCAGCTTCTTTTAGGTTACATCAATTATGTCCATTGCAGAAAATATATATGTTTTATAAAATGCATCTGTACATTTTACAATTTGTTGAATTGGATTTATATGAACCACTGTCATATAACTCGTAAGTATGTATCCTTCTTCAAAATATGTCACTAACATCTCTTCTTCAGACAATAATGAAGTTAATAATTTGTCTGAAATGCTGTCTTTCGCTTCATTTGTTATTAGCGGTCTTTGGACTTTTAATTTCTCTCCAATAATTTTTTTCATACTTAATAATTGTTCCGACATTACTGTAAACGGAACCCACTCTCTTCCTTTTTCCTGTATCTTTACATAATTCATTTTCTTTACTCCTCAATTTTCTATATCTATCCATTCTTGAACTACCCCACTTTCACTTCGTTTAGAAGTGGGGGATTCCTAAGTAAAGAGTTCTATCGAACTCTACTTTATTAGGCTATCTCCGCAGTCCTTGCGGTTAGAAGCCTTATCGCTTCATTCTTTAGATTGATACTTGCGTTAATATCCCTATCATGATGTGTACTACAAGAAGGGCAGTCCCATTTACGTAGGTTTAGATTTTTAACGTCTTTGTTTTGATATCTACAACAAGAACATAATTGGCTTGAAGCAAATGTTTTCGATACGACAATGACTTGTTTGCCGTATCATTTTGCTTTATATTCCAACATGGTTCGAAACTGTGACCATGATACCTCACTAATTTCACTTCTAAATACACTTTATCCATCTCTTATTTATATGTAGCGTAGCTTTCCAATTCAAAACTATTTATGAATTTGTAGAAATCTCCACTCCGAAAGAACATTCGTTCTAATTATACACGAACGAACGTTCTTACGGAAGTGCAACATGTAAATTTTTCAAACAAAATGCAACTTTAATATATGAAGTTTATTCATACTCATTTATTACTCCCTTTTATTAATCAAATTTCTTTGCACTTCCTATCGCATCATAGAATACGTGTAGCAACAATAAAAGCGACTCCACCTAATGTGAAGTCGCTTTTATTGAACTAATTATATTTCTAATTTTACTTTTCTATCCTAACTAACGTTCTTTCTGGAATACAAATTTCAGCTATATCTCATTAACCATCCTTCAACAAAAGCATACACTTTTATTATGAACGAACTCACAAAGCTTTAGAAACTTATGATGTAAAACAATTCATTCCTCATAAGTTTCATACATATCGACAATTACTACCATTTATCCTGCTATTTGTAGGCAGTAAGATTCACACTCATCAATTTTTCACTTTCTTTATTGAATATGCTTGGGTTGCATTATAATATGTAATTCTCTTTCTGTTTCTGTTTTTTTCGGATTCCGATAATATTCCAGTTTATATTCTAATACTTCATACTCAACCATCCCAATCTTTATCCCTTTTGTTTCTTTTAATACAGCTAATAGAACGCTTATATTTTCATTAGATGATTCAAAAATTTTCCCTCCGCCTTCTCTCTTAAAAATAACTTTCATATATTCTCCCCCAAATTAATTTAATAATCTAGTAAATATAAAAATATTCATCCTATTTTAATAAAGTGAAGGCTAATAATCAGTGGGGGTTTTGTCCATCATCCACTGATTATTAGCCTTCACCAATCGGGCTTTTACGAGCAGTAAGACTCCCACAAATAGCGGGATAAATAATTCTTATCATCATTAAGAACATCCTTTTGTACTAAATGTTCTACATGTCACTTCCTATAAAGTTAATTTATACTCCAATAAATATGATATGTACCATTCTTTAAATTATGTCCTCAATTCACTCTCCACGAAAATATATTTAGTTTATATTTAACAAAATTAATTAACTAAAACATTATCATTTCAATATTTTACGAATTTAATTGCTTATTCCTTTTATCTACATCCAAATTTTCCTATTGTAATTCTTAATATTTAAATGTAATATTGTATTGTCTTACTATCTATTTATAACTCACACACTAACGCGAAAAGGGAACTCTATATGAGTTCCCTTTTCTATTGAAAACAAAAAAACAGAAATATAGCATTATGCTAAATCTCTGTTTTTCTTCTAAACCTTATTTCTCATCTAAGAATTTAAATGTATCTTTAAATTCTTTATCTGTTACTTTAATATCTGCTTCTTTCAATAGATCATTGATTACTTGTTGTTTCCATTTACCTGTCGCATCTTGCAGTCTTTGTTGTTCTAAATCTTTTCGAATCGTATCTTTTACTTCATCAAATGGTTTCAATTCTTTTTTATCCGTCACTTTTATTATATGATAACCATAAGATGTTTTTATTGGCTCACTTACTTGTCCTGCATCTAATTTATACGCAGCTTCCTCAAACTCTTTCACAGTTTGACCAGGAGCAAAACCAGCTATTTCTCCGCCCTGTTCCTTTGAACCAGTATCTTCCGAATACTGTTTCGCTAAAGCAGTAAAATCTTCACCATTATTTATTTTCTCTTTTACTTCTTTCGCAGTTTTTTCATCTTTCACTAAAATGTGACTTACCTTCATTTCAGGTTTATGGTTATCTTTCACATCTTTATCTGTGACAGTCGCTCTAATCGCTTTCTCAAGTGCAATTTCTGGCTTCATTCTCTCTTTTAATTCATCTTCATTCTTTAATCCTACTTGCTCTAAAGCAACTTTAAACTTGTCACCCATTTGTTCCTTCGCTGCTTCTACTTGTTTTTTAGCTTCTTCATCTGAAACTTTATATTTATCTAGCAATGCCTTATTTAACATCATTTGAGATAAAGTACTTTTTCCATATGTTTGCCTTAATTCTTTACTTAACTCTTTCTCTGTCACGTTTCCTACTTTTGATGTTGCAACATTTTCTGAGGAACCACACGCAGACAATGTTAGCGCCACACATGCAATAATAGTTCCCATAAATAGCTTTTTCTTTTTCAATTCAAATACCTCACTTTGATAAATGTATATTAGGAACTATACAGCGCTATTGTGAAATCAATGTGTTTTCTGCAAGTATTTCTCTTCATGCCAGAGACAAGCTTTATTAAATAAAAAAGCCGGCATAAAGCCGACTTTTTTATTTAATCTGCACATGTTCTTCTTTGATCCATTTGTTCCCACCTATATCTATATATCCATCTTGACGATTCCAAATACGATAAGGGACCTTCCCATCGACCGCACCTGTATCATTCCCGTTTGGCCCATCGTACGTTCTAATTTCATATCCAGGTGTGTACTTTGAATATGCATAAAACCATTGTACATTAAAATGTTCTAACTTAGCCCACTGTTGTTCACCACCTAAACAAATCATATCTTTTTCGCCACCTCCCCAATAACCTTTATAGATTAAATATGGGATTTTTTTCGTAAGTCTTCCTATAAATTGCGGATTCGCAGGATTTTCATATAAATTAATTCCGTATCCATCATCATATTTTGAAACTGCAATACCAATTCCATTTGGTTGCTTACTGTCTCCAATACTAGATTGATTTGTTTGATTTGAACCTATAAACCAAGAAAGATTTTTATTCCCAATTAATTGATTCAAATCACATTTTCCAATACCAGGAACATTTCCTGAATCAGTATATTGCCAAATATCACAAGGATATGCTGGTTTATTCCCTCCATAACGAGGAATCCAAATAAAATCAGCATCAATATTGCGAGCTCCAAATGATACATACGTGTGATGTCCTACATATAAACCAATTTTTTTTGCACCTAATCGGCGTAATTCATCAATAAATGCTTGAGTCCCGCCTTGCATATCTACCATTGTTTGAACTTCTACATCTGCCACCCAAAATTTAGCGTTTTTATCGCCACGATTCCAAAAATCTTGCGCTTCTTTTTTTGCATCTGAAATAGATATAAAACGGCAAAATGCATAATTCCCAAATGGGATACTACGTTTCTTCATTTCTTTCACATAACCTTGATACATAAAATCGACCGTATTCGAACCATCTTGAACTCTAGCAATAACTAAATCTAGCTGAGACGCTGCAATATCCCAATTAATATTTCCATTCCATTTCGAAATATCTACAATATAACCCATTACTAATCAACTCCTTTTTATTATCTTATTCAAAGCTTGTTTTATTGCTAGACCCATACGCCTAATAGCAAGCTTCTATAAGACAAATAAATATATTTTCATCATTTTTTAAAACTAAATAATTTCTTTTTATCCATAATAAATAAGTCCTTCTTTTTTTCATTTGTAAACGATAAACTTGCGTTTATTTCATACTAAATATTGAGATAAAACTATAAATAATGTACATACTACATATAAGCAATTTTTGCTTATACTCATGAATGACCTCCAAGATTTTTCAATCTCCCTGTAAAAAGGCAGCTAAAAAAAGCTGCCTTTTTACAATTTATTATATAGAGACAAGTTAATTAACGCTTATTCCCTCATATTAGTCTGTTTTTAAGCTTTTTATAAACATGATATATATTTTTTCACAACACTATTTTGATACGTAATAGAAATTACATCAACTCATACAGTATATGTAATAATCAACTACAATAAAAATTACATATTATATTAATATGTCTTCCTAATTAAAAGGAAATAAACATATAACCTCTGTTATGTAAGGAGTTTATTTAATGAAAAAAATCCCTATCGTATTCAAAGTTCCCCCGAATTCAAAGCTAAAAGTTACATTCTATGGTCCTTGTAACGAAGTAATTACAAATGTATCTTTAATTAATCAACTACTCACCCCTACCTGCCAAACTGTATCTCAATATCCAGACTTCAAGAAATATATAACTGAAGTCCGATCATTATCAAATTGTTAATCGTATAATTTTATGATTTATCATTTCGAACAGTACGATAACAAAATAATAAAAAGAGCCGCATCTTTCAAAAGAAACGGCTCTTTTTCATTTCACAAAACATGACTTCATTAAAAAACTAAAATAACTCATTAATTGATATTCTGTTGATATTTTATTGATATTTTACACATATTACTGAAATGCGCATATATTATCGTATGGAGATTCTCCACTCATAAAACCTATCTTTTTTTGAGCATACTTTATTTGTATGCTCCTTTTTTATTCTTTACTTAACGGCTTACCCTGTTAATATTTCCAAATATCATCTGAACGAACATTGAATATTTCAATTCTTTTTTATTATGTGCTATGAATATAAGTTTAATAATTTATCTGTAGCTACATTTTCAGTATCACTTAAATCGACAAAATAATGAAGTTGCCACAATTGACTCTTCTTAGCTTGATTACTAATAGGTTTATCCCAAATAGGGTAAACCCTCATAGCCATTTTCCCTTTTTGATTTTGAGTTTTTAATATTTTTTCTTTTAGAAGAATCTCTTTTGGAAAAATAAATTGTCCTAGTTTATTATCCGCTATACAAGTGATAACTAAAAGGTTAGGAGCTGAATCATAAGAAAATGCCTGATTGCTCATAGAGGCATTCTTCTCCCAAAAAGAAACAAATTGTCCAATCTTATTAGGCGTAATTTTTGATACCCTAAATCGGATGCTTCTATTATTTAGCTGGAATACCCCTCCTGCATATTCTGAATTTTGCTTTTCTTCTTTTCGTTTAGTAATTAATAGATTATTAGGTTTGTAAATCATTTCATCTAGTTTTTCAATTATATTACTAAAATTTGTCATGTAAACGCACCTTTTTTATTTTCCAGTATACCAAGAACATTCGTTCTTGTATATTAAACTTAAACAAATGTTGGCTTTGAATAGTCGTTCAAAGATTATTTTATCTACTCCATCCATAACTTCAAATTTACTTTTATAGTATTTATTACATTACTCTTCCAATTCCTTGTATTCTTCATTATTTCATTAATATATTAATAAAAAACGAGGTACATATTACATGAATCCATCCAAAATTGACTTCGGCTCCATAGAGCAACCTTTATTCCTATTAATTTTATATCTTATCGCAATTCTTTTAACACTCGGCATTACATTTAGTATATGTCATTCCCTTTTACTAAATTTAAATGCACCGAGATGGGTAGCAAAACTGTTAGCTATCGTATTAACTCTAGGTGTTGCTTATCAAGTGTTTATGAACTTATTTTAATATATTACCAATTTAACACCTTTAACTAAAAGGCCCTACCATAAGGTAGAGCCTTTTTCAAAAAAATAGTCCATAAATCACAAACATGTCTTTTATTTTATTGGAGATGGGAATCTTGCAGCCTCAAAATGAGAACCGTCTTCTGTACTACTAATAACCCCATCTATACTACTTTGTGCAAAAATCTCGACAATATCACCTGCATGTAATTGAAGTATTGTTGAAACACTTACGACATTACCGAAATTTATTGGACCAAAAAAGTCGTTATCTATAGCAATTGCCGCATTTCCATTCACTCGAACTTCTACACGCGCTCTATAATTTAAATTTGTATCGTTCGGAAAGAAACCAATCGTCCCAATTACGGAATAAACTCCTCTAGTCTTCGGAGTAAAATCTGATGTTGCTGGGTTATATTCGTTCGCTAAATCAAATTGTTCATTTTGAAATAATACTTTAACAAAAGTATTAGCTGGAAGGTTTTGATTAACTGTATTTACAGCTCTAAAAGCAGATGCTCTTACAAGGTTATTCTCCTTATGATCGCAAGAACAGTCATCACATCTTTTACCGCACTTATTATAATAATCACTTCTTTTTTTACAGCAATCATGATTTTTCTTTTGGTAACTCTCACAATTCTTACAGTAGTAATAACAAGACATATATAGTGCTCCTTTCTAATCTACTACTGCATAATATGTATGCTAGACTTGGAAAGTTTGGACAGGTTATTGCGATTACAAAAATAAAAATGCTCCACCATAAGGCAGAGCGAAGAGAAAGTATAACTTTTAAAAACAAAGCACTCATGTAATATTCTGGTTAAATCAGTAATACAAATTATCTAGTTTCATCAACTCGGATTTTCAGAAAAAACTCCTCTGTACGATTTTTTTATTATTGAATAGATTATATTGTTAAGTAAGATATGCAATATTTCATATTTTATTATTTCAATATTCCTTTATTATCGTTGAGTTGTAAACATTCTCTTAAAAACACTTTAAAATCAACACTTACTCTATAACAAATACTTTTTCATCCTTCAGAATTACCTGTAAGCATTATATTCAAATATTATTATTGTAAATTATTGACCTGTACAAACGTATAATTTTTGTGTATCCTATGGACAAGGAGTAAGGTAAGAGTTACTCTTTGCCATTTTAGGAAAGGCCCTGTTGGAGACAACAGGGCCTTTTTTCATAAACTAAATCGGTAACATCCCCTAACTAGTAAGCTTTCTTTACCTAAACATCATGCATTTCTTTTTGCATACACCGCTACTCTTCTTCGACTGTTTCGTTTACAATCATCAGACACTATTTAACAGTACATAGTTCATTTATCCAGCACTTTCAAAACAGCTTGTACACCGTTAAAATACTTCATGCACTACAAATAAATTATCCGTTCTTGTACAGGATGAGTATAAATTTTGGAATGTCCTGATATTAAATTACTTACAAGGTTTCATACCACTTATACTTTTGGAGACGGGAATCTTGCAGCTTCAAAATGCGTACTATCTTCTACATTACTAATAACTCCAGCTACGCTACTTTGTGCAAAAATTTCGACTAAATCCCCTGCACTCAATTGAATTATGGATGAAACAGCTACAACATTAGCAAAGTTTATTGGACCAAAAAAATCATTATCTATTTCATAGACACCATTTATCAAACACTCCATGTTTCTTCACACCTTGAATATTTTTTAAATAAAAATACATACTATTTTCAAGCCGTGGTATCCACGGCTAGTACTTCTTTCTTTTGTTACAGTAGTAAGCAGGCAGGTTCTTCACCTATCTGCTTTCTCTGTATATTTTTTTAGATATCGAAAATACTACCTACAAGCTGTTTGAACTAGCAGCTTCACTCTTCTTGTAATGGGAAAGCAATTTATCACAATTAGCTAACTCATTCAACTCACAGGCAGACAACCAAAATTGTTGTCTGCTTTTTGTATGGAATTTTTCATTTTGCATATACTACTTTTGAGCCTGTTTACCAACGCAAGCCATTTTGGTGTTTTGAATTCCGACTAAGCTTTTATGTTGCATAGATTATTACATATTTGACAACACTGGTTAAAAGCGCGTTTTCTGGTTATTCGTAGTTCTAGTCCAGAATAATTTTCCTTCTATAAAGGACAGCAGGTACGACTGCTCGTCTTTTTTTATTGCCCCAAATACTTTTGTAACAATTCCAACGCTTCATTAATGCTCCCATTTAAATCATCAAGTTCAGCATCTTCTGGACACTCCTGCAAAATCACTACCGCTCGACTTATGACATCTTGTAACTTTTCGATATCGATAGAAGTTGTAATAATTCCCTCTTGTTCTTGCGGATCAGCTTTGCCGTAGCCATTGTGCATGGACATCGGGTTTTCTAGCATCTAGCTCACCTCCTTAAAAAATGCAGGATTCTCCTTTCCATTATCGAATTAGTAATGTTTGAAAAGGGGGTGTAATATGGCAGAAATTAAAGTAGGACTTACACAATTTTTAGACTTCACACTGAAAAGTAGTGCAGCTAAAACAAACTTTGTAAAAAATCTAAAATCTCAACCGGAATACCAACCAGCTTTTGATTACTGGAAACAATTACGAGACACTGTTATTAAATTTCATCAAAACGAACTACCTTTTGAATGTTTCGAAACATTAGTGCAAACGGTTGATCAGAAGAAAAAGCAAAACTACATTGATGTCATAAAACAGTACAAAAAATTTATTAAAAACAAAGACGTCTCTTGGTTCGATCCAGGTAAATCACATTGGATATCAGATGATTTAATCGTCCGCTCATCACCTGAACTCGGTTTGCTCATTAATGATGAGCCACATCTTATCAAACTGTTTTTCAAAGGAAAAAAAGAGCGAATTGATAAATACAACATCAACTCAACGCTGACATTATTAAAAGAATCGACATTTTCAAATGAACATAACGATGTGAATTATACGGTTCTTAACATCCAAAAGAACAGAATGTATACGAATAACTCTATTAATAATGATCATTTAATAGCGCTTGAATCAGAAGCTAACCAGCTTTGTTATATATGGAATAAGATGTAAAGAGTACTATTCATCTCTTTCAATACCTTTTCCATGCATAATTTGGGCACAATTTTCACAGATCCTATCAGTTTCGTTTAATTGAAGCTCACCTTCTTGTTCCTCACAAACAATGCAGGGTGGGCGTTTTTTCGAAAATAGTTTCTTTAACCATTTCCGCATCCTAACTCACCTCCTCCGAAAGAGTGATATAATGAGCTCTCTCCACTAAATCAGCGTTAACACCCTAGCTTTTTAACCGACGAAGAAGATCTTCGTTTTTTAGAACATGCAAAAGAAAACCGTTATTATATCGCTTATCTTCTTGCTATTACATGTGGAATGCGTAAAGGTGAAATCTTAGGTCTACAATGGAAAGAGATTGCTGATTTTACCTGACATTACTTTAATGGCACTAAATGACCATCTGCAAAAAATCTCTGAGGAAAAAGAGCGATATGATGAAAGC
This sequence comes from Bacillus mycoides, assembly GCF_000832605.1. Lineage (GTDB taxonomy): Bacteria > Bacillota > Bacilli > Bacillales > Bacillaceae_G > Bacillus_A > Bacillus_A mycoides. Next base: position 3,603,829 of record NZ_CP009692.1, read on the forward strand.
TATAATGACTACGATTTGGTCTGCCGTTTCAGAAGTTTGACACAGCTCTGGAAAAAGCTTATAAAGAAAAGTGAGGTTCCTGATATTCGGTTCCATGTTCTGAGACATACTCGTGTAACAATTATGTTAAAACAAAGTATACATCCGAAGATTGTAAGTGAACGATTAGGACATAAAAGAGTAGGCATCACATTGGAAACCTACTCACATGTTGTACCAGGACTTCAGGAAACTGCGGTGGATCAATTTGCAAACGAATTATTCGGAAAGAAAAACTTTTGTTAGAAGTTTTCGTTTCTAGGCAAAAACACCGCCTAAATAACCCCAAATATTATAAGTGAAAAAGGAGCAACAAAACATGAAAGAAATCAAAGCTGAACAAGAATTCAAAGACATCATCGCAAGCGAGGAGCCAGTAGTTGTTAAGTTCTTTACTACATGGTGCCCAGATTGCGTGCGTATGGACAACTTTATCGGAGATGTAATGGAAGAGTTCAATAAATTTGAATGGTATTCTATTAATAAAGATGAGTTCCCAAGTATTGCTGAAGAGTATCAAGTAATGGGTATTCCAAGCCTACTTGTATATCAAAATAGCGAAAAGTTAGGTCACTTACATAGTGCAAATGCAAAAACGGAAGAGCAAGTTACTGAGTTTTTAGAAGCATACTAAGAAACGAAAAACCTCTGAAAAATCATCAGAGGTTTTTTTCGTTTTCAAATTGTTCTTTGCCTTTGTCTCTTTCTGGAAAGTGAATATTATAATGCTTTCTCCTCTTCTTATTGAAGAATTTTGTTATCATTTCTTATATATTACTCACATGAGGAATTACAAAGAGTCATTTTGCGAAAAATATATATGAAAAAAATTTTGAGAATCATTATTCTCGCCCTCTTTCCATTTGCCATAATCATCATTAATTGTTTAATAAATTTCCACTTTGTACTTTTCAACATATTTTTCCTTAACGAAACTTTGTTATCCCCTTCTTAAAAAGCTATAAAACGTCAACAATGTTTGTATAGACCCACACGAGTTTCGTTTGATACTCTATGTATAGAAAGAAATTCCTTGTAGAAAGGCGAGTGATTAAAATGGATTCTCTTTCTCATAAAGAAGCTGATAAAGGTGCTATTGTCAGCATTATAGCCTACATATTTTTATCCTCTATGAAAATCATCATCAGTTATATTACCCTCTCTAGCGCATTACGTGCTGACGGTTTGAATAACTTAACGGATATTGGTGCTTCTTTAGCAATATTAATTGGCCTGAAAATTTCTCGTAAGCCTCGTGACCCAGATCATCCATATGGGCATTCGCGTGCAGAACAAATCGCATCACTTGTTGCTTCCTTTATTATGGCAACGGTTGGATTAGAAGTTGTTATTAGTGCAATTCAATCGTTTTTCAATCCGAAACAAGCAGCACCTAATGTACTTGCTGCATGGGTGGCTTTATTTTCTGCTGTCGTTATGTACGGTGTATACAAGTATACGAAAAAGATTGCAATGCGAACAAAAAGTAAATCATTAGAGGCTGCTGCAAAAGATAATTTATCAGATGCTCTTGTAAGTATTGGTACAGTAGTAGGTATAGTCGGAGCACAGTTCCAAATGCCTATTTTGGACCCTATTGCTGCTTTACTTGTCGGTCTTATTATTTGTAAGACCGCGTGGGAAATTTTCGTTGAAGCTTCTCATATGCTAACGGATGGAATTGATCCTGAAAAAATGGATGAATACGCTGATGCTATAGGGCATATTTCAGGTGTAGAACATATTGTAGATATTCGTGCTCGTATGTATGGGAACCAAACGTATGTGGATATTACAATTGAAGTAGATGCTCGAATGGATGTTAGCGAAAGCCATTGTATTACTGACAATATTGAAGATATGCTTCGAAAAAAATTCGGAATTTACCATGCTCATATTCATGTGGAGCCCATGCAAAAAGAACCTATTATGACATAGGTTCTTTTTTAATGAACGCCTTATGAAATATAATACATAAAACGAGCCAGCTACCGCCCGCTGCCCATCCGGCTAATATGTCAGATGGATAGTGTACGCCAAGATAAATTCGGCTAACTGAAATAGATAATACAACGAAGCTTGCTATAAAAATAATCAGCAACTTTTTATGCAATGAAATACGATCTTCTGTAATTGTGACGTATGCAATAAATCCTAAAAAAGCAGTAGCATTCATCGTATGACCGCTCGGAAAGCTATATCCAGTTGCTGTAACAAGCTGCGTCACATCAGGTCGTGCTCGTTCATACCATAGTTTGAGCATACTGTTCAAATAACGTGATCCGTAATAATTAATTGTTAGAAGTAATGCACTTAATATTTTTTTTCTAAGAAGAAAATACATTACAAGTATAATGAGTAACGGGAAATATATTCTTTTTGAACCGATAAAGGACACCCAAGTAAAATAGGTTGTCAAATACTCGTTTCGGAAACTTTGAATAAAGTGTGCGACTACATTATCAAATTTTTCAATACAAGCGGTATGATACGAAAGTGATAGTGCGACAAAACAAATGAGTAGTGTACAACTTAACAAGTATAAATGTCGGTATCGTTTCACATACATAACCTCACTATGCAAAAAAATGGAGCGGTTGTTTTAGTTTTCCTCTCCATTTCTTTTTTATGCATAGTTTATTAAAAAATATTATTGTTAATTTTTTGCTGCATCGTTGGAATATCTTCGCTTGTTACTGTAAAGCGAATAACCTTCTCATCAAGATCAAGCGCTTCTGCGAATAAACTAGCCAATCCACGTGATTTTCTATCTACTTCCATAATAATTTCTAATCGATCGTGGGCACTTGGCAAAATTAATAATTCTAATTCATCTAATTTCCCATAATACTCTCCGGAAACTGGAATAAACTCAAATTCTTGCGCGAATGGAACTTGCTTACGTAATCGATACGGTAATTCTTCGCATTCTATATGACGCGCTTTAAAACCTAATTGATTTACACTATTTAATACACTGTTCAATAGCGCATTCGGCAATACTTGAATATAATCACGGTCACTTGGATCAATACTACGTTTAATATCAAGACCTGTATGAACCCAAACCGTTTTCATTCCAAGTGTTAGTGGTGCTTCAATTGGCATTAAAAACGAAAATGGAATTTCCACTTTTTCATTTGGCTCTACAGAAAATGGATCTGTTAAACGAACTCGCTCTAAATCATACGATGCAGTTACTTTTTTATCATCCACTTCTCTTACATATGACGTCGACAACGTTAAGTAAATGCTTTCAATTTCTTGGCTAACTGAACCTCCAGTTATATGAACCTTCCCTACTATCTCTTCTCCAACTGTATACTCATCTCTTTCAAGAACGGTATCTACTTTTGCACTACCAATACCAACACTTGCTAAAAACTTTTGAAACATGGGGTCTCCATCCTTTCTAAAGCGTAAGCTACATCTTTTTTCAAATCTTGTACATTTTCATAGTATGGCGCTTTCATTTGTAACATTCGCATCAGCATGTCGCGATTATATTCTTCCAGCACTAACTCTTCATACCAAGGTTTTTCCTTTTTTTCAGTCGATTGATAACTAGCATACAATAAAAATAATACGAAATGACCGAGCGCATAAAAGTCGCTACGAAAGTGAACTTCTCGCATCAAAGCTTGTTCACCTTCATAAGTTATAGCACGCTCATCACCCTCACCTTTCAATTTAGCCAATCCAAAATCAATAATACTAATCTGATTTTCTTTCATTAATATGTTTGGAATACGTAAATCTCGGTGAATGATACCTTTACTATGAAAATACGAAACAATTCCTAGTACTTCATATAAAATTTCAAAAACTTCACGTTCATCATATACTTGCCCATCTAAGAAAATATGATCTTCGAAATTTTCCCCCGGCATATACTCCATCACAAAAAAGTTCTTTTTCTCCCATATGAAATGATCATGTAGATTAGGAATTGACGCATGATTTAATGTTTGTAAAATCACTTTCTCTTGCTCAAATGATTTTCTACCAGACTCATATCTTTGTTTACTTTTCCTTAATTGTTTTAAGACTTTATATTTATTTATTTGTAAATCATTAACGACATATGTAACCCCATAACTGCCCATTCCAATTACTGATTCAATCTTATAACGCTCTGCAACGATTGTATTTTTTCGCAGTGGTCTATCAAATAAAGCTAGTATACGACGCCATTTCATCAGCTACTTGAAAAGAAGCTACGGCTTTTACGTTTTCTTTTATAATGCTGATGCCCATAACCAGATGAACGTCGTTTATAGTCGCTACTTGAATACGAGCGCCCTCTATGACGATAATCACTACTTGAATACGAACGATGTTTTTTCTTTCCTAATAAAGAATCAATAATTTTTTTGAACATCCCTTCACCTCTTGTATAAAATTTTCTTTTAATTATACCAACAATTCTTGTCTATATTTGTGACAAGTTTGTAAAGAGTAAAAAACGACGAGTTAAGCCCGCCGTTACTTTCAATCTTCCTCTTCATCAAAAACTTCATCAATCATGCATTTCTCTAATAAATACTCAAATGTAATATCTGCCAGGTCCTCAATTTCTTCTCTTTTTGGAACGTACCCTCTTTCAATTAGTCGCTCATAAAAAAACTCCGCAATCTCTTCCGTGTCAATTACGACTTCAATTTCCTTCATGAGCATCACTCCTTTATTTCTGTTTTATGAAAAAATCTCAAAATTATGTATATGAGATTAGAAAAATAGTTTTTCTTTTTTTATAAGTCATATCATGTAGGTAAAGGGCATACGATGTTAGTACAAGCTATCCAAAGGGGGAAATAATAATGGAATACCAATACGAAGTAGAGCAAACAAAAGAAGAGTTCATGCATGAAGATCAATGGGCAGACTCTCTTATTAAATGGCTTTTTATTTTTTTAATAATTGTAGGCATACCTTATACTGCATATGTTGTTGTTCAATTTATTCTCTCTTTCTAGTTAACTATTTTTTCTCTGTCAATTTAACTAAATAATTTTGAACAACATCCATAACAATTTTATATTCTTCATCTTTAAATGTATCGAATAATAAATGATAATCATTATAAATATCTAATAACCCATCAATAATTTCTTGGCGATTCGTCTTTACACTTACTTTTTTCGAATTGTTAATTGACTTCAATTTTCCTAAATCTAATTTATTCATACCAGCCTTATCTTGTTTCATTTTCTTCAAAATTGCATTTGCCGTTTGTGCATTGGCAAGTAATGTTAAATCTGATTCATCAGCTTCTAACCATTCACCATCAGTAATTCGTGACAATTCATATATAGTATCTTCCCATGCATCATTTTTATATCTCCATACTTCTGTACGAAAACCAACAATACGAAAAACATCTTTATCATATCCAGTTACTTGCACGAGATCACCAAACGTAAAGTTATAATTTAATTCAATCCACTCTGTGTCGCCCTTTTTCATTTCTTGCTCTGTAACATGCTGCAAAGTTTGTTCTACATAAAATCCATCGTGATTATTTACTTCGTATACGTAAACTCCATCTAAAACTTTCATATTTGTAACTTTCCCAACGGTTCCATATAGCGTAATCACGACTATGTCCCCTACGTTATATTTAGGTTGTTTTTTTCTTGCCATCAATATCTCTCCTTTTTTAAACGTCGTGATTTTGATAACAGTATATGCAACCTACATAAAAACGCTTATCACAGAAGCTTATATTCATAAATTTTTTCAATAAAAAAGTAGAATTTGTATATAACTTAAAAAAGCTAGTATTTAAACTAGCTTTCACTTTTTATTTATGTTCTAACAGCAAGACGTATTGTAAATAAAAAAGCATAATGAATACTTCACTTCTTTCAAAGTAATGTATTCATTATGCTTTCATTTTCCTAAAACTTCATATCGTTATCTCTCTTGTATATATAAATCCCATGCATCATCAAATATAGACATACTTTCTAGCATTCCACTTAACTCTAAGTATGAACTAATTACATCATAGTCTTCAGATTGCTTCGGAAAACTTAAATCATCATACATCGCCTCTGCTAAATCTGATATTTCATTTTTAAATAAAGCTGCACGGTGCTTCATCATATAATGGTAAAATGTCTTTTTCAAAAATATTCCCTACCTTTCTAACTTGGGTACATTATACAAGGCAAAAAAGAAAAAAACCAGCATAAAAGCTGGTTAAAAGTCGAAATAATTCCTTTTTAATAAACGTGGTCTTCCCATCAACTCTTCGTATGTTAGTTGTTTTGGCAAATCTTTCGTATAAATTAAAAACAACTGATCTTCAATTTCTTTTACAGTATGGTCTGCTTGATAGTCCATTCCACATGAGGAACAAGTAATACATGGTGTCTCTTGGATTTCAATGGCTTTCGTACCATCTGGTAATTCCCAATATACAGTATTCAAGCTTTCTTTCGCTTCTGTACTGTCACACCACATACAATTCATACTACGTCACCCTCATTTTTTTTGTCATCATCTAACTTTGCTATTTGTGCTTGATATTTTTTATCTTTTAATTGATCACGCTTATCACGTTTATCTTTTAAAGAAGCATGCGTTTCATTGACTTCATAATCTTTGCGGCGATTCATACGTTGTAAATCATCTGGAACAAGATTAAATTTCTTATCACTCATCAATCCTGCAACGCCGATATCAGAACGTTTCTCTTCATAAGTCGGATAAATTTCTTTAAAGTAGCCTTCTGCTCTTCCTGGGATATAGTTTTCTGGTTCTGGATACGTTGTAATAACCCCTTCAAAGTTACGAAGAACAACTTTATCCGCACTTTGTGAAATTAAATAGTTTGGCTGAAGCGCAATTTTTCCGCCTCCACCCGGTGCATCGACAACGAAAGTTGGTACTGCATAACCAGACGTATGTCCACGTAAGCCTTCAATAATTTCAAGACCTTTCGAAACTGGTGCACGGAAATGACCGATACCTTCTGATAAATCACATTGATAAATGTAATATGGACGAACACGAATTTTCACTAAATCATGCATAAGTTTTTTCATAATTGGAACGCTGTCATTAATTCCAGCTAAAATTACAGCTTGGTTTCCAATTGGAACACCTGCATTTGCAAGCATTTCACATGCTAGTTTCGATTCTTCTGTAATCTCAATAGAAGTGTTAAAATGAGTATTTAACCATACTGGATGGTATTTTTTAATTATGTTACACAGGTTTTCTGTAATACGCTGTGGGAATACAACTGGTGCTCTCGTTCCGATACGAATAATCTCAACATGCGGGATTGCTCGTAAATTCTTTAATACATATTCTAAAATTTTATCATTAATTAGAAGTCCATCACCGCCAGAAATTAAAACGTCACGTACTTGTGGTGTTTCACTAATATAAGCAATCGCATCATCTAATTGCTTTTTCGGTACGCCCATTCCAATTTGTCCACTAAAACGACGACGTGTACAGTAACGACAATACATAGAACATTGATTCGTTACTAAAAATAGTACACGGTCTGGATAACGATGAGTTAATCCTGGAACTGGTGAATCTTCATCTTCATGAAGAGGATCTTCTAAATCATATTTTGTTTTATATAACTCTTCCGAAATCGGTACTGATTGCATCCGAATCGGACAGCGTGGGTCATCAGGATTCATTAGCCAAGCATAGTACGGTGTAATGTTTAACGGGATCGTTTTCGTTGAAATTTTAACGCCTTCTTCTTCGTCAGGTGTTAAGTTAATTACTTTCTTTAAATCATCTAAAGTTTTGATCGTATTCGTTAATTGCCAAACCCAATCATTCCATTGTTCTTCTGTAACATCTTTCCATAATTCAATATCCTTCCAGTGACGATTTGGTTTGTATACATCATGTAACATTGCTATTCCCCCTTTTTATACGCTCATCCTTTATATAAGCAATAATTATGCCAACTTCATATTCTTGATAAGTAAATGCGAGAAATACCCTATTATATAAGAGAATAAATATTTTTAAGTGCTGTACTAAAACGATATTTACTATCATATTCATTACTTGTTATATATGTAAACGCTCTTTTATTGGTGCAAACACACAAAAACCGCCGATTATTCGGCGGTTTTGTCGTACTTGCTCAGTTTATATTGAAGCGTTTGACGAGGAATACCTAACATTTTTGCTGCTTGCAAAATATTCCCTTCCGTTTCAATTAACGCTTGATCTATTAATTCCTTTTCCGTTTGATGAAGAGCTTCCCTAAGCGGTAATATACTTTTCTTCTTCGGAAGTTTCTCTTTCCGAAATGTTCGTGGCAAGCAATTTGCTGTTAACGAATTCCCTTCTGTAATAATGACAGCATGTTCAATCGTATGCTTTAACTCACGAACATTTCCAGGCCATTGATAAGCTTGTAATCTTTCTTTCGCTTCCTTATCAATTTGAAGTACACCTTTTTTATAACTTTTATTATATTCTTTCAAAAAGTAAGACGCTAATAACAGTACATCCTCAGTTCTTTCGCGAAGCGGCGGGATATATAATGAAAATACATTTAATCGATAGTATAAATCAGTGCGAATTTTATTTTCTCTTAAACATACTTCTGGAGGCTGATTCATTGCAGTAATAACGCGAACATCTACTTTTCTCGTCTTATTATCACCAATGCGACGAATAACTCCATCTTCTAATACACGTAGCATTTTTGCTTGTAAATCAAGCGGCATTGAATTCAGTTCATCTAAAAATAATGTCCCTCCATCTACAAGTTCAAATAATCCTGCTCGTTCGATTGCCCCTGTATAACTACCTTTTGTCGTGCCAAACAGCAAACTTTCTAATAGCGACTCTGGCAAAGCTGCACAGTTTTGTGCAATAAACGGCTTATTTTTTCGTTTAGAAGCTTCATGAATCGCTTGCACAAATAGCTCTTTCCCCGTTCCAGTTTCACCATATATTAAAACATTCGCATCGGTTGGCGCTACTTTTTGTGCTAACTCTTTCGTCTGTTTAAAGCGGGAATCATCAGTTACAATTGTCTCGAATGCAACATGCTTTTTCACCGTTTTTTTGCTAGTCGATCGTTTTATTTTCGATTGTAGATCTACAATCGTATCAGTAAGCTTTTGAATAGTAGAATAATCTTTCGCAATTTCTACAGCACCAGCAATATTTCCATCTATTAAAATAGGTAACGTTGTATTGACCGTACAAACGTCTTCCCCATTTAAATTTTGGTAATGTTGAACTTGGTGTACGATTGGTTTTTTTGTATCTAATACTTTCATCAACGTACTTGTTTCTCTGGATAATGACGGGAATGCTTCTAATAAATGCTTTCCTAGCACATTTTCAATTTTAGATCCATCATGTTTTGCAGCAACTGTATTATAAAATATTGTAATCCCATTTTCATCTACTGCATGTATGGCCTCATCTATACTGCCCAAAATCGCTTCAATGACTTCCTGTGTCGAAACTGCTAGCAATGTCATCCCCCCTTTTGCCGAAAATCCAGCAAATTCAACGCCGAATTTTCGGCACCCTCTGTGCGATTATAAGCATGACGATTCCGTTCTATTATTTTGATGAAATGTGTATATATTTTTATTGCTTATTTATGATTAAGTGAAACTTTAATCAGTGGGGCTTTATTATTAACCCGACTCCCACCTAACTTCTTTGCTTTACAGCCGAATTTTGAGGCGGGAGTCTTACTGCTTTCGAATAGCTGGATAAATCTTTCACCCATATATTCATATCTTCCAACTTATCAAAAATGTAGCAATTATTCGCAAGCCTTCCCGTATATGTATAGCCTAATTGATGAAAGGCTGCATTCATACCGAAAGATAGCGAGCGAGCAATTGTATAAGAACAAAAAATAGATTTTTCTTGGAGCTCTTCCTCCAATTTAATTAACAGACTTTTCATGAAACCATGTTTTCGATATTCAGGTAATGTAGCACAATTCGTTAATTCTGCATTACCTTCTTTCACGTTCATTTCAGCAGATGCTGTACTAATAATTTTCCCCTCGAATTCATAAACATAGTAAATTGTATCGTCTTCCTTCATCGTCTGCTTTACATAATTCCCATCATTTAAAGGTGTCGGATAAACTTCAAATACTTTTCCAAAGACAATTGCTAATTCTTCCGCATCCTCTTCTGTCGCTTTTCTTAACACAAATTCCTCTGGGACTATTTTTTCTTTCACTTTTTTTTCTTTTACACCACTTAAAATAGTATCTTCCTCAGTCCAATGAATACTATTTCGTCTTTCATCATTATGATATTTCACGAAGAAGTGCGCATCGTGCCCTTGAAAATAATGAGGTATTGTTGCTTCCAGTAAGAAACCGAAAGAGAGCCATGTTGAAACATGCTCTCCCTTTCCTTTAATAATACATTTAGTGAAAGAATGTTTCTTTGCTAATTCATCGATTGTTTGTATGATGCTTTCAACATTTCCTGTATAGTGATCAATTCTAATACGTTTATTAAAATAATCTAAAACCCCTTCTACTGTATAATGCTTTGTCTGTTCACTAAAAGATTCATAGTATTTCATTTTTTCACCTCACACCAATCTAGTAATGTACATGCAATTATTTTTGCGGCAGCAATCATTTTATCAACTTCTATATATTCGTTTGGATAGTGTGCTACTTTCGTCTCTCCTGGACCAAATACTATCGTGGGTACGTTAGCTATTTGTGTGAACAAACCTCCATCTGTTCCCCATGGCGAAGCTTCTATAATCGGCTCGTTCCCTTCGATTTCAACAAAGTTATGTTGAAGCGTTGTAATAAGTGGATGATTTTCTTCTAGTTCACCAGGAACCCATCTAGCCCCAAACCATTCTACTTCTACAGGATTTTTTACAAACCAACTATCCACATCTTTTAATTCACCAATCCAGCCCTCAAACTCTTCTTTTGCTGCCTCTATAGTCTCATTCGGCGCAATACCACATCTTCCTTCTAAAATTAATGAATCGGGAACAGAACTTGGCCAGCTTCCCCCTTCAATTTTCCCAACGTTAATTGGAATTGGAATCGGAATCCCCTTAAATAACGGATCTGTAATTCTACCATTTCTCTTCTCTTCTAATTTTCTCAAATGCTCTACAACAAACATACTTTTTTCAATTGCACTTACTCCTTCATAACGTGTACCACCGTGTGCTGCTTTTCCTTTTATATGTAGACGAAACCACATTGATCCTTGTTGTTTCGGAAAAAACTTCATATTCGTCGGCTCAGGAATAATAACGCCATCTGCCTTATATCCTCGTAAAATAGCGGCTAATGTTCCTGCCCCACCGCTCTCTTCTTCTATTACACTTTGAAAATGTATATCACCTTTTAGTTCAATACCAGATTCAATAATCGCTTCCATCGCAAGCATAAGTGAGACATTGCCGCCTTTCATATCTGTTGTTCCACGTCCATATATGCGGTTTCCTATTTTCTCTCCACTATATGGATGATGGTCCCACTGATTTACATCCCCTTCTGGCACGACATCAATATGCCCGTTTAAAATCATAGATTTCCCTTCGCCACTTCCTTTTAAAGTCGCTACAATGTTCGGGCTATCTGTAAAACTTATACGAGGTGATACGAAATAAGGGTGATCTTTCATTTCCTTAAAAGCAGGCTCCCAAATATCAAGATCTAGACCTAACTCACGCAACTTTTCAATAACAATTGCCTGTGCACCACTTTCATCACCAGATACGCTCTTTTCTTGAATTAATCGTGTTAAAAATTTTACACTCTCTTCTTCATGACCCTCAATATAATCACAAACTTGTTTTTTTAATTGCTCCATATATTACAACTCCCCTCATTCAATTACTAGTAAATTTGAGCTTATATGAAAATCAGCTGTCGTATGTCGTTTTACATCTTCTACAGTATATGGACTCATTAATTCTTGTAAGACAAGTCCTCTTTGGGTCACTTCCATGACAGCCATGTCTGTAATAATTAAATCTACACATTTTTTCGAAGTTAATGGCAATGTACATTCCGAAACAATCTTTGCATTTCCGTATTTATCAACATGATTCATCACAACAACGACCCGCTTCGCTTTTTGCGCTAAATCCATCGCTCCTCCAATACCTGGAACGCGTTTTCCTGGTACAATCCAGTTCGCTAAATCACCATTTTCACTTACTTGTAACGAACCAAGTATCGTAACATCAAGTAATCCTTTTCGAATCATGCCAAACGCCATGCAGCTATCAAAATAACTTGCTCCTGTAATAAGAGATGTTGGTAAACCAGCTGCGTTACATAAATTCTCATCTTCATTCCCTTTACTTGGCGTTGGTCCCATACCAACAATACCGTTTTCCGCATGAAACATAACATTCATATCTTCTGGCAAATGATTCGGTACAAGCGATGGAATTCCAATACCTAAATTTACAAGCATACCATTCTGAATTTCTTTCGCTGCACGTCTTGCAATCTTATCTCTTACTTCTACGCCCATACCCATTTCCAATTCACTCCTTCCGATGGCACGATATAATTTACAAATACACCTGGGACGACAATTTCTTCTGGATCTAAACTTCCAAGTGGAACAATTTCTTCTGCTTCTACAATCGTTATGTCACCAGCCATAGCTACGTGTGGATTCATATTACGAGCGCTTTTATCAAATACAAGATTGCCAAACGGATCCGCTTTTTTCGCATATACAATTGCGACTTCAGCCGTTAAAGCTGTTTCAACTAAATATGTCTTTCCATTCATTTCAACTGTACGCTTTCCTTCTTCTACAATCGTATCAACACCAACATCAACTAAAATACCACCAAGCCCTACACCACCAGCGCGAATACGCTCTGCGAGTGTTCCTTGCGGAGAGAATTCAATTTGCAATCTTCCTTCATTTAATTGTCTTCCCGCATTTGGATTTGACCCAATATGAGAAGTAACTAAAGATTTAACCCTTTCATTCGTAACAAGACGACCGATTCCTACATCAGGAAATCCAGTATCATTTCCTATTAAATTTAAATTTGTAATGCCTTTATCTAAAACAGCTTGAATTAAAGATGGAGGTGATCCGATTCCTCCAAATCCCCCAAACATTAATGTCATATCATCATGGAACAAAGAAATTACTTCCTCTATTTCTTTTAATTTACCGAATGTATTTGTAATAGTTGTCATGCGATACTATGCCCTCCTTTTTGCATCATCTCTTCCACGCTCTTTACAAAAATTGAAAGTAATTCATCTAACTCGGAATATGTAGTTGTCATTGGTGGTGCAACAAGCAGTGCACTATCCTCTTTTCCTGCTTGCCCTGAAACAGCTTGGTATAAGAGCAGTCCATTTTTAGCAGCAACTGAAATAAGCTCCGACGCTTTTGTAAACGGTTGCAATTCTATTCCAATTAGCAATCCTTTTCCACGCACATCGGCAATGATTGTCGATTGTTGCTGAACTTTCTGCAAACCTTTTAATAAATACTCTCCCTTTTCTGCTGTTTTTTCAGGTAAATTATGTTTCTCCATATATTCAATAACTGCTAAAGCCGTTGCTGCAGACAATGGATTTGCACTAAGCGTATGCCCGCTCATTACAGAACGTGATCCACGTAAAATCGGCTCCATAACACGGTCACTTACTATTGTCGCTGCCATTGGTGTATAACCCGCTCCTAGCCCCTTACCAAGGGTCATAATATCCGGTTCTACACCCCAGTGCTCCATAGCAAACCATGCACCAGTACGACCAAGTCCAGTCATTACTTCATCCGCAATAAATAATATATCGTAATGACTACAAATATCTTTAATTACTTTATAGTATTCTTTCGGCGGGACAACCGCGCCTCCAGCAGCTCCGATAATCGGTTCAGCAATAAAAGCTGCAATATGTTCTGCACCAATTCGATCAATCGCTCTTTCTAGTTCAGTCGCACAAGAAAGTTGACATGTTGGATATACCTTTTGTACAGGACATCTAAAACAGTATGGAGCTGGAATAGTCGGATAATCTTCCAAAATAGAAACGAAACGTTGTCTGCGCAGTGGATGCCCAGACATAGATAAAGCTCCCATTGTAATCCCGTGATAGCTCATCCACCGTGACAAAATTTTATGTTTCCCTTGAATGCCACGCTCCTGAAAATGCTGAATTGCGATTTTCATAGCTGTTTCATTTGCTTCCGTACCACTATTCACAAAAAAGCTCCAGTTCAAATCTCCTACAGATAAATCACTTAACTTCTTCGCTAATTTTTCAGCTGGTTCACTCGTAAACTGTGATCTATAAACGAAAGCGATCTCCTCTGCCTGTTTTTTAATAACTTCTGCTATCTCTGCTACGCCATGTCCAATACCTGCCGTAATCGCTCCAGACGAACCATCAAAATATTTATTTCCGTTTTGATCATACAAATACACACCTTTTCCATGTGAAATCATCGGATACGGCTGACCAACAAGTGGTTTAATTAAGTAATCGCGCATAGCGCTCCCCCATTTCTCCAATTTGTATATGTATATGAAGAAAATTGACGTTTCTTTCATAAAAAAGAATCCTCTGCAAAAGCAGTGAATTTATCAAAAAACTATTATAAAATATACAAATGACTGCTAAATATTATTTTAAAAACAGAAAATTCAGAACTTTAAATGAAGACCAATCTTACCTATACGCTTAAATACCCCTTCCTGATTTAAGATAACAGCAAATTGAATATTTTTTTAATATAATATCAACTTCCCTCAATTGCTGACATTGTGTAAACTTCGACGGAACTCCCGTTATTCTCCTTCCTATTATCCTACTTTATATTGCATATTTTCAAACAAAATTCGACATTTTACTTCGCCTCATTTATCATAACTATTTCTTAACAAATAGTACCACCTGTTTAGAACAATAAAAAAAGAACCGATTAACCACATTAATCAGTTCGGCACGACGCTCTTTTATCGGTATTACCTTATCCAACGCATCACTAAAATTAATAGAAATACTCATAATACAAATCCATAATTCGTCCCACAGCCTATAGCACAAAATCCTCCATAACTTCATTCCCAATAACTATGGGGATATCCCCATCCCAATGGTTCCACTCCTTCCATCAAAGTCAAACTGCCTTTCCTTTATAATTTATGTAGGACAATTATCGATTTGTATGTGTGTTTGCCTATAAATAAAAAAATCCCCATTTTAACTTTTCCTTCTAGAAAGGCAAGTTTTTTGCATAACCTCTTTCTAGCTTCGCATATATTTGTAATGATGATAAAGGAGGAATGTTCATGACTCAATCCGAAATTGAAAAATACGGCCAAGAAGCTGCACGTTACGAACAGCTCGCTCGTTACTATCAATATAGCAATCCTAAAAGATATGTAGAACTCTATATGAAATACTATGATGCAATTACAAAACTTGTACAAGCATATGAAAAGAGAGATTCACAAGAAGCGACTTTACCGTCACATATGAGAATCTTCCACACAGCTCCCCATACACCAGCAGTTGATATTATAATAAACGGACAAAAGGTTATTAAAAATATTTCTTTTAAACAATTCAGTCCGTATTTATCATTAGTGCAAGGTAAATACCGTATTGATATTGTCCCTGTCGGAAACGAAACTCCAATATTTTCAGCATTAGTACCAATAATGGGGAATCACACTTATACCCTTGCAGCGGTCAATAGCGATAATCATCTCCAATTACAACCCATTCTTGATAATACTCATTTACCATCTGGTCAAGCAAAAATACGGTTTGCACATTTTTCACCAGACACTCCAGTTGTAAATGTAAATTTAAAAGATGGGGATCATTTATTTGAAAATGTACTCTTTAAGCAAATAACAGATTTTTTACAAGTTAGCCCTGGTACAGCAGATATTGAAGTTTCACTTGCTGATACAAAAAAAGTACTATTAACCATTCCAAAATTCAACGTTGAACCAAATACAATTT
This sequence comes from Bacillus mycoides, assembly GCF_000832605.1. Lineage (GTDB taxonomy): Bacteria > Bacillota > Bacilli > Bacillales > Bacillaceae_G > Bacillus_A > Bacillus_A mycoides. The sequence continues at coordinate 3,619,850 of NZ_CP009692.1, forward strand.
ACACAATTTCAATAGTTGGTTATTCAACTGAGGATCCAAAATTAGAGACCGTTATACTTACAAATTAAAACAGTCTACACCATTCGCATGGTGTAGACTGTTTACTTTTGAAACGTAATTTGAAATTCTGTCCAATCGTTATCCGAACGACACAATATGGATCCTTTATGTTTTTCTACAATTTGTTTACATACAAATAGTCCAATACCAGTTCCTAGCTTTTTAGTAGTTACAAATGGCTCAAAAATAGTCTCTACATTGTCTGCTGGAATCATAGGTCCATTATTTTTTATAACAATGCGAACAGCCTGATCCTCTTCAAATACATCAATGATAATTTTTCGCTCTTCTTTCACCAATTCAAGAGCATCAATCGAATTCATTAAAATATTTAAAACTACTTGCTTCACTTCACTCCGGTAACCAACGAGTGGAATAGGATACGGCAAATTCTTTTCAATCAAAACATTTGCATTAACTAAACTTGGATATAAGAATTGTATAATATCTTGAAATAAGTCATTTACCAAAAAACGTTCAGATTCATTCCACATTTCTTTTTTCGATACAAGTAAAAATTGCGAAATCCTAAAATTTAATTGATCTAATTCATGTGAAATAATATCTAAATACGATAGATTAGGGTGATCTGTCTTCAATAACTTTACAAATCCCATAATCGAAGTTAGCGGATTACGAAATTCATGCACAAAACTAGCCGACATTTGCCCTAGAATCGTAAGCCTTTCTTTATGTGTTTCATTTATATATTGCTGTTTTTCTTCTAAATTTCTCGATATAATTTCTGAGTATTTTAAAACGGTATAATAAATTAATTTGTCAAAACAAGTATGTATTTTGGCCATAATCGGTTTCAGTTCACGAGCACTTACATCCAATTCGCACATCGCTTCAAAAAGTTCATTTCTTCCCACATTTGCATTGTAAACAAAATCTCCAATATTCGCATCTGCCCCTGCACGCTTGGCAATTTTCTCACATAATGGCTGAAGATAATTAATGTCTTTATCTTCCATAATAAGTTCGATAATTAAATCTAATAAATTCGCTCCATTTTGAACTACCTCTTGTTTAAATGGATCTTTTTCGGAAATTATCATTTTGTTTTTCCAGTTCTCTACGAATTGGTGCCTGTTGTTTTTCAAGTGCGAACAAAATACTTCTTTAATATCCTTATCGATTGGAAAAACCTCCATTCCTCCATTTCCATACGACGAATACCCTTTATATTTTGAATATTAACACAAAAAATACATTTCGTTAATAGATTTTTGTCACATTTTGTTAATTTCTGTTGATAAAATTTATTTTTCCTTTCTTATTTAAATAAGTTGTATTCCTATATCCCTTTCCCTTCTCATTTTTTAAATTATTTTCCTGTTCAAAACTACTTTTTTTTTGCATCCTTTTTAATTCTTGCGTACAATAAGAAGTGAAAGGTGTGAAAAATATGGTAAATAAAAATGTGGAAGACTATCTCCAAGAAGGCATATATGGCCAAAAGCAAAACAAACCAGAAGAACGTAATATGTACTTAACTACATTACGTGAGCGTGTAGAAATCGCTTTAACAATCGGTCAAGTAATGCAAAGTAATGTGTATACAGAAGTAACGGGTAACATACGTTCTTCTCAATCATTACAACTATTCCTAAATGGAAGCATTGCTTACCCACATTTATCAAAATACATTAAATTAGCAACTGAAAAAAATATTCCTTTTACAATTGTTCAAAATAAAGGTACTGAAACACCAATCGGTTTAGTACTCTCTCATAGCATTGCTGTAGATAAAGAACATATTTATGTCGAAGATGATATTTTCAAACAAGAAATGAAGTAAAAGGTACACTTGATTAAATGAAATCGTTCCGAGAAACGTAAAACAAACAATAAAAAACGAGTATGGAATCGTAAACATTTCCTGCTCGTTTTTTATTGCGGTGTTTAAGCTCGATCTACTTTATTTTTTAATACACACTAATTTCATTTCTGTCATTTCTTCTATTGCATATTTAATCCCTTCACGGCCTGTGCCACTCTCTTTCACACCGCCATAAGGCATATGATCTACTCTGAACGTTGGAATATCATTAATCATGACACCACCGACTTCTAATTCATCAATTGCACGCATTGCCTTACATAGATTGTTTGTAAATACACCTGCTTGTAATCCATAACGTGAATTATTTACTTGTTCTAAAGCCTCATCAAATTCTTTAAATGTATTTACAGTCATAAGTGGACCAAATACTTCTTGGCACTGAACAGATACATAATCTGGAACATTTGTTAATACAGTTGGTTCAAAAATCCTTGCATCACGTTTGTTACCACCGTATACAACATTAGCTCCTTCCTTAACTGCCTCTTCCACCCATGAATTTATACGTTCTACATCTTTTTTTGAAATAAGTGCTGATACATCTGTTTCTTCATGAAGCGGGTCTCCTACTACAACGTTTTCCATTGCTTTCGTTAATTTTGTAATAAACTCTTCCATTTTGCGTTCATGCACAAAAACACGTTGTACTGAAATACAAACTTGTCCATTATTCACAAACGCGCCCCATTTTACACGTTCAATTATTTCGTCTGTCAATTCAACATCTTCATCAATAATTACTGCAGCGTTCGATCCTAATTCTAACGTCACTCGTTTCAACCCGGCTTTTTCCTTAATTCCAATACCTACTTTCGGACTTCCTGTAAAAGTAATACTAGCAACGTTCTCATCTTTTACTAATGCCTCACCTACAACAGATCCAGGTCCAGAAATTATATTGAAAGCTCCCTTTGGTAAACCAGCTTCTTCAAATAATTCTACCAATGCATACGAAGAAAGTGGCGTTTGGTCGGCAGGCTTTAGCACAATAGTATTTCCAGCCGCAATTGCTGGGCCTACCTTATGTGCTACTAAATTAAGTGGAAAATTAAACGGTGTAATAGCACCAATAACCCCGATTGGTTGTCGAATTGTATACGCTATACGGCCACCTGCTCCTGGTGCAGCATCTAATGGTAACGTCTCACCATATATTCGCTTCGCTTCTTCAGCTGCAAACTTATATGTTTGAACAGTGCGATCTACTTCTCCCCGTGCAGCACGAATTGGTTTTGCAGCTTCTTTTGCGATAATCTCTGCAAACTCTTCTCTTCTCTCATCCATTTTTTGTGCAACCTTTTCTAAAATAGTTGCACGGTCGTATGCGGATAATTTTTTCATTTCTTTCATTGCATTTTTGGCCGAAACTATTGCTTCCTTAACGTCATCTTCTGTACCTTGCGCAATCTCCGCTAATGTTTCTTCAGAATATGGTGCATACAATGGTTTATACGTCTCTACTGATTTCCATACCCCATTTATATATAAATGTTTTTTCATAGTGGTTCTCCTTCCGAATATATGTATACAATAATACATTTCATTTATTTCACCTAGTGAAAGGTCTGACTTGTGTAATTGTATCATAGCCCTAATACATCAAAAAACATTTTGCTCAAAAAAACTCTGCTACAAAGCAGAGTTTACGAACTAATTTGTTCTTGCAGCGAAATCTTTTTTTCATCTCCTACAATAACAATCGATTCTGAAGGTTTCGTTACTTCTAATCTCTTAATATAGTGTCCATCTAATTTTTTTACGCAAAATTTATAATTTTCAATCTCAATGGTATCACCCTCGGAAATCTCAATATTTTTTGTTAGGATCCAACCGCCAATCGTATCGACATCATCGTCGTCAATAGTCAAACCTAATAATGCGTTCACTTCACTAACAAGTACTTTTCCCTCTAAAATCGTTTTCGTCTCACTAACTTGTTGGATTTCCGGTTGTTCATCAGTATCGAACTCATCTTGAATATCCCCTACAATTTCTTCTAAAATATCTTCAACGGTTACAAGACCTGATGTACCACCATATTCATCAATTAATATAGCGATATGTGTTCTTTCTCTTTGCATTTTTAAAAATAGATCATGAATCGGGATAGATTCAATAACTAAAATAATTGGCCTAATATATTGCTCCACTGTCTTTTCACTAACAACTCGGTGCTTCACAAAATCTGTAAATATATCTTTAAAATTCACAAAGCCTATTACATGGTCCTTATCACCATCAACAACCGGATACCTCGTATATTTTTCATGAGACATTTTTTGTAAAGCCTCTTCAGCAGGCATTTCTTTATTTAAAATATTCATCTCTGTTCGTGGTACCATTATTTCTTTCGCAATACGATCATCAAATTCAAATATTTTATTCACATACTTATATTCAGATTGATTAATCTCACCATTTTTATAACTTTCTGAAACTAACAACCGCAATTCTTCTTCTGAATGCACTTCATCATGCCCTTTTGGTGGTTTCAACCCAAGAAACTTTGTAATTAACCGAGCTGATCCATTTAAAATCCAAATGAATGGGAATGCAATACGATAAAACAAAATGAGTGGCTTAGCAACAAAGAAACTCACTTGTTCTGCTTTTTGAATCGCAAATGTTTTTGGAGCTAACTCTCCTACTACCACATGGAAAAATGTGATAAACAAAAATACTAAAATTATAGCTAAAATGTCTGCGAGTTGAGTAGGGACGTTCCAATTTGCAAACAACACATCAAACATGTGCTTTAGCGCAGGTTTACCAGACCACCCAATCCCAAGAGCTGTAACAGTTATTCCTAATTGACAAGCTGATAAATATTCGTCTAAGTTTGTAATGATTGTTTTGACAGATATTGCACGATTATTTCCTTTTGCAATTAAATAGTCAATTCGTGAACTCCTCACTTTAACAATTGCAAATTCTGCTGCAACGAAAAATGCCGTTAAGGCAATTAAAACAATCACTATACTTATACTATATATGTCCAAATACTTTTCCTTACTTACAGTGTAAGCAAGGAAGCCACCTCCTACTTAAATTTATTCAAGTGAAGTAAGCATTCTTATACTCTAATAAAATTCTACATTAGTAACCACCTTTTTATATATTATATGCATACATAAAAAAGATATTTATAATTATGATAATCTAATTAGCTTATTATCGTCAAACTATAATAAGCCCAATTTTCCGATAACTAAAAATGATTTATATAAATAGTATGTGCTAAACAGCTGAACTTCGTGAAAAAACACTTTCTTTGCCGATTCCACACTTCTTTTGTCACACCTGAAGGGAACTTGCTACATAACTAGAAATCATTCAACAGGATATATATAGGAGGGATTATTTTGGAATATAAAACACCATTTATCGCAAAGAAATTAGGTGTTAGCCCAAAGGCTGTTGTCCGGATTGCACAACAATTAAATCTTACGATTAAAAAAAATAAATATGGTCATTTTATTTTCACACAAGGTGATTTAGATCTAATGTTAGAATACCATCGCTCTCAAATGGACCAGCCTCAAAACTCTCAAACTACTCAAAAACCATCTTCAAATGATGTAGAAAAATTAAAAACTCAAGTAAACACAATTGTTCAAAACACATCATCGAATGATTTTGAGCAATTAACAGCTCAATTTACCACAATTACGAGAAGACTAGATCGAATGGAAGAACAAATGCAAGATAAAGCAAATGATGTCGTTACATACCAACTTTTACAACATCGCCGCGAAATAGAGGAAATGTTAGAACGAATTCAAAAACTAGAAGCTGCCCTAAAAAAAGAAGAACCAATATACATTACTCCTGATGCAAAACCAACATATGAAAGAGAAAAGAAACCGAAGCGTCGTAAAATGATTTTTAGTATATTTGGACTATAATATTTTAGACCCTTATTCTGAGAATAAGGGTCTACTTTTTGTATGAAAACAGATGCCCGTAATAAGTAACTCTTCTTCATACTATACATATTCATATATTTTCATTTTGTTAACATAATATTTTTACTGTATTCTGCAATAAGTGCCTGCGCATGAGCATTCCCTTGAATAATATCACGGAATTCTTTCAAAGAATACAGATGTGTAGCCCCTTTTCGAGCATGAATTCGCACTGGTACACCTTGTAAAGTATCATGAAACTGGAATGGACTATCTATCGGTTCGATTGGAAAACCGAGTGTAAGTAAATACATATACATTCTTTTTGTAACTGCTGCAATATACCATTCCGCTTTCGTCTCTAACGCATGCATAAATAAAATAGCTGCCAGCCTTTTGAAATGTCCTCTCCCCCGAGACGTTTTCGCAATACTTAACTTTCCTATTTCATACACATTTTTCAAATCTTTCACTAAATCATTTTTAGAAAACGGATAGAAAAACTCAGAATTTGATTGTTCAGGTACTGTAAACTTAATACATTCTACTGTACCAATATGATGTTCATCTTCTATTAATAAAAATCGTGATGGATTTAAATTACGTTCTACAAACATTAAGTTTCTTTCTTCACAAAAATCTCCCCACAGTTGCTCGAACCAAAAATGCTCTTCCTTTGTTTGAACACGCTGGAACATATTTAAGCGCCTTTCCCATCGCCGCTCTGTTTTTGATAACGCTTTCACTTACTATCATATAAGAACAAATCTTCGTATGCAACTAAAAATATTTATGTCTTATTATATTCTGCAAAATGAATTAAATTCCTACTTATTAGTCATTAATACACATGCAAAACCCCTTAATTCCCCATACTGTTACAAACATAACAAGATTCAATTACTCTAATAAAAAAATGATAATCACTATCAAGTTCGAACCGTATAATGTGTCTTTCCGTACTGCATATAATTCTTCTTAACCTAAAGAAATCCTTCATTAAAAAGGATTTCTTTTACATTTTATTACTTTTTAACCATTTCTCAAAAATTTGAATCATCCCATGCTTCCCAGCCAACTTCTCTTCTCCTTGTTTCGTTTTATATGGATATAGTTGTAAAAACACTCCACATCCAGATTCAATTTTTTTACTATGCATATGGCTACCTGGATATACACAAATCACTTCATAAATCGCTCTTCGCTTAAAAATTCGTTTACCATTCTGTTCTTCTACATACTTAATAGACCAGTATTTATACATTTGCTCCGTTGCTTTCGTATTACCGACAGGCTGAAAAATATTGTACATAGGGCTGTATTTCACTTCGATAATAATAGAAGATTTATATACATACTTCTCTTCTTCCTTTACATAACAATCTAAACGAATATCCGGCTTCTTTGTGTCCTCTCCGTTATAAAAATTACTTCCTTTGCTTAGTGCAATAAGAGGGTGTGTTTCAATTAAATCATTAAACGCGACGTGCACTTTTATATCATCTCGATGTAAAATCACTGTCGTTCCATCTTGTAATCCGTCTAAATAAAAATGTTCTTGTATTTGTTCACGAATAGGATTCTTATCTTCAAATCCGATTTGTTCTAATATAGAAATAACGATAAAAAAAGCGTAATACTCATACACTAAAAACGTTGGTTTATATACGAATAATAAAGATGGGGGTTGCTCCGTATGTTGCGGTAACAATTCTAAATGGTGGATTAATTGTTGATGCGGTATAGATAAAGTGTTCGAATTAATGGTAGCTGTTTCAGAAACTTCCCTCCAAAATGGAGAATACAATAAATTTCGAAAGTATTGCACACTTTCATATACGATATGAGCTAATATTTTATATTCTTGTATTTTCACAGAACTTTTCCGTAAATCTGCTTCTTTCAGTAAATGTAGATTTCTATATTTTTGTTTTTCCCTATCCGTCACGGATCCATTTCGTTCAATCGTTTTCATAATTGTTTTAACAGCTTGAAATTCATCTGACTTTTTCTTCTTTTCTCCTTCTAGTATTTCAATAGTTTTACGTACAAAAATTTCTGCTTCAAGTAAATAATAATAGAATTGCATCGTTTTAAATTTAAGAAATGCATTTTCAATACTATTTTTTTGCTCCTTAAATTTACGGTTGTAATATTTCGCATAAAGCTTTCTTTCTGTCATAATGGCAGTTTTTCTCGTTGTCTTCCGCGCTTTCGTTTCCCATTCATATTCGTGTACAAATTCCGCATTCGATTCTACTTTTTTAAAAATTTGTTTTATTCTTTTCATTTTTTGTGGCAACTTTCTTAACAATACCAAATAAGAAGAATCTTCAATATCGCTAAGTGCTGAGAAAGTTTTCTTGTAATAACCTCTATCTAAAATTAACTCGTTTAAAATTGACTTCACATAATCTTGAATCATTTCAAATTGGTCATCAAAAAAGTTTTTAGGAACCACTTGAAACGCACCATAATAAGTTTTATCTTCTATACGCACTTCAAAATGGTATAAGCCACAGCGCCACGGATAAAAAAATTCAGTTTTTCCATGTTCATACACTAATACTCTTTGTTTTTTTTCATTTAATTCATATTGTGACTCTTTTATATTCTTTTGTCCCTCATATACTTTATTCCATATGAATGTAATGTCCATTGGATTTTGATAATGGAAATGTAATTTCAGTGGTTTTAATTCCTGTACTTTATAAATACATTGAACTAATGCTGTAGTAGACGTACAAAGCCGGTTTAAAAGGATAAAATCGCCTTTCCCCTCAGTACCAATAATTAGCTTCAATACAAACGGGAGCGTTTCTTTCGTATCGACGATTGCTGTTTCATAACGCTCCTCATTTTGCATAGCCATACAGCTCCAGTTCTCTACGCTTTTGTCTTATATAAGCTAAAGAATGTTCAAATGTAGATACACGATTTGCAAGCGGAGACTGTAAAAGTGGTATCAATGTCGCTCCCCTTTTTGCTTCTTCAGAAAGTAGAGGGCCCACTGTCATTTCTGTCCCCCTTAATTTCGTTAATACACGCTGCTTTATTTGCAAATCAAAACCTTCTTCCCTGCTAATCATATAAGACTGATTATTTTGGAACGGTATATTTTGCAAATACGTAGCGATTGCGCTTGCACATCGGAAAGAAATTCCTTTTGATATATCGTGTGATGATAATACATCATGTAACTTATCCAATAACTCTAATTCCTCTTCAGTATACACTTCGATCATCTCTTTATTCCTAAACCAATTGAGTCGAAATTCTCCCGTTGTTACTTTCAGCGGAGGTTGCTGAACAACTTTCTCATGTTCTATACTCATCTCGCAAAACGGAATTTTTTGTAATGTAATCAAATTTGTTCGATCTAATAATCGATCGGAAAGCTCTTTCGTCGTTTCATCAAAATTTACAGTGCCTACGAAAATAATATTCTCACCAATTTCCACTGAAGGTGGAATTTGATTTTCTATTTCTTGTACTTTCTCATACAAACTCAAAATACGATTTTTCTTTTCAAGTTGAAGAACGGATAGAAACGGAGTAAACCAATGCTCAATATGTGACATGTTCATTTCATCGAACACAATTATATACAATTGATTTGGATTTTCTTTAGCCTTTAACAATGTCCGAACTAACTTCGTTTCACTTTCAATAAAATTACCATTCGGATGAAGGTAACCGAGAATATCATGTGGTTCTTGATACGATGGTGAAATCGGAATCCAAATTAATTCTTCCCCATAACGTAAACCAAGTGATTCTGCATAAGCTTGCACAAAGCGTGATTTCCCAACACCTGGTATACCACCAACAATTGTTAACATATTGGTTTTAATACTAATGTGAAAATTATATATATCTGTATCATCCAAATATAACCCTTTATTACGAACCATACTTTGTACATACTGCAAAAAAGAGGATTCACGCTCATCCCATTCCCAGTCATCCTTTTGCATTTTAATATCTTCTACTTCAACTAACTTACCTTCTTCAGCAATTCGTTTATTTAGTTGGTCATACACATTTTCACTTACAAAATATAAATGATCATCTACTGCTATTTCTACATGTTTCATCCAATCGTTTATTTCAATATATTTGCATTCTTTTCTTTGCTCAAAATATGAAATTGAACTTATTGATGATTTTAACGATAAATTTCCATATAGCCTTCCTTCATGCCACAATAATTCTGGAGGCTCAAAGTCTTTTGGTAATTTAGGCATAAGAAATGATAAATAACCGTTGCTTAACTTCCGTTCCAAAGACGCTCTCTTTTTATAATTTGAGACCTTTGGTGAAGGAATCACTTTATATGAAGATGCTATTTCCCGAGGCTCTTCTGTGCATATTAATTCCAGAAATAAATTTCCACGATCATAATAAAGACGAAACATAACCAGTTGCTTTTCTAATTTATGCTTCTTTAAATCAGTAAAGATTTTTTCATTCTTTTTATTACTGCATAATCCTTCAAACAAATATTTTCCAGTCGGAAATAACTCTTGTAAAGTTAAAGGTATTGAAGAAAGACATTGTACAAAGAAATTTTCTCCATTCTTCTCTCCCTCAGCTTTTGCAAACTTCCCAATAAACCTCATATAATACATTCGCTTTATAAAACTTGGATGAAGAGCTTTATGTAATTTCAACGTAGTCACCTTCTTTTTTTCATACTATTCTTATTGTATGAACTACAATCTAAAACTAGAAATAAAAAACCTGACGTCATCCGTCAGGTTCAAAATTAAAACGTATATTAATGAGAAGGAAATGCTTTTTTTTCTTGTAAAATGGCATTATGAGCGATTTTCATTTTAGCAAGTACGTACCGTAATCGATCTTCGGCATTTTCATCTTTATTTTGCTGCAAACTCGCCAAATTCTCTACAGAACTCGCTAAATTTTCAATCACGCCTCGAAGTTCAGGATGATGATTAAAAAAAGATTCTTGTACTAATACTTTCCTTAAATCACTAGCTAAATCCATAATTCTAGACAACTGTTCTTTTTCTTCCATTTTCATCCCTCCTGAATATCTTATGTATTAAATATTCTCTAGACAAGGAAAAAAGCCCTTTAAATTAAAAGGACTTTTACATTTTTATAGTTCCTGTCAGTAACATATAAAGTGATGTAATAGCTGCAATAACAATTGCCCACATCACATATCGCTCTTTGCCTGCAAAACAACGATTCCCTTTTTCTTTTCTTGCAAACATATACACGAGAATCCCAATACCATATACGATTGAAACAAGCAATAAATTCTTTAAACCAGCTGCATAAATTAACCATACAGAGTATAGGGAAGCAATTAATGCTAACAATCCATTTTTTACTCTCGCAACTTTCAACTCTTTCGTGATGACTAATTTCAATTGAAATAGCGCTGATAATAAGTACGGCAGTAATATAGATGTTGACGCAATAAAATACATAATTTGATATGTCGATTGTGAAAACAGAACGATTATAAATATAGTTTGGGCAACGATATTTGAAATCCACAATGCCATATGCGGCGTTTGTTTCTTATTTGTTTTCGTAAAGACTTTCGGAAACACGCCGTCTTTTCCTGCTACGTGAGAAATTTCAGAAACAAGTAAAAACCAGCCAATTAATGTACCTACAAGTGACGCAACTAATCCAATATTAATTGCCATTGCACCCCATGGCCCAACAACATGTTCTAATACATGTCCCATTGAAGGAGTCTCTAATACTGAAAGTTCTTTTCTTGTCATGGCTCCCATTGACAGAACAGAAATTAAAATATAAATAGACATTACTAAAATAAGTCCAAGTACTGTCGCTTTTCCAACGTCTCTACTATTTTTAGCTCTTCCTGATAATACAACTGCTCCTTCAACCCCAATGAACACCCAAAGGGTTACAAGCATTGTATTTTTCACTTGACCTAGTACAGAGGAAACTGAGATAGTTCCTTCGCCCCAAAAGTCATGTGTAAATGTATCCCAGCGAAACGCTGTTACCATCACGACAATAAATAATAAAATCGGAACTAATTTCCCAATCGTTGCGATAACATTCATAATGGAAGCTTCACGAATTCCAAATAAAATTAGAAAATGCAATGTCCATAATAAAAGTGATGCACCTACGATTGACGCAACATTATTTCCGCCTTTAAAAATTGGGAAGAAGTAACCTAATGTACTAAACAGTAACATAATTGTTGCAACATTCCCTAAAATCCCTGCTAGCCAGTATCCCCAAGCACTGTTAAAACCAATATATTCACCGAATCCAGCTCGTGCATAACTATAAATTCCGCCCTCAAGCTCCGGTTTTTGTCTTGCTAACGTTTGATATACGAGCGCAAGTGGAATCATTCCCATTGCTGTAATACACCAACCAATTATCGTTGCACCACTATTTGCTCCTACTGCTAAATCATGCGGTAAACTAAAAACACCGCCACCAACCATCGTTCCAACTACTAATGCGATTAACGGAAAAAATCCTAACTTCTTTTCTATTTGTACCACCCCATCTGTCATTCTAGGTGTTATGTTCGTTCAACTATTAAAGTCACCTTTTTCTCTAATAGACGTTTCTCTTATATTTTTTCAGGAAAACATTACTTATTCTAAAAGAAAATGAAGAAAAATGGAATACTTTTTTGAAAAAATGTATAAGTATGCACAAAAAAACCGTTCATTTTGTAATGAACGGTCATTTCATACATATAAAATTGTATATTTATTGTAAAATTAACGAAGTAACTTCTCTTTTTGTAAAAATTGTTTTGCGACTTCTTCGCTACTTTTCCCATTCACATTTACTTCATAATTCATTTTTCTCATTTCTTCATCTGTAATCTTTCCAGATAATTCATTTAATACTTTTTCGAGTTCAGGATATTTCTGTAACGTCTCTTTTCTTAATAATGGTGCTCCTTGATAAGGCGGGAATAGTCCTTTATCATCTTTTAGCACTTTAAGCCCATATTGCTCCAATTCACTATCTGTTGAATATGCATCGATTACGTTAACATCTCCCGATTGTATTGCACTATAGCGCAGTTTCGGTTCCATCGTTTTAACATTTGAAAACTTATAGTTATATAATTTTTGCATTCCTTTATAACCATCTTCACGATCAGCAAATTCTAATGTAAATCCTACTTTAGCTTCCTGTGCAATTTTTCCTAAATCAGAAATTGTATTTATGTTATTTTGATCTGCTATTTTTTTCGGCATGGCTAGTGCGTATGTATTGTTATACTCCATTGGCTTTAACATAACCATATTATATTTCTTTTCCATTCCAATACGAGCTTGTTCATATACTTCATCACGATTTGTACTTTTCGGTTCTTCTTTCACGAAAGTAGATAAAGCTGTACCTGAAAATTCTGGGTATATATCTACTTCACCTGATTTTAACGCTTCGAATACAAATGCTGTTTTTCCAAGGCCTGGCTTTAATTCCACCTGTAAATCTGTATCCTGTTCAATAAGTTGCTTGTACATTTGAATTAATATTTCTGGTTCAGATCCAAGTTTACCAGCAATAACTATGTCTTTCTTTTCGGTATTCCAAAGAAATGGAGCAGCTATCATTACTACAACTATACATATCGTCAATATGACGCGCTTAGAAGAGCGTTTCGGGCTCTCAAGTATGCGAAGTACTATATCAAAGAATAAAGCGAGTAACGCAGCTGGTACGGCCCCTAAAATGATAAGCGCATGGTCATTTCGATCTATACCTAATAATATGAGCTTACCGAGCCCACCAGCGCCTATTAAAGCAGCTAATGTAGCCGTTCCAACAATTAATACCATCGCTGTACGAATACCAGCCATAATAATTGGCAATGCGAGCGGAAGCTCTACCTTCCATAATCTTTTCCAGCTATTCATCCCCATAGCTCTCGCCGCTTCTATAAGTGATTCATCTAATTCCCGTATTCCTGTATATGTATTTCGTAAAATAGGTAATAGTGCATACACAACTAATGCGATTATAGCTGGCAGTTTTCCAATTCCTACTAACGGAATTAATAGTCCAAGTAAAGCAAGTGAGGGCACTGTCTGCATAACAGCAGAAGTCCCTATAATAAATTCAGCCATTCGTTCTTTTCTCGTTAATATAATGCCGAGCGGCACTGCAATAATTACTGCAAAAAATAGTGAAATAAGCGATATTTGTAAATGCTCACTTAATGCACTTAGCAATTCTACTTTTCGTTCTTGGAACGTTTGAATAAAATCAGTCACTGTTTAGCCTCTTTCCTTCATTTGTTCAACAATGTAATTGACAATATGACGACTTGTTAACGCTCCAACATATTGACCATGCTCTTCAACCGGCACTGACTCTTCAGTTTGTAAGCGGACTAGTGCTTCTTGTAATGACGACTGTAAAGATAAAGCATTCCCTTCAACTCGTATACCCTCGTCTAGCGGCAATACCTCTTCTATACTCTTCCCCTCATACCAAGGTCGTCCACGATTTCCAATGAACTCCTCTACAAACTCATTTTTCGGGTTATGTATAATTCCTTCTGGTGTATCTAATTGAACAACTTTTCCTTCTTTCATTACACAAATACGATCACCAAGTGATAAAGCCTCTTGCATATCGTGCGTTACAAACACGATTGTTTTTTGAATCTTTTTTTGCAGTTGTACGATATCCTTCTGAAGCTGCTCCCTACTTAACGGATCTAACGCACTAAATGGTTCGTCCATAAGTACAATTTTCGGGTTTGCGGCTAATGCCCGTACGACACCAACACGTTGTTTCTGTCCTCCCGACAATTCATCTGGCATGCGATCACGATATACATCTGGATCGAGCCCAACCATCTGTAGCAAGTCATCGACACGTGCTTTTATTTCCTTTTTGGTCCATTTTCTCATTTCAGGGACAACTGCAATATTTTCAGCAATTGTCATATGTGGAAACAGCGCAATCTGCTGCAACACGTACCCTATATTCCAACGTAGTTCGTTTATGTTATATTGTTGAATATCTTTTCCATCGATTAAAATTGATCCTTCCGTCGTTTCAATTAAACGGTTAATCATCTTCATTGTCGTTGTTTTCCCGCAACCACTCGGACCAATGAGAACAAAAAATTCTCCTTTTTTAATTTCTAAATGCAATGAATCCACTGCTTTTGTGCCATCTTCATACGCTTTTGACACATGATTAAATTGAATCACAGACACAACTCCTTTCATGTTGTTTCCTTTATTTTGATGGAATATAGCATTCATTTCAAATGATACGCTTTATTATACAAAAAAAGAGCTCTCATTTGAGCTCTAACGGTCGAACAATATTGTTTTCATAATTGCAGCATATTCACGCACATACGCTTTTTTCTTAGAGCGTCTCGGTGTTTCAGCAGCCAAAGCTTCCATCTTTATCCCTAAACGCTTTGCAATTATTTTCGTTCGATATAAATGATACGTATTACTTACAACTACCGCATGCTTTACATCATATAAATCCATACTAAACTTTAAATTTTCATACGTATTTGTAGAGCGGTCTTCAATTAAAATACGATTCTCATCTATACCATGTACCATTAAATAGTTTCTCATACTGTGAGCTTCCGGTATATCTTCATCTTCCCCTTGACCACCTGAAACAATTACTTTCACCTCAGGGTGAGCATGTAAATATTCCAACGCTATATCCAAACGATTTTGAAGAGATAAAGACGGTCTATCTCCAAATAACTTTGCACCTAATATAAGAACGTATGGAGAGTGATTACTCAATGTTTCACGAGCAACTTTATTCATTCGAAACGTCATATAAATGATGTATAGCGGCGGTAGTAATAAGATTATAAGCAATATCCATTTGTTCATAAATAAGTTAACACTCCCTTTCTTTTTATTATATAGAAAAAGAAAAGGAGGCAGAAGTATTTTTTAAACAATTGATTTATTAGACACATTCGCTTCCGTTTTACGTTTTGAAATTACATAATAAAAAGCAATCCCTAATGATAGGATCAATATACAGCTCAGTACATAAAACGGGATCATCACCCCTGCTTTAGATACGCCTGCCGTAAACAACATTAATAATACAATTCGAATTCCTGTACCAATTAATCGAAATAAGCTGTCCACACGTCCCATTACTTCATTTGGAATTTCTTCCATCATCAATACATTTCTCGCCACTCTCGTTCCAGCATTTCCAATCGCATGAAAAATCGCTAGTCCATATAATAACATAATGGAAGGCTCAATAATCATTACGGTAATTGAAATTACATAAATGAACATCGTCATAACGATTGAAACTTCTGTTTTGACATATTTCATCATGATTGGAATACTTATTCCTGCAAGAACCGCTCCGACACCGTACATCATACCTTCAATTGCGTATACAGAGGCACTAGCTTTGAGTATATCTGAAATATATACTGGGATTAAATAATTTGCCATCATGACACCGATAAACGGCATATAAGTCGCGAGTAAAAACCAAAATAACTTAGGGCGCTTTTTCATAAAGTGAATTCCTTCGAACAATTGCTTCTTAAAGGTTACTTTCCCTTTTACTTCTTTTTTCTTTACATATGGTATACATAAGAACAGGAAAAATGCTCCTGCAAAAGTTAACATATCCACTAACAAGATCCATTTCAAAGAAATAATCTCAATTAAAAAGCTAGCAGCTGCACCTGAAATAACTTGCGTTAATTGTCCTTGTATTTCCATCGTGCCACTTAAACTTTTATAATGCTCTGATTGAAATATTTCTTGGTTAAATGCAAATATTGTGGGATAGAATAATAGATAATAGAAAGAACCTGCTATATAAATAATAATGTAATGAATAGAATTGTATGATTGCCCAGCAAATCCCCAAATAGCCATCATTCCTATAATGGCTATCCCGATACCTTCGTTACATAACAATAAAGATTTTCTTGAAAAACGATCTATGCTTTGCCCAATGAATGGTGTTAGTAAAAACATGATGAGAGTTGCAACGATAGAAATATACCCAAACGTTGTCTCTCCCCCACTTTCCTTAATCAATAGCCACGGAATCGTTATCATAACAATCCCAGAGCCAATAGCAGATAAACTATTGGCTCCTAGAATGTAGTACAAGCGAGAATCATAATAAAGAGAGGACATATCACTCAACTCCTAGTTGTTTTTTCACCTCTTTATATACGCTCATATATGCTTTTAATTCTTTAACTAAATCATGAATCAATGGTTTTGCATCTTCTCCCAGTTCACCATCTTGCACATGTAATCCATCAAGTACTACTTGTTTTGGGATTGCATTTGCGTAAACGCCTCTAGCTACAATACGCATACTATTTAATGCGTTTATTCCCCCTTTACCTCCTCCAGCAACTGCTAGTAATGCGACAGGCTTATGGATGAATTCACTGCTACTTAAGTAATCTAACGAATTTTTCAGCGCTCCACTCATCGCATTATGATATTCCGGTGTACATAGTA
The DNA here is from genome assembly GCF_000832605.1 of Bacillus mycoides. Classification (GTDB taxonomy): domain Bacteria; phylum Bacillota; class Bacilli; order Bacillales; family Bacillaceae_G; genus Bacillus_A; species Bacillus_A mycoides. Next base: position 3,637,174 of record NZ_CP009692.1, read on the forward strand.
CTACTCCATCCGCAGCTTTCACTAAAGCTTTTAATTTTTTTACTGCCTCTAATTCACGTTGTGATTCTTCTCCATTATATAAAGGCAATTCCGCTACTGCTAAATCGTATAACTCCCCTTCAAATTGCTCTGCAATATATTTTGCCACGACGCGAGTTCTACCGAACTTTCTTGGTGTACCGTTAATAACGACTAGTCTCATAATTATTTCTCCCCTTTGTTTTCAAGTTATATTTATATATTATCAGAAATTTCTATACAAAACACAGTAAAAAGAGGGAAAAACTTTCATTAAATAGTATGAGAAATAAAAAAAAACTCATACTTTCGTATGAGTTTCACAAAACTAATATTTCCTATTTTTTCACAACCTCATGTCCACCGAATTGATTACGAAGTGCAGAAACCACTTTTCCGTGGAATGTATCATCTTCTTGTGAACGGTAGCGCATAAATAATGACATAGCGATAACTGGTGCCGCTGCTTGTAATTCAAGCGCAGTTTCAACAGTCCATTTCCCTTCTCCTGAAGAGTTCATTACACCTTTAATGCCATCAAGTTTTGGATCATCTGCAAATGCTTTTTCAGTTAAGTCCATTAACCAACCACGGATAACTGATCCGTTCGCCCATACTTTTGCAACATCTTCATAATTGAAATCAAAATCACTTTTATCTAGTACTTCAAATCCTTCAGCGATTGCTTGCATCATTCCGTATTCAATACCGTTATGAACCATTTTTAAGAAATGCCCACTACCGACGCGGCCTGCATATGAATAACCATTTTCTACTGCTAAATCTTTAAATAAAGGTTCTAGTTGATCATAAATTTCTTTTTCTCCACCAACCATTAAGCAAGCACCGTATCTAGCTCCTTCCACACCGCCTGATGTACCGATATCTACATAATGTAAACCAAAGCTTTTCGCTTCTTCAGCACGGCGTAACGTATCTTTATAGAATGAATTTCCGCCTTCAATAACGATATCGCCTTCCTCTAATAATGGATATACATCTTTTAGTACTGACTCGACAACTTCTCCTGCAGGTACCATTACCCAAATTGTACGAGGTGCTTCTAGTTCAGCAATCATTTCTTTTAACGTATGACGGGCAGTAATCCCTAATTCCCCTGCCTTTTCAACAAGCTCATTATTTACATCGTATACAACTACTTCATGCTTGTCTTCATGTAAGTGTTCAGCTAATGGGAATCCCATTTTTCCTAATCCAATTAAACCTAGTTTCATATTAATCAATCTCCCATTCTATACAAATATATTTAATAACGAAATTAGCCCAAGTGCTACAACAGATAATATTGTCTCCATTGCAGTCCATGTTAATAATGTTTCTTTCACAGTCATTCCGAAATACTCTTTAATCATCCAAAATCCTGAATCATTTACATGCGATAAAATTAATGACCCTGCTCCTGTTGCAAGTGCCAGTAACTCTACATTTACTCCTGGTGTACTTGCTGCAATCGGTGCTACAATTCCAGCTGCTGTCATCATAGAAACAGTAGCCGATCCCGTTGCAACTCGGATAAGTGCAGCAATTCCCCAACCTAATAATATCGGTGAAATATGCGATTCTTTCGCCATCTCCGCAATTGTAGTTCCGATCCCAGAATCTAATAACACTTTATTAAATGCGCCCCCTGCACCGATAACTAACAGTATGTTTGCAATCGGACCTAAGCAATCGTTTGTAAATTGTAAGACTTTGTCTTTAGAAAATCCTTTTGCATAGCCAAGACTAAAGAAAGAATATATCGTTGCAATTAATAATGCGACTATTGGATCTCCAATAAAGTGCAATACTTGTGCAAGTTGACTCGTTTTGCTTAACGCTACTTCCGCAATGGATGCACCAAGCATAAGAAATACTGGAAGTAAAATAGTAAACAATGTATTTCCGAAACTAGGAAGTTCCTTCTTCTTATCTCTTTCAATAAATTGCTCCGCTATTTCTAATGGTACTTCTTTATGTATACGAGCACCGATCCATTTCCCATAAAGCGGACCTGAAATTATTGCAGTTGGAAGTCCGACAATTAATGCATATAAAATTGTCTTCCCTACATCTGCTTTAAATATACCTACCGCTGCCATTGCTGCTGGATGCGGTGGAACAAGTCCGTGTACAACCGAAAGACCTGCTACTAGCGGAATTCCGATTGTAATAAGTGATACCCCTGTTTCTAACGCAATTGTAAATACTAACGGAATTAATAGTACAAATCCAACTTGGAAAAACACCGGAATCCCTACTAAAAATGCAACGAACATCATTGCCCAGTGAACACGCTTTTTCCCAAAACGTCCAATTAATGTGTTTGCAATTCGTTCAGCACCGCCAGACTCAGCCATCATTTTTCCAAGCATTGTTCCTAAAGCTAAAACAATCGCTAAAAACCCTAACGTATTACCAAGACCTAATTTAATAGAATCGATAATCCCCGGATGTTGTGGTGAAGTTCCAATTAAGGGCATCCCCATTGCTAGCCCAACTCCGATTGCTGTTAAAATTAACGCGACAAATGGATGCCATTTTACTACCGTAATTAGTAAAAGTAATATAACAACAGCCGCTAGTACGATCCCAACTACCATTTCTCCCAATCCCCCTATTGTTTACGTTGGAAAGCAGCTATACAATCAAATTCTTCTTTCAAACGATTGTAAAGTCGTTCATACATATAAAACATCTCTAAATATAAAGCCGTATTTTCTTTATTCGGTACATGGTGATGGACAATATCAATCCAATCCTTCACCTCTTCAAGAGAATCAATTTTCCCAATTGCATACAAAGCAAGTGCTGCTGCCCCAAGCGCAGATGCTTCATGACTTTCTGGAACAAGCAATTCTTTCCCCATCATGTCAGATAACATTTGTCTCCAAAATGCAGATTTCGCAAAGCCTCCTGAAACACGTATTTCAGTAAGTGGCCCTGTACAATCTCGAATGGCAAGTGCTACTGAATACACACTCATACAAACACCTTCCATAACTGCTCGTATGAAATGTTCACGTTTATGCTGAAGGTTTATCCCGAAGAATGTACCTCGAGCATTTGCATTCCAGTAGGGTGCACGTTCTCCAGATAGAAACGGTAAAAATAGTAATCCATCTGCTCCAGCTGGTACACTTTCTGCATACTTAATTAATAAATCATAAGGATCAATTCCAAGCTTCTTTGCAACTTCTTGCTCTGGGCTACCAAATTCATCACGTAACCATCTCAGTAATATTCCGCCGTTATTCGTTGGCCCACCGATAACCCAGTGCTCATCTGTTAATGCGTAACAAAACGTTCTTCCCTTTTCATCTGTATTGACATTTGATGAAATTGTTCGAACTGCACCACTTGTTCCAATCGTAATTGCAGCTGAACCAGGCGATATTGCACCGACACCTACATTTGCAAGAACACCATCACTCGCACCAATAACAACTGGAGTATCTTCATGAATGCCCATCTTTTGTGCTAATTCCGGTTTCATTCCCGATAAAATATATGTAGTTGGTACAGGTGTTGATAATTGTTCTGGTGACATATTTAACATAGTTAAAACATCTTCATCCCAGTTTAATGTTTCTAAATTAAATAACCCAGTAGCTGATGCAATTGAATGATCAACTACATAGCGTGAGAATAATTGATAAATGACATACTCTTTAATGGAAATAAATTTATACGCAGTTCTGAATAACTCCGTTTCTTCTTCTTTCATCCACAGTAATTTAGAAAGTGGTGACATCGGATGAATCGGTGTACCAGTTCTTCTATAAATGTCATGACCATTCATTTGTTGTAATAGTTTTTCTGATTGCTTTGTGCTTCTATTATCTGCCCAAATAATAGAGCGCGTTAACGGCGCACCGTTTTCATCTACTGCAATTAAGGCGTGCATTGCTGTACTAATACCGATTGAAGAAATATCTTCCGGTGACACATTACACTTTTCGATGGCAACGCTTACAGTTTTATATACAGCAGCACATATTACATCAGGATCTTGCTCAGCCCATCCGACCTTCGGTTGAATAATTGGATAATCAATTGCATGTGAAGCAACGACTTTTCCTTTTTCAGTGAATACAACCGTTTTCGTACTTGTGGTACCGATGTCAACCCCGATTACTCTCCCCCTTGTTTCCATGCGAACCTTCCCTTCGTTTCTAGCAAAATACGATCTAGTAAACCGTTTACATGAATTAGTATATAAAATATTTTTTCATAAATCAAGTTATGAAAAGAAAATTTTTTCCAAACCAAAATGTACCTCTCATCTTCTTAATCATTCTCTTTATCTTTTTTAAATAACCTTTTTAATTTATCAAACATTCTTTCCCCTCCACCTAAAGATAATAATATATAAGTTCTCGTTTTCTTAGCTTGATGGACATAGGGCGTGGCTCCCTACTATCACTTTTTTACCTTGTAAATATATGTCCCATACTATAAAATCTAATAGTATTTATATTTTTCTGAAAAATCAAAACAAAATATGAATTTTATTGTATAATGTTGTAAAAAGATGTCGGAGGGATTTAATGTTATATAAAATATCTCAATTCACAATAAAACTTTCATCAATTCTTTTATCACTCTTACTATTACTAAATTTACCTTATTTATTTATCACTCAACAGGGATTCACTTTTCAACCAATTCATTTTTTTAATCAGATCGTTACTATGTTAAAACAGGTTTTCTCCCCTGAATCATTAGTAGTTATAGGATCAGACCCGAAATTTGGTCATTTCAAAAAGACACCATTATTTCCAACTGTTTTAGAACCCTACCTATATTCATTTACTGTATTATTTATAGCCTTTTTGCTTGCACTCTTTCTATCATCTAGTATGGCATTTTTTTATTTTTTAGCAAAAGATTATATAAAAAAATGGATAAACCGAATTGTGTTCATATTAGAAGCTGTCCCTGATATGATGATGATGATTTGTTTGCAAATATTTTTCATATGGGTACTTCAGAAATTCGGGGAATCTCCTGTCACCATTATTTCTTTTAATGAAAATCGAGCTTATTTACTCCCTATTTTATCTTTAGCAGTCTTACCTACATTACAAATGTTTCGGATGATGGTGTTATACATAAAAGAAGAACATGAAAAACATTACGTAGAGGTTGCATATGGAAAAGGACTTTCATCAAGTTATATACTATGCATTCATTTATTCAAAAATATATCTATCCACTTCTTTCACCATTTAAAAACGATTTTTGTTTTCTTACTTTCTAACTTATTCATTTTAGAATTTGTTTTTAATATGGAAGGCATTATTCAATTTTTATTTAAGAAGGCGTTTATATCACCTCCAGCTGCATTTATCATACTTGTTATGATTATTTTACCGTTTTATGCCATTTTTCAAATAATCTCATTCATGATGAATAGATGGCAAAAGCAATTGAAAGGAGCAGCATTATGAAATCTATTTGGAAATCAAAACGATTTTTAATCGGGTTTACTTATCTATTCATACTTGTTTCAGCTAGTTTTATTTATAGTTGGTTCTTTAAAGATAACATCCCAAAACCTCCTCAGTTACTTTACAATGACAATAACGAATTACTTGGAAAGGCCCCCTTTTCGCCATCGTTAATGCCACCTTTTGGATCTGATCGTTTTGGAGAGTCTGTTTTCTTACAAATTGTAGAAGGAGCAAAATTCACCATTTTATTAGCCGTGGCAATTAGCTTCTTTCGAATTTTATGCGGAACATGTATAGGAATCCTCTTAAGTTTATACGCTCCAAGATTCAAGAGATTTTTCCAGGCATGCTCAGAAGTTTTTTATTATATCCCAACTCTATTTATCGCATTCATACTCATCACGCCCGTTAATATTGTAATTACATCAAATGCTGATAGATTAGATCCAAATATTTCATTTACGTTTTATCAAGTTCTCGTACTTATTTTCGTCGCTCTACCTACACTTTCTTTATATATCTCCTCTGAGGTTGATGAATTTATGAAACGAGATTACATTTTAAGTTCACAATTACTGGGTGCTAGCCGTTTTCATATTATCAAAAAACATTTACGAGTCTTATTACTTGATCGCTTATTTGTGTTATTCATGGAACATATCGTCCAAGCACTCATACTCGTTATCCATTTAGCGTTGCTTAACATTGTAATTGGCGGGATACAAATGCGGGAACTCTATGACGGAGTACCCAAACCTGTTTCTCTATCTAATGATTGGGCAGGTCTTATTGGATTAAATCGTTATGAAATGCATCTTTCATGGTGGATCATTTTTTATACTCTCGTTTCATTCTTTATTACGATTCTTTTTATTAAGCTTATGACAATCGGGATTCAAGATGCACTGAAAGCAAGAGATTCGCAAGTTGTAGCAATTCAAACCGTTCCAGATCATAAAAAATTTGTTAAAAATAAAGATTCTTTTTCGTTTGCAAATAAAGTGAACTTTTAATCATGTCTCATCAATCAAGTATTAATTGGCATTGATATTAGTAGAATATAAAAAAGATGATCCCTATTGAATACGAGGGATCATCTTTTTTATGCCGTCTAACTTTTTTACATATCCTTTGCTAGACTCATGCTTTTTATATTTAAAATGAATTATTTACAATCACAATTATGCTGTTTAAAATCGATTACCATACGTCCTTGAATTCTACCTTGTTCCATTTCTTCGAATACATTTTGTACTTTATCTAGAGAACACGTTTGAACAACTGGCACTACTTTTCCTTCTGCGCCGAACATAAATGCCTCCTCCAGATCCTTACGAGTACCAACTAGAGAACCAACTACTTCAATCCCGTCTAATACAAGTCGTGGAATGTTTAAATCCATAGTTTCTACTGGTAAACCTACCGCAACTACTTTACCGCAAGCACGTACTGCATCAACTGCTGAGTTGAATGCTACTTTAGAAACTGCTGTTACTACAGCAGCATAAGCACCACCAAACTCCTCTTGCACAATTTTATCAGCAGGACCTTGAGAAATCGGATTGATAGTCATATCAGCACCAACTTCTTTTGCTAAGGCTAATTTGTCGTCATTGATATCTACTGCAATTACCTTTGCACCAAATACGTTTTTAGCATATTGAATAGCTAGGTTACCTAATCCACCACAACCATAGATTACGATAGGTTGACCAGGTTTAATGTCTGATACTTTTATAGCTTTATATGTAGTTACGCCCGCACATGTGATTGATGATGCTTGAGCAGGATCCAATCCTTCTGGTACCTTCACCGCATAATCAGCTGTAACAATACATTGTTCAGCCATACCACCATCTACTGAATAACCAGCATTTTTCACTTCACGGCAGAATGTTTCTCTCCCCGTTACGCAATATTCACAACGTCCACAAGATTGGAACATCCATGCAATACTTACACGGTCACCTATCTTTAGTGAAGTAACATCATCAGCAATTTTAGTAACAATACCTACACCCTCATGACCAAGGATGCGGCCATCGGTGTTTCCAAAATCATGATTCGCAACGTGTAAATCAGTGTGGCAAACTCCACAATACTCTACATCTACTAGCGCTTCACCCGAGTGTAACGGACGTAATTCTTTTTCAATAACTTCAATATTTGCTTTGCTGTTTTTATTAACTACTACTGCTTTCATATGTGATCTCCCCTTTAGTGTTTTAGAGTTTTAATGAGTTTATCTCACAACTACTGTCCTCACTATTTTGGCTAATTATTGTACCAAATTTAAGTGTTCAATCATCATTACAGGTTCATCATAACATGGAATTTCATAAGCTTATTGTAAAACATTGAACAATATTTGAATTATTACCCAATACGTATTTTGATGTATCAAGCTACTTGTTAAATTTCATATGCAAAATATCGAGGTTTAAAAAATGAATGGTCTAAAAGATGAGAGATTATTATTATAGGTAATTGGCATACTTCTATAGACACTTAGAACAAGTAGATCTAGAGGGTATATCAACAGACTACTCGCCAATATAAAAAGCTCTTCATTTGAAGAGCCCTTTATATTCGCTTCATCGAAATAGTTTCACGTATACTTTGTAAATTTTGTAGTGTTTCCTCTTGTCGCTGCAATGACAATCCCACATACAAAGTATCTAATAAACTAAGCTGCGCTAATCGTGACGAACTTGCTTCTGTACGAAATTCTGTCTCACGCGTCGAAGTATATAATGTTATATGAGCAAGTTGGCTTAATGCCGATTTTTGATAGCTCGTAATCGCAATAATTTTGGCCCCTCTTGCTTTCGCTACTTCTAACGCTTCAAGTAAACCTTTATTACTGCCTGAATGAGAAATTGCAATGACCACCGCTTCTTTTGTCAACAAGCCAGCTCCCATAATTTGGAAATGTGAATCCGTATGAGCAATACAAGAAATACCCGTTCTCATAAACTTATGATAAGCATCCATCGCAATAATACCTGAACCACCATTTCCATAAAACTCAATTCTTTTCGCTTCATTCAGCGCACTTACTGCCTGTTCCAACGCGTTATCGTTTAACAAATGTAATGTATCTTGCAGTCCTGTAATATGTGAATGAAAAACTTTTTTAGCAACAGTGACAATATTATCTTCTACCGATACTTCCTCATGAATATTTTGCATCGGGGTATGTACAATCTCACGAGCTAATGTAATTTTCAAGTCTTGGAACCCTTGAAAACCTAAGTGTTTGCATAAGCGGAATATCGTTGCTTCGGAACTATTCGTAACTTCCGCTAATTCCGTAATCGATTTATGTACAACATCTTGTGGATGTTTCAAAATATGTTCGGCAATACTTCGTAATTTCGGTGATAAACCATTTAACGAAGCCTGAATCTTTCCAATCCCACTTTTTGTACCAGGCATAGCGTATCTTCCCCTTCCATAGTAGCTTTATCCCGTATTAACGGGCAGTAAGACTCCCACCTCAAAATTCGATGAATGCAAGGGAGTTAGGTGGGAGATCAACTGCCCGTAAAAACCCGATTGGTTCAACTAATAATCAGTGGGGATGGCCCCCCCACTGATTAAAGTTTCACTTTATTGTACCTAATTATTGAAAGAAGAAAAACCTTTATTCGGCATCTCTATACATTTTATTTGCTCCTATGTATTCTACCGTAACATATGACACAATTATTCATACGTATTTCTAGTTTTCCCCATGCTTTACTGCGTATAAGGCAGCTTGTGTACGATCATCTACTTCCAATTTAGCCAATACGTTAGAAACGTGTGTTTTCACAGTTTGTTCTGTAATATGAAGTTCTGCTGCAATCTCCTTATTGCTTCTTCCCTTCGCAATTTCACGAAGTACTTCTTGCTCCCTTTTTGTTAACATAGAAAAAGGATTCTCTTTTTCTTTCTTGACTGCTGATCGTCCTAATAGTGCTGGTGTTACTTTCGGGTGAAAATTTGCATTTCCTTGATATACCGCAACGATTGACGCAACGAGTTGATCTGGCTGCACTTCTTTTAATTGATAACCATCTGCCCCAGCTTCTAATGCTGGTAAAACGTAATCTTGTTCTGAAAAACTACTGAGCATAAGAATTTTTATTGTCTCATCGTATTGTTTTATACGTTTTGTCGCTTCAATACCATCCATTTTCGGCATTGATAAATCCATTAATACTACATCTGGCCTTTCTGCTTGGACGAATGTTAATGCTTCTTCACCATTTGCTGCTTCCCCAATAATTTCAAATTCTTCTCTCGTCTTCAAAAAGAATACGAGTCCCCTTCGAACGATATGATGATCTTCTACAAGTAATAATTTAATTTTCACTGACGTTCTCCCTCTCAAACCGGTAATTGAATTTCTATCTTTGTCCCCTTTTCCGGTTCTGCTTTTATTCGAAAAATTCCCCTCATTAATTCAATTCGTTCTTTCATGCTTTTCAAGCCAAGTGCTGACTCTCTTACTTGATCCTGTATAAATCCTATTCCGTTATCTTCTATGTAAAAATGCAACTTATTATTTTCTATCCTTAAATGAACACATACTTTTTCACATGAGGCATGTTTTTTACAATTATGTAATGCCTCTTGGCTTATACGCCATAAAACTTCTTCTATTTCATCTTCAATTAAAACCATTCCATCAATTCGAACTTCCACTTGAATCCCTAACAGTTTTCCGTAATTTTGAATCGCTTCTGCTAAACCTTTCTCTAATCCTTCAGGCCTTAATTGCCAAATCAAAAGTGTCATCTCTTGTAATGCTTCCTGTGATAATTCTCCAATATAACTTAACATCTCTTGCAAGTCTCTATCCTTCGTCATATTTAGAGTCCCTTTCGCTGTTAGCATAATTGAAAATAACAATTGTTTAACAGAATCATGTAAATCACGAGCCAATCGATTTCTTTCAGCTACAACTACATATTTTCGTTCTTTCTCAACTAATTGAATACGTTGTATTGTCGTTCCAATTTGAAATGCAATCGCTTCTAATAACGCTAACTCCTCCTCTGAAAAATGTGTTTTATGAGGCGAGGCTACATTTAATAGACCAAATTTCTCTGATCCAGATCTTAGCGGGATTGTCGCATGATGTGTAACATCTTCTGTCTCGCCCCAATTACATTCAATCGCATCCTCTATTCGTTTACATTCAATAATATTTGTTGCTTTTTCCAATCTTCCATTCACAAAACGTTCTACACACCAACAATCGCCTTCACACATCGGCTTCTTTTCCTGCCATGTAAGAGCTGGGGGTAAGTTTTGGTCTACAAGCATACGATGCTTTCCACTTTCATCAATAAAGAATATCCACCCTGTTTGTAAATTCATAACTTGTAATAATGTATGTAATACTTTTCCTAACATTTCCTGTAAGTTTGTTGCTTCATTTAGTAACTCAGCAATTTCTTTTAATGCCTCTAAACGATGCATCTCTTTTTCATCTATGTTCATTCTCATCACCAACTACCATTATAACATTAAGAAATTTCAAAATACTACAAACAAAAAAGAACCGAATTCCTTCAGCTCTTTTTTCGGAGATATCCCATACAGTTCATTCAAATCTAAATTCTAAACCAAAACAGAAATTAGCTAGTTTTCATTAACTGTCTGATAAAGATTGTCCCACATGGATATTCTGTAAACTTTCAGTGTTAACGAACATATTCGCTGCTGGCATTTGCACTTGATTTTTATGAAAAATAGACATTAATTCAAATCTTACTTGTCTAGAAGTTTCAAAATAATCTTCCGGTTTAATCAAACCTGTAATACAAAATTCATATCCAACATATTTAAGATTAGGATTTAAGTCTGTAACTCCAACATATTTAAATGGTTCAACAGCTTCATCATCTACTCTATAAAGACCTTGATCCAATTTTTCATTACAAATAACACACACTTCTTCTAACAATTCCTTAACTCTTGTAGGATCTTCCTGATAACTTACCGTGATGCGTTCAATAACTCGCATCCATCCTTTATTAAAATTTTGTATCGTTCTAATCTCTCCGTGTGGTATGGTAAGGAGTTTTCCTGACCATTCACGAATTTGCATAAAACGAATACTAATTTCCTCAATGGTTCCTGAATTTGTTCCGTTAAAAGTAACAAAATCGCCAACACGGAACTCTTTGTCCGCTAATCTTGCAAAGCCTAATATTACATCTTTTAGCATCTGTTGTGCAGCAAAACCGATGACAACTCCCGCTATCCCTGCACCTGCAATAATACTTTTTATATCTACAAATTGACTAATTAAATATATGATAAGACTGATGATAATGATATACCTAAAAATAGATCGAATTACACTTTGAATTGTCTGCTCTACCTCTTCATCAAAAAAGCTTGATTTTCTAAAAAACCAATCAATAATGCGATTTATAACAAAAGAAATAATGATAAGAACTAAAGCAAATAGTAAAAACCTTAAAAGTAAAAATTCCCTTACATAATTAAAAAACTCTTCAGTATACGTTAATAAACTCATCCATCCACTTCCTTACTAATAAAAATTTCATACAAAGCTACTATATTTTAAATACGCATTTATCATCTCAACACTTGTTTTCGAAACATCTTTTATCCTGATCTTAAATCGTACTTTCTTAACTATGTATTTGTATTCATTGTTCATCTTCAACAATATAACCCTTTAATGAATCTTTCAACTTCAGATGTTCTTTTCTATTTACTATAACCCTTTTTAATCCTCTAAAGGGATATTACAATAGAATTTTTTATAAACGACTTTCTTTTAAGTCCGCAATACTCACCTCGTTAAAAGCAGACGAAGCTAAATCATTACATGTACAATTTTTTGATTTAAATGGGCTACCAGAAAAGATTAGCCCGTTCATTAAAAAGTTAATTCAACAGCAAGTCGTCTCTATTTAAATGTGAAAAAGAGACCTTTTGAAGGCCTCTTTTTTTCACTTCACTTCTGCATTTAAACAAGATTTAAAATGTCCAAGTGCATATTCATGCCCTTGCGCATTAAAAGATGCTACTGCTTTTTCATAAACCACAATTTGAAACCCTTTGTTATAAGCATCTACTGCTGTATGAAGGACGCAAATATCTGTACATACACCTATAAGATGCACTTCCTCTATTCCTCTTTCTCTTAGCTTCATTTCTAGATCCGTTCCTGCAAAAGCACTGTAACGTGTTTTGTCCATATAGTATACATTCTCTGCATTTTTATATTTCTCGCATACATCTTGTAATTCACCAAATAAGTCTCTTCCATTTGTACCTGCTATATTATGAGGTGGAAACAATTTCGCTTCTGGATGATATACATCATTGTCTTCATGTTTATCGATCGCAAATACTACGTAATCACCTTTTTCAATAAATTGTTTCGTTACACTTACAAGTTCCTTCTCAATTTCTTGACCTGGTTTCCCGCATGTTAAAGCACCTTTTTCAGCTACAAAATCATATGTATAATCAATATTTATAAGAGCTCTTTTCATAACTACAATCTCTCCTTCTTCTGTTTCACAGTAAACAATAGAAAATTTGTTATTACGACATCGTATGTACTATTCGACATTTCAAATGAAATCCCTACATTTCCAACTCAATACTTACCTTAATCCGAGTTTATCATAAAGCGAAACTTTAATCATAGGGGGGGTATTATCCTTCACCAATCGGGCTTTTACGGGCAAGTTGATCTCCCACCTAACTTCCTCGCATGTGCCGAATTTTCAAGTGGGGTTCTTATTGTCCGTTAAGGCTTGATAAAACCGATACACAATGACAAAACATACAGCTCCAATTAACAAGTCATGAATGTGATAATTGAGCGTAACTTCAACCGCCTCTTGTAAAGTAAACCAAATGACCGAAAACATTATAATAAATAAGAAAATACGAATAACTCGTTTCAAACTTTCAATTCCTTCCTCTTACATGATAGTAAAGAATAAGTTCTTTCTATTCATTCGTACTAGAAAGTGAAACAAATTATTCTCAATGACATAATTCAATCCAAACTAAAAAGTACACTACTTTTGAGTAATGTACTTTTTTCCATATTAAGACGCAGGTTTCGTTTCAAACGTCGCTTGATTCAAGCTAATGACTTTTCCTTTTGGGTCATTGTTTTCAAACTGAGCTGCGGTAATCGTATGACTACCTGTCTCAAGCGTCTTTTCTTTTAATTGTACTGTTGTCTGTGTTGTACTAGTTACTTGATGTTTATCTGCAAATATTTGATCTACAAATACAAATGTTTCTTTATCGTTTTGAAAATTGGAAAGTTCTAATTCGACTTGCTGAATTAAAGTATCCTTTTTTATGAATACAGTTGGTATATTGCCATTTTCAGAAGTACCATCTGGAGTAGTTACTTTTACTTTCCCTTCTCCGATTGGCACTGCTCCTTCAGGAAATACGACCATATTCTCATCACTTGCATTTACAACTTGTTCTTCCTGGTTTGACTGTGCATCCTCTTTTTCCTTTGGAGTACCACAGCCTACTAATAACAATACAGACAATCCAGCGATTATGAATTTCTTCAAAATTCATTCCCCCTGTTATTTCATTATAATTTATTATACAAAAATAATTTCTTGATTTTAAAACTAGTTTTTAACACTTTCATGAACAAATATTAGCTTGCTCACGATTACTGTACCATACTTTCATTTTAAGAACATTAATTTTTTTAAAGAAATAAATAGTAATTCCACTCTATTCATCATTTTAGCCCAATTCACTAAAAAAATATCCATTCAAAATAAAAAGACATTGTCATTTCAATGTCTTTTCTACATAACATTTAGAAAATAAATGTTGTAATCTCATCAACTTCTTTTCGAGAAAGTTTCTTCGGCTTATCTTTCGGAAACCCGAGTGAAATTACCATATTAATTTGTTTTTGAGGCTCAATTTGTAAATATTGTCGCAGTTCATCTTGAGCTAATAATACAGGTCCTGTCATTGGACAAGTACCCAGTCCTCTCGCATATGCAGCCAACATTAAGTTTTGTGCTGCTAAACAGCTACTCTTAATTCCTTCCTCTTCCCATACTGAATCCGGAACGAAGGCAATTGGATCAAATATCTTTTCACGAAACTTTGATTCATATGGTGTTGCCAAACATACGATTAATACTGGCGCCTCAGAGAAAGCTGTCGCATATGGACCGAAAGAACGTGTAAGCAATTTCCCTGCTTTCTCTTCTCCATTTTCTGCTGCTTTTGCTGCAAGTTTATGTAATGCATCCCATGTCATTTGTTCAATTTCTTTAATTTTCTCTCGGTTCATAATGACCAAGAACTCCCACGTTTGTGAGTTCGTATCACTCGGTGCATAACGAGCACAATCAATAATTTCTTTTATATCACTAGTGGATACTTCTTGTTCTGTAAACTTTCTAACACTTCGTCTACCGTGAATTACTTCTTTAAAATCTTCATAATTCATATATTAAATCCCCTTTTTACAGCGTTTTCAAAACTTGTCCTATGGTTGAATTATATCATGAAAAAAAGCTGGGGGAATACCAGCTTTTTCCCTCATTATTAATTTGTCACTTTAAACAAACTAATACTTTCTTCATATGCAACTTGTAGTTTTTTCGTAATTGGTCCTCTTTCTCCGCTTCCAAACTTCTCATCACCAATTTGAACAACAGGGAATATTTCAAGTGGTGTCGCTGTAAAGAAACATTCGTCAGCCTCGTATACTTCTTGCAATGAGAATTCACGCTCTTCTACTTCAATATGTAAAGCTTTCGCTAATGTAATAACGTAGTGACGAGTAATGCCATGTAGAATGAAATTATCGGCCGGATGTGTAATTAATTTATTATTTTTCACCATAAAGAAATTCGAATGACACCCCTCTGTTACAACTCCATCTCGTACTAATATCGCTTCTTGATACCCTTGCTCGTTTATTTTATTTTTAATCATGATATTAGGTAGAAGGTTTAAAGATTTTATATGACAGAACTTCCAGCGTATATCCTCTTCTACAGTAACCTTTATTCCTTGTTCCATAGTAGCGGTAGGTCTTGGAAACAAAACAATATTCGCAAAATATGTTGGCTGTAAATCTTTTTCATACACATGATTTCGAGCTTGATCTCCACGTGATATTTGAAGATACACATTCCCATCCTCTTGAAATTGATTTCTTTCAATCATTTGATGAAGTTCTTCAACTAACTCTTCCTTTGTAAACGGCGGAACAATATTTATTTCCCTCATAGATTTAAAAAAGCGTTCCAAATGTAAGTCTAATAAATGAGGCTTCCCATCGTATAGCCTAAATACTTCATATATGCCATCACCAAATTGGAGTCCTCGCTCTTCCAACGCAACCATCGGCTGTTCTTCTTTCGTATTTACAATTCTTCCGTTAAACAAAATCCAATCTTTATGAGTAGCTTTCATTCCTTTCCACTCCTTTATTCCATGATTGGTTTTATTGTACAACTTATCCACACTTAAAAGAAGGAATTTTCTGTATTTAACTAAACAAAAAAAGTACATCACCTATTTAAAGTGATGCACTCAACCATTCATTTATTTCAAAAAATATTTTTCAATATCATCTAGCATTAAGTTTGCAGCTTTAATACCGCCTGCTGTATTCCAAATTACTTCATCCACTTGGAATACTTTATTGTCTTTAGAAGCCTGCAGCTGCTTAAAGAGTGGGTCTTCTGTCCATTCTTTTGCTAACGTGGTTCCTTCGTTATTCTTATCCGCATCTTTATCAGATGTGAAGTAGAATATGTAGTCCCCATCCATATTCGGAATTTGCTCTTTTGTAATTCCTTTTATCGCAAACTCATCTTTATCTTGTAGTGGTGGTCGCTTAAATCCAATATCATTTAAAACAGCACCTGAGAATGAGTTTTTCTGATAAATACGAACGTCACCTGGTACGAAGCGAATAATAGAAACTTTAGAATTCAATTTATCTCCTAACTTCTCTTTCATTCCTTCAATACGTTTTTTATAATCTTCAAGAGCCTTTTGCCCTTCTTTTTCTTTATTTACAGCTTTTGTATAGAGTGTAAAGTTTTCTTTCCAATCCCCGCGCAATGTTTCAGCGTACACAGTTGGCGCTATTTCGTTCAATTGCTCATATATTTTTTCATGACGCATTTTATTCCCGATAATTAAATCTGGCTTAAGCTTCATAACTGCCTCTAAATTAATATCACGCTCAGTACCTACAACTTTCGTATCTTTTAAATCTTTCGCTAAATGAGGATACCATTCATCACCAGCACGTGGTTTTGTAGTTCCAACTGGTGTTACTCCGACAGCTAAAAGCGCCTCCGCACCCTCATTTGTTAAAACAACTACTTTTTTAGGTGTACCATTTACTGTTGTTTCACCCATTGCATGCTTTACAGTATACGAATCTTTTGCTTTAGCCGATGTATCATTTTCTTTTTTCTCTTCTTTGCTACACCCTGCGATTATTACCATAAGTATCATAATGCAGAACATAAATATTTTTTTACTATGTACCATATGTCCTCCCTAGATGAAATCGATTATCATTAACAATTAAAGATTAATGTATATTACATACATTGTCAATGTATATCAGAAAACTTTTTCAATATATACATTTTAGATTCTATCCGCTATTCAAATGTTTATTTTTAAAATAAAGTGTATAAGTATGAAAATAATAAACGTTCTTAAAATGCGTATCTACGTTATACATAAATACGCATTCGTATTACATTATAAACTCATTTCCTAATATTGATTATATTTAATATATGATGGATCATTATACACCCATTGATTTCCACCAAGGTTCAACCAACCGTTTTGATTAATATATACTAAATAAGATTCTGGATTATTTAATTTACGAATAACTGAAGAAGATGTTGATGGACCACTTCTTAAGTTCACATTCGTTCCTTGTATATAAGCGACACCAATTGGACTTCCATCACTATTGCTCGTCTTTACAAAATTAATGTACGAAGGGTCATTATACACCCATTGTCCATTTCCTAAGTCTAACCATCCGTTACTTTCCTGATATACGACATACGATTCTGGGGCGTTTAGTTGACGAATAACTGAAGAAGACGTTGATGGGCCACTTCTTAAATTCACATTTTTCCCAAGTATATAGGCAATCCCCTTCGTTTGTGGTGTTGGTTGTGGATTTGGAGGATTCGGATTTGGAGCTACTCCAAAAATAGCTGCTATTCCGTTTGCATACGCTTGGCTTAGATCTTCGATAAATTGTGGATTTTTCAATAAATTAGCATCAAACGTTGTATCAATAAAGGCAGTCTCTGTTAAAATTGCATCCATTGCAGTCTCTCTTAGTACCGCATAATTTGCTTTTTTGGCTCCTCGGTCACGAAGACCGTATTTTGTTAATACAGGATTGACTGCTGCATGCATTTTTTGTTGCTTTTCATATGCGGAACTACTATTAGATAGCGCGTTGTAAATATAACTTTCAAATCCAGTTCCACCGCCACTATTAATGTGAAATGAGATAAAATAATCTGCACCAAATGAATTAGCAATATTAGCACGTTCTGATAAAGAGATAAACACATCACTATCACGTGTCATTTTAATATTGATTGGATAATTTGCAGATAAAATATCTCGCACACGTCTAGCAATTTGAAGTGTTAACTCTTTTTCCACTAACCCATTACCAACAGCACCAGAATCATATCCACCATGCCCTGCGTCTATAACAAGTTTCATATATCTTTTTCGTTCCTTTCTTTATTGTAATAAGCTTTCATTTCTACTCGTCCTATTTTATGTTAATTGTACAAGTTCCGTTACAAGTACAAATAAAAAAACCCCCTTATATAAGGCGGTTTCTATCGCTTTGCTTTAGCCAATTTAAAATGAATATATACGATTGATAATGGATGTAACGTATGCAAAATAAAAGAAATAAAAGAAATATCCCACCGCCGCTATATAGCAACCCAAACTTCAAAAAGATGTTCAAAAGAGGTGGGAAATACGTTATGTTTTGCAATACAAATAGCATACAAAACAAAATTAAAAATACGGGAATATATTGTAATTCATATGGTCTTCTCTTCTTATACATTCTTTTCCGAATAAAAGTCTGGCATAGTTCTGCTACTATAAAACAACCTCCAACTAATACAAGACCAGAAGTTATCGTCATACGTCCACCTACCTTATATTCATATCATCACCTAATCAATATTCACTATATTTTCTTTACATATATTCCATTTTCCTCAATAAAACCAGATCCCTCTATGAAAGATTTAGCTTGTTCCGTAAACATCTCTTGCAATACTTTTATTTCTTTCACATTTCTCTGTTTCATCATTTCTTCAAATGTAAAATACGTATTTGTCCCGTATCCATAACCTTGATAATCAAAATGAATAATTAACTGTGACAAAATAGCACTCTCTTCTTGAACGCTATAATCTATTACGCCAATATATGTATCATCAACCTTTACACAATACTGAACCTTTTTCTCATCTAAGCTGTGTGAGTGAAACATTTCTTTTACAGCGCTTTCATTTTCTGTATTTACTTTCTCAAACGTAATCATATGTTGTCCATCCTTTTACTATTATTGTATCAATAATAAATGCAATTTATGAAAAAAACCTTAAGATCGAATGCGACCTTAAGGTTTTTTATTAAACTAAGCTATACGCACGCTTTGTTTCTTCGTGGAACTTATTCGTATCGTATTTATGCTCAACATAAATTTGATGCCATACCATAAACGCAAGTACAGTCCAAATTTTACGGCTATAATCGCCTTTATCTGCACAATGTGCTTCCAGTAAGTTTAATACATACTGTTTTTCGATTAAATGCTCAGTTTTGCTTTCTTTAATAATATTTACAGCCCAATCGTGCATTTCATCTTTTAACCAGTGACGAATTGGTACTGGGAATCCAAGCTTTTTACGATCTAACACGTGATCCGGAACAATTCCACGAGCAGCTTCACGTAATATAGCTTTCGTTGTTCCGTTTGCAATTTTAAATTCTGTCGGAATTTTAGATGCAACGTCAAATACTTCTTTATCTAAGAACGGTACACGAAGTTCTAATGAATTTGCCATCGTCATTTTATCAGCTTTTAATAAAATATCGCCGCGTAACCATGTGAACATATCAATGTACTGCATTTTACTTACATCATCATAATCTTTAATTTCGTTATACAATGGTTTCGTGATATCCATATAGTTAACACTTTCATCGTAATACTTCATTAATTCAGCTTTCTCTTCTTCACGGAAGATTTTCGCATTTCCATAGTAACGCTCTTCGATTGGCGTACATCCACGCTCTAAGAAGCTTTTTCCTTTAAACCCTTCTTTAAGAGCACCACTTAATGCCTTTAGAACACTCTTTCCTGGGCTAGGAATGTAAGAGAACATTTTTAACGAGTTTGGCTCACGATAAATGTTATATCCACCAAACAACTCGTCTGCACCTTCACCAGAAAGAACAACCGTTACGTGTTTACGCGCTTCTTTCGCAACGAAATACAATGGTACAGCTGCTGGATCCGCTAAAGGATCATCCATATGCCAAATGATTTTTGGGAACTCATCCATAAATTCTTGCGCTGTAATGAATACGTTATGGTTTTTAACTCCTAATTTCTCAGCAGTTTCTTTCGCAACATCAACTTCACTGAAACCACGTTGTTCGAAACCAATAGAGAATGTTAATAGATTTGGATTCATTTCTCTTGCGATAGAAGCAATAATAGATGAATCGATACCACCAGATAAGAAAGAACCTACTGGTACATCACTACGCATATGTACTTTTACAGAATCGTATAATACATCACGAATTGCTTGGATATGCTCCTCTTTCGTTGCGCTTGAAGCGTTGAAATAAGGATTCCAGTAGCGATGGATTTCCATCTCTTTACCGATTTCTTTTACGAAGTAATGACCAGGCTCAATTTTGTTAACATCAATTGTTAATGTTTCTGGCTCTGGACCATATTGGTACGTAAAGTAGTGTTGTAGTGACTTTGGGTTTACCCCTTTGTCTTCCATTACATGCATAATACTTTTCTTCTCAGATGCGAAGAATGTAGTATCACCTTGTTGTGCGATGTATAAAGGCTTAATACCGAAGTGGTCACGTGCACCGAAAAGTGTCTTTTCTTCACGATCCCAAATCATAAATGCGAACATACCACGAAGGTAGTCTACACATTTTTCTTTCATATGTGCATACAATGCAATGATAACTTCTGTATCAGATTGTGTAGCAAAAGTTGCACCTTTTTCAAGTAACATTTCACGTAGTTCTACATAATTGTAAATTTCACCATTAAAAATAATTACATATCGATCATTTTCATAAGTTAG